>NZ_JBFUMK010000004.1:0-375672 GCF_054049415.1 Roseateles sp. P5_D6 | reverse complement strand
CCCTCGTTGTAGCGGCCAAGCCATTTGCGCGCCGTGCGCATGCTGATGCCGGCGGCCTGTGCGGCCAACGCCAAGCCCATCACGCTGATGCGTTCGATCAGCAAAAGCCGACCTTGGTACGTCAATCTGGCATTCTTATGGCTGTTCACCCGGCCACCTTCATCTGAGAGTTCTGAAGCGTCGTAACTCCAGTCTCCCAGACCAGGTCGGGTGAACAACCTATCGAGACATCACAGCTAGGCTACCGGCGCCAGCAGGTTGGCATCACGCGCCAGCTTCCAGCGGCCACCGTCCTTGCGCAGCAGCGTCAGCGTGTGGCCCTCGCGGCGTGTCGGCGGCGAACCATCCGGCGGTGTGGCGGTCACGCTCAGGCGGGTGCGCATGAAGGCCCAGTCGCCCAGCACCTGGATCTCCAGCATCTCGCTGTGCCCGTCGAACTTCGGCGCCTTGCCGCGTGCCTGGCCCTCGGCGGCCTTGGCGAAATCGCTCTTGGTCATCGGGGCCCGGCCGGGCGTCAGGAAGACGGCGTCATCCGTCATCAGTGCGAGCACGGCCTGGACATCGCCCTCGCGCGTGGCGGCGATCCAAGTCGTCACGAGATCACGGATCTCTTGTTCATCGGCTTGCATGCCACCACCTTAGCGCCACGGCGGGCGCTCGCTGTTTCAGGTTGTGCCGGCCAGGGAGTCCGCCTGCGTGACAAGGCTGCCCGGCGGCACGCTGCGCGTCAGCCAGACATTGCCGCCAATGACGGCCCCGCGGCCGATGGTGACACGTCCGAGCACGGTGGCGCCGGCATAGATGACGGCCTCGTCCTCGACGATGGGATGGCGCGGCTGGCCCTTGACGAGATTGCCGTCGCCGTCGGTGGGGAAGCTCTTGGCGCCCAGCGTGACGTTCTGATAAATGCGCACGCGCTCGCCGATGACGGCCGTCTCGCCGATGACCACGCCGGTGCCATGGTCGATGAAGCAGCCGCTGCCGATCGTGGCGCCGGGGTGGATGTCGATGCCCGTGTCGGCATGGGCCAGCTCGGCGACGACGCGGGCGATCAGCGGCAGGCCGAGCTTGTAGAGCTCATGCGCGAGGCGGTGGCTGATCAGGGCGCGCACGCCGGGGTAGCACAGCAGCACCTCGTCGACGCTGCGCGCCGCCGGATCGCCCTGGTAGGCGGCGAGCACGTCGCTGTCCAACAGCACGCGCACGCCGGGCAGGGTGCGCAGGAAGCGAGTGGCCAGCTCGGCGGCATCCTGGCTGGGTGTGTCATCGCCACGCTGGCGGGCCTCGTGGCGCAGCTCCAGCGCGGCCTGCTGGCGCAGTGTTGCCATGGCGGTGCCGATGGTGTGGCCGACGTAGAAGTCCTCGTTCTCGGGCTGCAGCGTTGGCGGCCCCAGGCGCATCGGGAACAGCGCGCCCGACAGGCACTGCACCATGCCTGCCAGCAGCTCGCGCGACGGCAGCTCGCGGCCGTCGCCGCCGCGGCGGTGCGCCTCGCGCCAGCGCCTGCGTTCGTCGCGCAAGGCCTCGACGACAGCCTGCAGTTCATCACCGGGCGCGGGCGTTGACGGAGGAGTGAGGGCTTGGGTCATGGCGGGCGCCGCGCAGGCGGTTGGCAAGGGCGGCCAGTATAGAAATCCACCGTTTCCCCACGAGGGCCAGGGCTGCCGTCACGGCCAGCATCGCCGCCATGTGGACGGCCACGGCCGCCAAGGCCAGCAGCAGCGAGCCCGAGGCAGTGATCTCGCGGGCCGGTGAGGCACTCAGGCATAGCGGCACCAATGCTGGCACCAGCATCATGCCGCTGCCATGAGCACTGGCCACCAGGCAGGACCACAACGCCAGCCCGGTCTTGGCGCGCCGCAGCGCCAGCGCCAGCAGCAACAGCAGGCCGCACAAAAGTTGCCCGCTGCCCATGGACCCGCCCAGCGCCACCAGCACCGCCACGCCGCCGATTGCGCCGGCATGCCCGAGCGCGATCGGCAGCAGCGCGCGGCGTGCGTCCTGCGAGCAGGCGGCCAGGCCCCAGCCGGTGGCCGGGTTCAGGCCGTGCAGGGCGCCGGCGCCGGCCAGCGCGAACCAAGGCCAGAGGTCCATGTCAGCGTCCGCCTTCGGGCCGAGCGCCGGGCCGCTCCCTAGCCGGCCCGCGCAGGCGATGTGCTTGCGGCTCGATGCCGCAAGCATCGCCGTCCCCACGGGGGACCGACCAAGGTACTCCTTGGGCGAGGGGCTTCATGATCGGCCGCAGCAGGCCGCTGGCGCCGGGGCCTGCGACTCGTAGCGGTCATGGTGGCGCACCCACTCCATCGTGTAGCTCAGGCCCGCCTCATCGCGGCCCCTGGGTGTCAGGTCGATGAGGTTGTAGCTGCCCATCATCACTTCCACGCCACGGCCGAAGGTCGAGTAGGTGTGGAAGACCTGGCCGTCGTCGTCCTTGCAGAAGATGCTGATGCCGGGCGCCTCTTCATTCGGGAAGGGCGTCATGTGGAAGTTGTAATAGACCTCGCCGTCGACCCGGTCCGCCGGCGTGAAGCTGACGTGGAAGTCGCGGTTGAAGTCATTGCCGTTGGACGAGGCCCAGGCGAATTGCCAGCCCATGCGGCGCTTGAAGTCCTCGAGGTCGGCCAGCGGCGCGCGCGACACCGCCAGCAGCGCGATGTCGCGCTGGGCCAGGTGGGGCGCCATGCTGTCCAGGTGGTCGGCCATGAAAGAGCAGCTCTTGCAGCCCTGCTCCCAGCCGGGGCCGAACATGAAGTGCTGTACCAACAGCTGGCGCCGGCCCTGAAACAGCTCGCTCAGCTTGCGCGGGCCGGCCGGCGTGTCGAAGACGTAGGCGTTGTCGTCCAGGCGCACCCAGGGCAGGGTGCGGCGCTCTTCGGCGACCTGGTCGCGCAGCCGGGTCAGTTCCTTCTCGCGGGCGAGCAGGTTCTTGCGTTCGGCGATCCAGAGATCGCGGGTGACGACAGGATGAGAAATGGGGGCGTTCATCAAAGGCTCCTTGGGTGGGTGAAGGCAATGCAGCGGCTCCACCCGGGGTTCGGGTGAGTTCTGCTCAGGGGAATTCAGTGGTTAAGCGCGCTTGGGTCGGCGCACAGCGCGGACCTTGCCGGTGCCGCCACCACCGGCGTAGAACAAGTCAGCGCCGTCGGATTCGAGGCCGCTGACATTGGTGCCGGCGGGCATCTGCAGGCTTTCAAGCACGCTGCCATCGGCGGGGTCGATGCGGCGGATCTCGCTGGCGTCGTCCTCCCAGGTGCCGTGCCAGAGTTCGCCATCGACCCAGGTCACGCCTGTCACGAAGCGGTTGGACTCGATGGTGCGCTGGATGGCGCCGGTGGCGGGGTCGATCTGGTGGATCTTGCGGCCGCGGTGCTGGCCCACCCACAGGCTGCCCTCGGCCCAGGCCATGCCGGAGTCGCCACCCTGGCCCGGCGCCGGGATGGAGGCAACGACGCTGCCCGTGGCGGGGTCGATCTTGTCGATGCGGGCTTCGGCGAGCTGCCAGAGGTAGCGGCCGTCGAAGGCGGTGCCGGCGTCGCAGGGGCGCTCGATGCGCTGCTGGGCCTCGCCGCTGGCGGGGTCGAAGGCGACSAKSSYGGCGCCGGTGGCGGCCCAGACRCGCYGRCCGTCRTGSGTGACGCCGGCGACGCTCTTGCCGCCTTCGAAGGGGCCGTATTCGCGGACGATCTCGGCGGGGTGGATCACTGTGTTCATGGTTTGCTCCTTGCGATGGGCGAACCTTAGCCAAGCTGCAGCGCGGCGGGGAGTAACAAGATCGTCGTGAATCCGGTCAGCGGCGGCGCCAGCCAGCGCCGCGAGCGCGTCTGGCCGATGGCGCGCACGCGGCCTGCGGCCTCCAGTTCGGCCAGCTCGCGTTGCACGGTGCGCTGGCTGGCGTCCAGGGCCAGGGCCAGGGCCGACGTGGACCAGGCGGCACCGTCGGACAGCAGGGCCAGCAGCTCGCTGGCCTCGCCTTCCATCGGTGGCGAGAGCACGGCCACCTCCGGAGCGCGCAGCGCAAAACCGCGTGCGGTCGCCTCGATGCCGGCGACGGGCTTGACCAGGGCCCGCAGCCTTCCAATCTCGACGCGCAGCCGCGCTCTATGGGTTTCGTCGACCTCGCGGATGCGAAAGGCGCGGGCAATCAGCGTGTCGCGCTCGGCCTCGCCCGGCCAGGCCTCGGCGAGGGCCCGCAACAGCGTGAACAGGACGGGGCGGCGGGCGAGTGGCACGCGCAACTCCCCGGCACTCAGCGCGTGGCGGCATGCGTCGACAACGACGGCACCCGAGTCCATCAGCGCGGCCACCTCGTGCAGGCGCAGCGGCTGCCAGGCGCCGGCCACGAGCCGGCGTGCGGCGGTGCGGTCGAGCACGGCAGCAGCGTCGTCGGCCTCGGCCATCAGCGCCGGCACGCCGGCCCGTGCGGCAGCGTTACGGGCGCGCACGAGGGCGGCATGCACGTCGTCCATGCGCAGCGAGCGCAGCGCCAGTTCCGCTGCGGCCAGGGCGGCCACGGCGGCGGGCAGGGGTGGCAATGTCTGGTCGTCAAGCGGCGCGAGCAAGGCCGAGGCGGCATCGAGTCGGCCCAACAGCAATTGCCGCCGCGCCGCGATCAGTCGGGCCTGCAGCGCGTTGACGCGGTCGCCGCGCGTTTCGAGCGCGGCCATGGCGGCCTCCAGCGCGCGCGGTGCGGCGCTGAAGTCGCGCATGGCCAGCGCCACCTCTGCCTCGGCGACGACGCAGCGCGCCCGTGCCGTGGCCTCCTGCGCGCCAAAGCCCTGGGCCGCGCGCCTGAGCAGCTCGCGCGCCCGGGCCAGCTCGCCGAGCTGGGCCATCGCGATGCCGCGCAAGGCCAGCGCAGGCGGGTCCTCGCGCAGCGCGACGCGCTTCAGTGCCGCCAGCGCATCGCCGGCGGCCAGGGCGCGGGCTGCGGCGGAGATCAGCGAGTCCATGGACTAGCGCGGCGCGAGCAGCAGCAGGTCGCCATTGCGGTCCTCGGTGATCCACAGGCGGCCTTGCTCGTCCTGGTCGACATCGACCGGCGCGCCCATCGGGTGCTTGCCGGCCTGGGCGCTCCATCCCGCGATCAGCGCCAGCGGCTCGCCCATGGGCTGGTGTTTGCCATCGAAGCGCCAGGCCATCAGCCGGTGGCCCGTCGGCTGGTAGCCATGCCAGGTCATGACGAGGCTGCCCTGCCATTTCGCCGGCCCGGCCTTGCCGTAGAACAGCATGCCCAGCGGCGCGGCATGCGCCGGCAGCAGCTTCACCGGTGGGGTGAAGTCCTGGCAGCTGTGCGCGCCGAAGCTGCTGTCCAGGATGTCGGTGCCGGTGCAATGCGGCCAGCCGTAGTGGCGGCCGGGTTCGACGCGATTGAGTTCATCGGGCGGGCTTGCCTTGTCGTATTTGTCGCCGGGCAGGCTGTCGCGGCTGTTCTCGGCCTGCCAGAGCTCGCCGCTGTCGGGGTGGAAAGCCAGCCCGACGGAATTGCGCAGGCCCCACGCGAAGGGCTGGCCCTCCCATGCGCCGCCATCTTTCGGCGTGAACTTCCAGACCGCCGCCAGCGGCGCCTTGCCGCCCGTCTGGCCGCAACCCTGGGCCGTGCCGGCCGCGACACCGTCCATGGCCTCGCAATGGTCGCTCGGCGCGCCGTAGTTGACGAAGAGGGCGCCGGCGGCGTCGACGGCGAAAGACTTGAGCGGGTGCCGACCCTGGGTGGGCAGCTCGGTGACGAGGGGCTGCAGCCGGCCCGCGGGCAGTTCGACGCGGCTGATCCGGTGCGCCTCGGCCAGCAGCACATGGCCCTGAGCGTCCTTGCGCAGACCGTGCGGGCGGTCCAGGCCCTTCAGCAGCACCGTGACCCTGAAGGGCTGGCCCGGCTCGCGGGTCAGCTCCAGCAGCCGGCCATGGCCGGGGTTCCAGTTGCCCATGTCGGTGACGAGCAGGCGGTTGGCACTGAGCGCCAGCACACCGCGTGGCCGGCCCAGGTTGGAGGCGGCCAATGCGAGGCAGAACTCGGGCGCGACCTTCAACGAGGTGATGGCGGGCAGGCCGTCGCATTGGCCCTGGGTGCGGTAGGCGGGCGGCTCGGCCCAGACGGGTGCGGCGACGGCAGCGGCCAGGGCCCAGGCGGCGCGAAGGGTGAAGCTCATACGGCCATTGTGTCGGTCGCCGCATTGATACAGCACGCCGCACGGCACCGCGCGCTGTAGCTTCACGTCCCAGCCGCCGGGCGCTGCAATGGCCCCATGAACGAGATGCTGCCCTTCGCCACCTACTGCCTGCTGATGTCCAGCACCCCTGGCCCCAACAACATGATGCTGGTGGCCAACGGCGCCCACTACGGCTACCGGCGCACGCTGCCGGCCATCCTGGGCACCAACACCGGCGTGGCCGTGCTGACCTTCGCGACCTGTGCGGGCCTGGGTGCCGTCTTCACGGCCTGGCCGGTGCTGCACGAAATGTTGAAGCTGGCCGGCACCCTCTACATGCTGGTGCTGGCCTGGAAGCTGGCCGTGGCGCCCGCCGCCAATGGCCGGCCGCCGGAACGGGTCGGGTTCGCGGAGGCCGCGCTGTTCCAGGCGGTGAACCCCAAGAGCTGGATCCGCGCGGTGACGGTGGCGTCGGTCTTCATGCCGGCGCAGTGGAGCATCGTCAGCGGCGCCTTGTTCGTCAGCTTCGCGGGCGCCCTCATCGGTTTTCCCTGCGTCTCGATGTGGGCGCTGTTCGGCGTCGGCATTTCCCGCTTCCTGTCCAGCCCGGCGCGACGACGCGCCTTCAATGTCATCATGGCCACCTCCCTGGTTGTGCTGGCCCTGATGCTGCTGCGCTGATGTTTTCTCTGGACCGCGACTCCCCGACGCCGCTGGCCGATCAGATCGAGCAGCGCCTGCACGCGCTGATCGCCAGCAGCCAGCTGCCGCCCGGCGCACGGCTGAACTCCATCCGCCAGCTCGCGTCGCGGCTGGGCGTCAGCCCCAACACCGTCGTCGTCGCGTACGACCGCCTCGTCGCTGCCAGCCTCATCGACTCGCGCGGCACCGCCGGCTTCTTCGTCGCCGAGGGCCCGGCCGACGCCATGCCCGACGCCGCCCGCGTGGAAGCCGGCGAGGAGCAGGAGGCTGTCTGGCTGGCCCAGCAGGCGAACGACCAGAAGGCCGGCGTGCTGCTGGCCAGCAGCGGCGCGCTGCCGGCCACCTGGCTGGAAGACGCCATCCCCGCGGCCGCCGTGCAGCGCGGCCTGGCCCGCGCCACGGCCGGCATGGCTTCGCGCTGCCCGCCGCAGGGCCTGCCTGAGCTGCGCGAGCGCATCGCGATGCTGCTGCGCAGCCAGGGCGTGGCCGTGGATGCCGGCCGCATCCTGACGACCTATGGCGGCACCCAGGCCATCGACCTGATCTGCCGCGCCTTCCTGCGCCCGGGCGATACGGTCGCCGTCGAGACGCCGGGATATTTCCTGCTCTTTGACCGCCTGCGCCAGGCCGGCGTGACCATCGTGCCGGTGCCGCGACGGCCCGACGGCATCGACCTGGAGGCGCTGGACGCCGCCTGCACGCAGCACCGCCCACGCCTGCTCTTCATCCAGAGCGTGCTGCACAACCCCACCGGCTGGGGCAGCACGGCCGCCAACCTGCACCGGGTGCTGATGCTGGCCCAGCGCCACGACTTCCTGATCGCCGAGGACGACGTGCAGGGCCACTTCCACCCCGGCGCGCCGACGCGGCTGGCCCAGCTCTCGGGGCTGGACCGCGTCATCTACTACTCCAGCTTCTGCAAGGCCATGAGCCCGGCGCTGCGCCTGGGCTATATGGCGGCCGAGCCGGCGCTGCTGAAGGCGCTGATGCGCGAGAAGATCATCTCGGTGCTGACGACGGCCGCGCTCAACGAATACGTGCTGCTGGAAGTGCTGGCCGCCGGCCGCTGGCGCAAGCACCTGGACCGCCTGCAGCAGCGCCTGGCCGCGGCCCGCGCCGCGGCAACGCTGCAGCTGCGCCAGGCCGGCGTGCTGCTTGAGCATCCGGGCGAGGGCGGCCTGTTCCTGTGGGGCACGCTGCCGGCCGGCGTCGACGTGGACAACGTCGTGAAGGAGGCTTTTCGCGCCGGCATCCTGCTGGTGCGCGGCGCCACCTTCGCGGCCGATGGCGCTCGCGACTCGCACATCCGTTTCAACGCCGCCTTCAGCCAGCAGCCGCGGCTGGCGCAGTTTCTGCAAGATCAGCTCAGTGCGACGACCAGCGCGCAGCGGGTGTTGGAGCGGGCGCGCGGGCAGCGAACAGCGAACAGCGATTTGAAGGGCTGGTAGCGCGCTGGGACGCAGAACGTCTGGGTCATGACCAGACTGAGTCGGCTCATGCGACCTTTGCTTCTATCCAATGTGTCAGACCTGCCTCCAAGGCGAGTTCGCCTAGCCGTTCGGGCAGGAGCAACTCGACATGGTCAGGCAGCCGGTCGTAGAAGCGCAGCTCCGGTGTCGGTGTGTGAACGACGAAATACACCCGGCGATAGTTGTCCTTGGAGAAGCTCTTGATGGTTTCTTCCAGATCTCGCACACCAGCCTGTGACTTCACCTGCACGACGTACTTGGAGCGAGTCAGCGGCTCAATAAGTTCCAGGTCGAGCGCCTTCGCCTGCTGGCCGAGCACACTGTTTCGAATCCAGCCGGCATGTCGGAAAACCATATCCGCCAGCGTCTCGAAGTCTTTCCAATGCAATTCGCAAATGGCTCGCGAGAGCGAATTGGATAGGTCGGCGCGAGAAAGGGCTATTGAGGATGACAGTGGGCTCCGTTCGCCGGTCAGAACCCGGGTCAGCAGGCTTTTATCAGTCACTCTGCAGACGGTGCCCCGAAACGCCTGCAATTGCGCCAGACGGCCGGGCAACTCGTTTGCGAACAAGGTCTTCTCGCCACCGACGTCGGACCATCCTGTGGTGCGGCGGAACTTGGAAATCTCATCCTGTTCAACTGGCCCCGGAAGTAGCCGAGTCCACCACATCTTGGCTAAGTGGAAGGTCACCCAAACGTCATTTGGGCCGGAGTTCGTGATGTCCTGCAGGCGGTTCAGGTCGGTTGTACCGACGCCCAATTTTCCTTGGCTTTCAAGGCGCAGTTGCTGCTCAATCAGTTCCCAACGACCCGCGTTAACGTCTTCGATGCTTTGATTGCGCCAGCCCAAACGAAGCTTGTTGCCGGCAATTGCACTTGACTCCCATTCGCCCCCGCGTCCCAGTTTGATGTAGTACGCCTGCTCAATTTTCATATCACGTAGCCTCCCGATCGGCGGGCAGGATAGCGATGCGTGCAGTTCGGGCGCCACATCGTCGAACGTGCGGACTAGATGAGGACGGCTTGGCCCACGCTCACCACGTCACCGACGCGGATGGCGCCGCCCTCGAGGATGCGCGCCGTCATGCCGCCATGGCCGCGCATCGCCGCATAGCCGCCCGGGCCGATGACCTCCTCCATGCGCGAGCAGGGGGCGCAGGGGCCGACGATCTCGATCAGCGCCGCGCCGATGCGGACCTTGGCGTTCTTCAGCGTCAGCAGGTTGATGCCGGAGATGACGAGGTTGCGGCGCAGGCCGACCGGGTCGATCGGGCCGCTGCGCGCAAATGCCGCGATCAGCGGCAGGTGCTCCAGCTGGATCAGCGTGACCTGGCGCGTCGACAGCTCGGCCTCGCCGCGCTGGCCGAGCCGGTCGTCGGCCAGGCCAATGCCGGCCAACGCCGTCGTCTGCTCGATGCGTCGGGCCCGGTCGCGCGGTGCGCCGCGCACGATGATGGTCTCGACGCGGCCCTGGATATGGGCCGGCGGCGTCATCAGGTCGCGCATGGTTTTCATGGATACACCTTAGCCCGGCTTTGGTCCGCATAGTTCACGGATGCGCGGCACGGGGCAGTCAAGTCTCGTCCGGTCACGCCCGAAGATGCTCTCAAGGAGTGTCTGCCGTGCTGAGACGTCTTTTTTCCACCTTTGCTTTTGTGTGTGTCGCGCTGTCGCAGACCGCTCACGCCGCCGATCTGACCGCCCTGGAAATGCGCTGGCTGCAGGGCATCACGCCCGTCATTGCCCATGCTCGCCAGGCGCTCGCCCTGCCGGTGGACATCGTCGTGCAGCCCCAGGCCGAGCCCGGCACGGCGCCGCTCGCGCTGGGTTTTGTCGATGGCCGCTGCAAGCTGGTGCTGTCGATGCGCGGCAACCCCGAAGGCCAGCGCCAGATCGACGCCATCGACCCCGCGCTGCGCGGCCCGGCCCTGGAGCTGATGGCCGCCCATGAACTGGGCCATTGCCGCCGCTATCTCGATGGCGCCTGGCATGGTGTGCCGGCCGGCTTCGTCGCCGCCAAGCCCCCGGACGGCCTGGCCGCGGATCTGCAGCAGGCCTGGCTGGCCATGCGGTCCACGCGGCGTGAGGAAGCCTATGGCGATCTCGTTGGCCTGGCCTGGGCGCAGGCGCGCCACCCCGCGCTGTATGCCAGGCTGCATGCCTGGCTCGTGGCGGAACGGTCGACCGACCTGATTCCCGGCAGCCACCACGACACGCTGGACTGGTTGGCCCTTGTCCGCGACCCGGCCATGCTGGACGGCCGCACGATGTTCGAGGCTGCCGACCGCGTCTGGGCACGTGGTCTCAGGGACTGAGCTGACGCCGCTCTTTCCCGTCTACGCCTGCCACACCGCGTAGCCCGCCTCACGCAGGCCGATGGCCAGTTCCACTTCCATGTCGCGCGCCGCGTCGTAGGGCATCGGGTTGTAGAACTCGTAAAGCTCGGGCATCAGGCGCACGCCGTACTTCAGGACGAAACGATTGGCCTGCACACCGGCCATGTGCCTGTCAAAGCGCAGGTCCGGGTCCAGGCCCGTCATGCCAACGTACAGGCAGGGCTTGACGATGTCATGGCCGGGGTTGGCCTTGCGAAAGGCTGGCTCGTTCCAGACGCGTTCAGACAGCAGCACGACATAGACGTGGTGGTGATCGCGGCGCTGTCGGCGTGGCATGGCAGGGCGGATTGTCTGGCGACCCCACGATGACAAAAAAGCCCGGCGACCCTTGGGCCGCCGGGATTGAACGCCTTGGCGTGCACCTCACACCTGGCAACGGCGATCCGGCATGATACTGTTGATTTAAACAGTATTTTGGGTGCCGGAAACGTGGCGAAGTCCTCATGCTTGATGACGCCCCACTCAAACTGGGCCTCGCCAACCTTCGGTGCCTTGGCTAAAACCGCCATTCGAAGTTGCAGTCTGAGGAAGTCACATGAATGCTCAACACGCTTTCGTATCGCTGCTGCTGTTCGCCGCGCTCGTCGGCCTGGCCTTCCTGGGCCTGTCGTTCGGCCATGCCATCAAGCACCATGATCTGGCCCTGTGGGGGCACCATCCCTTGTTCGGATCAGGCATGGCGTCGCTGATCACCGCTCTGCTCGGTGGCGTCCTGCTGTTCGGCCTGGGGCGGTCGCCGAGCGACCGCAAGCAATAGCAGCGGCGCTGCGGCCGACCTGGCCCATGCATCGGCCCAGTCGCTCGACCCGTCGGAGGAGATCGAGGTCAGCTTCATAGCGCAGGCGGCCATCAGCGGCGACATCGAGGCCGGGCGGTTCTCGCAGGCGCTGCATGTGGCGTCGTTCTATCGCGCCGTGGGTCATCCGGCGGCGCGCTGCGAGCCTTAGCCCGTCTTTCCAGCGGGCCAGCCGCTGGCCCCGCTCGCCCCACCATTCACCCCAACGCGCCTGCCAGGCGCGCAGCGCCGTGGAATGCTGGTGCTCATCCAATGACCCAGGGAGTTCACGTTGCTTCGTAGACATCTTCTTCAAGGCGCAGCGGCCATGGCGGCGCTGCCGATGGTCACCCATGCACAGGGCCGGGCGCGGCGGCGCAAGCGGCCGACGGACCCGGACTGGCCCGACGCCGCGCAGTGGCAGCGGCTCAAGGACGCGGTGGGCGGGCGCCTGTCGGCCGTGGAGCCGCTGATGGCGCCGTGCGCGGCCAGCCCCGTCGCGGCGGCTTGCAGCGTGCTGATGAAGAATCTGCGCAACCCGTTCTTCGTGGGCGACCAGGCCGGGGGCACACAGGTGTCGGGCTACCTGGACGCGTGGACGCCGGCGGCGAGTGCCTATGTGATCAAGGCCGGCAGCACGGTGGACGTGGTGGCGGGCGTGAACTTCGCGCGCGAGCACAACCTGCGGCTGGTGGTGAAGGGCGCGGGGCACAGCTACCAGGGCACGTCCAACGCGCCGGACTCGCTGTTGATCTGGACGCGGGCGATGAACGAGGTGACGTTGCACGACGGCTTCGTGCCCAAGGGCTGCGAGGGCAAGGTGGCGCCGGTGCCGGCGGTGTCCGCGCAGGCGGGTGCGGTGTGGATTGACCTGTACCATGCGGTGACGACATTGGCTGGCCGCTATGTGCAAGGCGGCGGCTGCACGGACGTGGGCGTGGCGGGGCTCATCCAGAGCGGGGGCTTTGGCAGCTTCTCCAAGGGTTTTGGCACGGCGGCGTCCAGCCTGTTGGAGGCCGAGATCGTGACGGCCGATGGGCAGGTACGCACGGTCAATGAGCGGTCAGACCCTGAGCTGTTCTGGGCGCTGAAGGGCGGAGGCGGTGGCAGCTGGGGCGTGGTGACGCGCGTGACGCTGCGTACGCACGAACTGCCGCAGCACTTCGGCGCGGCATGGGGCAAGTTCAAGGCCCGCGACGACGCGGCCTACCGGCGCCTCGTGGCGCGGTTCGTGGACTTCTATGCCGACTCACTCTTCAACCCGCACTGGGGCGAGCAGGCGTCGTTCGGGCCGGACAACACGCTCAAGATCTCCATGGTGTGCCAGGGCCTGGAAAAGGCGCAGGCGCAGCAGGTGTGGGCGCCGTTCTTCGACTGGGTGAAGGGCTCGCCCGAGGACTTCAGCGTGGTGGAGGAGCCCGGCGCGTGGGCGGACGATGCGCGCGGCTGGTGGAGGATGGAGGGCAACGGCTCCATGATCCCCGACACGCGCGAGGGCGCGCCCAAGCACCACGGCTGGTGGAAAGGCGACCAGGCCCAGGTGGGCGCCTGGCTACACGGCTATGAGTCCCTCTGGCTGCCCGCCGCGCTGCTGCAGCCCGGCGAGCGCGCCCGCATGGTGCAGGCGCTGCTGGACAGCACACGCCACAAGCACCTGGACCTGCACTTCAACAAGGGCTTGGCCGGCGCGCCGCCCGCGGCACTGGCCAGCGCCGCCAACACGGCCACCAACCCGGCGGTGTGCGAGTCGTTCGCGCTGGTCATCATGGCCGACGGCGAGGCGCCCGCCTACCCGGGCCTGGCCCGCACCCCGCCCGACCTGACCAACGCGCACCGCAACGCGCGCGCCATTGATGCCGCCGCCGCCGCGCTGCGCCGCGTGGCGCCGAGGTCAGGCTCCTATGTGTCGGAGAGCAACTTCTTCAACGCCGACTGGCAGCGCGAGTTCTGGGGCGCCAACGCCGCGCGGCTGCGGGCCGTGAAGGCGCGGTACGACCCCGATGGTCTCTTCTTCGTGCACCACGGCGTGGGCTCGCAGGCGTGGAGTGCGGACGGGTTTGTGCGGGTTTGAGGATTGAGTTCTGCGCATGGCCTGCTCACGCGCGCTAGCCCCTCGGCAGCTTGCTTCGTTTCCGATTCATACGTTGCTTGCGGCCCAAGGGCTTCGAAACTTTGACATTGGCATTCGGTGAAGCTCGGTGGGCCGATTCGATACATTGACCTTCAGTTCGAAACTTGTTATCAGCTTTCACCCGAATGGCCCTGCAATACCTGACCGTCCCCGTCACGCCCTTTCAGCAGAACTGCTCCCTTGTCTGGTGCGACGTCACGAAAGACGCCGCCGTCATCGACCCCGGCGGTGAGCTGCCGCGTTTGCTGGCCGCCGTCAGCGAGCGCGGGCTGAACCTGAAGGCCATCTGGCTCACCCACGCGCACATCGACCATGCCGGCGGCACTGGCCAGCTGGCCCGCGAACAGGGCCTGCCCATCATCGGGCCGCATCCCGGCGACCAGTTCTGGATCGACGGTCTGGCACAGCAAAGCAAGATGTTTGGCTTCCCGCCAGCGGAAGGTTTCAAGCCCGACCGCTGGCTGGACGATGGCGACACGGTGCAGATCGGCCATGAGACCCTGGCCGTGCGCCATTGCCCCGGCCACACGCCGGGTCATGTCGTCTTCCACTCCGCCTCGGCGCAGCGGGCCTTCGTCGGCGACGTGCTGTTCGCTGGCGGCATCGGCCGGACCGACTTCCCTGGCGGCAACCACCAGCAGCTGCTCGACGCCATTCGCCAGCGCCTTTGGCCGATGGGTGACGACACCGTTTTCATTCCAGGCCATGGGCCGGAAAGCAGCATCGGAAGAGAGCGCCGCAGCAATCCCTATGTTGCCGATGTCGTTTGAACGGCGGTTGGAGGTAATTCGTTCACAAACACATCCAGCAACATTTACGCCCGAAGCGAAACGTGCTCTCCTACTCTTTGATGAGGGCTCGCATGGGGTGGGCCGAGGAGTGCTTCGATGTGGATGTCCGAGTTTGTGCAGCCGGGGCAGGTCCCGGGCTCCCGTCCTCGCGAGCGCCGTCAGGCGGCCTCGCTTTCCAACCAATGGATGGGCCTTGTGCTGGAGGAGCTCGACCACGGCGTCGTGCTTCTCAACGGCGCGGGCCGTGTGCTTCACAGCAATCTCGCGGCGCGGGCGTCGCTGGATGACAACCACCCGCTGGAGCTCGTCGGCCAGCATCTGCGGGCCCGCCTGCTGACCGACGCGGTGCCTCTGGCCGATGCGCTGGAGGGCGCCGAGGCAAGTGGCCGGCGCTGCCTGCTGCGCCTGGGTGACGATCGCGCCGAATGCGGCCGCGCCAATGTCGTCGTCGTGCCGCTGAACCGCGATGTCAACCAGGCGGCGGTGCTGCTGATCCTGGAGCGCCGCCAGCTCTGCGGCGACCTGGCTGCACAGTGGTTCGCGCTGCGCTACCAGCTGACGCCGGCCGAGACCGAGGTGCTGAAGGCGCTGTCCAACGGCGTCAAGCCGACCGAGGTCGCGCAGCGCCAGGGCGTGGCGATCTCGACGGTGCGCAGCCAGATCCAGAGCATCCGCGCCAAGAGCGGCGCCGACAGCATCGGCGAGCTGATGCGGCAGTTGGCCTTGCTGCCGCCGCTTGTTTCGTCGCTGCGGCCGGCCAAGCTGGTCAATTGAATCCCCTCGTCCAACGGGTACGTTGACCGGTCCCCCGAGGGGACGGCGATGCTTGCCGGATCGACCGGCAAGCACATCGCCCAAGGCGGGCCGGCTAGGGACGGCCCGGCGCTCGGCCCGCAAGCACTAACATTCGACCGCGCTCCGGAGCCAAATGCTCAGAGCGCCGCCGGATGCCTGACGACACGCTCGACAACGAACTCCTGGCCCTGCCGCCCTCGCTGCGGCAGCTGGCCGCGCGCGGCATTGCACGCAGCTATCGCAAGGGCATCGTGCTGATCGAGGAGAGCTCGCTCGGCGACAACCTCTATCTGATCCTCTCCGGCTCGCTGCGCGCCTTCAGCAGCGACGCCCGTGGCCGCGAGATCACCTACGGCGTCTATGGCCCCGGCGAATACGTCGGCGAGATGAGCCTGGACGGGGGGCCGCGCTCGGCCAGCGTCATCACCGAAGAAGGCAGCCGCCTGGTCATGGTCACGCGGGCCAGCCTGCTGACCCACATCAGCGAGCACCCCGAATTTGCCTTCGAGTTGCTGACCAAGGTCATCCGTCGCGCCCGCGCCGCAACGCTGTCGACCAAGCAGCTGGCGCTCAACGATGTCTACGGCCGGCTCAAGAACCTCGTCGACGAGACCACCGGCGATGGCCGCCACCTGGCGCTCACCCACCAGGGCATGGCCCAGCGCCTGGGCTGCTCGCGTGAGATGGTGTCCAAGCTCGTCAAGGACCTGGAGCTGGGCGGCTACCTGAGGCGCGTGGCGGCCGGCGAATACCAGCGACTCAAGAGCCTGCCAGCGCGCTGGTAGCTACCGCGACCTGACCTGCAGCGGCGGCGCAACCGGGAAGCGCTGGTCCGGCTTGGCTGCGCGCTTGTAGAGGCCCTCGACCTTGGGCAGGTTGGCCTGGATGTCGCGGATGCGCGTCGTGCTGGCCGGGTGGGTGGACAGCCATTGCGGTGGCGCGCCCTTGTTGGCCGTCATCATCTTTTCCCACAGGCGCACGGCGGCGGCGGGGTCATAGCCCGCACGGGCGGACAGCTCGATGCCGACGAGGTCGGCCTCGCTTTCGTCGTCGCGGCTGAAGCGCAGGTTGACCAGTTGGGCCCCCATGCCGGCCAGGCCGCGGCCCACGTTGCCCAACCCCAGCAAGGCCGAGCCGAGTTCGACGATGCCGTTCGTGAACGCCGACTTGCCGACGCGCTCGCGGGCATGCTCGCGCAGCGCATGCGCGACCTCATGGCCCATGATGGCGGCGACCTCGTCGTCTTCCAGCTTGAGCTTGTCGAGGATGCCGTAGAAGAACGCGATCTTGCCGCCCGGCATGCAGAAGGCGTTCAGCTGCGCGCTGGCCAGCAGGTTGACTTCCCACTTCCACTGCCGGGCGCGGTCGTTCCATTCGTAGCTGAAGGGAATGATGCGCTGGGCGATGTAGCGCAGCCTCTGGGCCTGGGGGTGGTCCATCGGCGCCAGGGCACGCTGCTGGCCGGCCTCGCGCATCATCAGCGCGTACTGCTGGCCACCGGCCTGTTCCAGCTGGTCGGCCGACACGAAGCCGGTGAACTTGCTCTTGGGCCCGACCTCCACGCCTTCGCGTGCCCAGGCTGGCATGAACGCTGCGGCACCGGTAGCGGCAAGCAGCCCGGTGAACAGGCGGCGGCCGCGCAGGGCCGGTGGCGCGCAGCGGCCGGCGGCGCAGTCGGCGCAGGCGCCGAACATGCGCGTCGGCGGGTCAGTGAACTGCAGGTCGTCGCGGACCTGGAAGTCGTCGGCATCCATGCCGACATTGTGCTTGGGCGGCGATGGCGGCTTTCGTAGGACAGCGGCGCGGGACTGGCGACAATCACCCCATGGACAGCCAGCAATTCCGCGCCGCACTGGGCATGTTTGCCACCGGCGTGACCATCGTCACCGTTCGCGCTGCGGACGGCGGCCTGGTCGGCCTCACCGCCAATTCCTTCAACTCCGTGTCCTTGGACCCGCCCCTGGTGCTGTGGAGCCTGGCGCGCCGCGCCGGCTCCATGCCGGTGTTCTCGCATGGCTCGCATTACGCCATCAACATCCTCGCGGCCGACCAGAAGGAGCTGGCCCAGCGCTTCGCGACGCGTGACATCGATCGCTTCGCCGGCGTGGCCTGGCACGAGGGCGCGGGCGGCGCGCCGGTGCTGGAGGGGGCTGCTGCCGTCTTCGAATGCGCCAACCGCAGCCGTTACGAGGAGGGCGACCACGTCATCTTCGTCGGCGAAGTCGAGCGTTGCTCGTCCCGGCTCGGCGCTCAGCCGCTGATCTTCCACGGCGGCCGTTATTTCACCGAGTTGCCGATCTAGGGTTTTTTCCGGGTTGGCGTTGTCGATCCGGTCGGGCTCTGATCGTCGTCATGACAGAGGGCCATCCTCTGTCCAACCACGGAATCGACCATGACCAACACCGTCACCCTGCACCGCGTGCTGCGCTGCCCGCCCGACCGCGTCTACCGCGCCTTCACGACACCGGCCGCCATGGCCAAGTGGCTGCCGCCGCATGGCTTCACCGGCACCGTCCATGAAATGGACGCCAAGGTGGGCGGCACATACAAGATGTCGTTCACCAACTTCACGACCGGCGGCGGCCACAGCTTTGGCGGCCGCTACCTGGAACTGGTGCCAGGCCAGAAGCTGCGCTACACGGCGGCCTTTGACGACCCCAACTTGCCCGGCGAGATGACGACGACCGTCGAGCTGCGCGCCGTGTTCTGCGGCACCGAGGTGCACATCAAGCAGGAAGGCATCCCGGCCATGATCCCGGCCGAGGCCTGCTACCTGGGCTGGCAGGAGTCGCTGACCCTGCTGGCCCAGCTGGCCGAGCCGGAAATCAACCAGTAACGTGGTGCGCTCGGGCCGAGCGACGGGCCGCCCCTAGCCGGCCCGCCATGGCGATGTGCTTGCGGCTCAATGCCGCCAAGCATCGCCGCCCCCTCGGGGGGCCGGTTAGGCCCGCTCGTGTTCAGCGGAGCGGGACTGGACGAGGGGTCTTTACTTGACGCCTGGTGTCGGCACGATGGCCGCCATCGCGGCCTTGAAGGCGGGGTCGGCCATCAGTGCGTTCCAGGCCGCCATCAGGCTGCCGTAGTCACCGGTCGAGATCTTCTTGGCGTTGATCGCCGTCGTGAGGGCGGCGTTCAGGCGCACGATCTCGGCGTACTTCGCATAGCCCTTGCCCTTGAGCTGGGTTGCCGCGTAGTTGCTGTAGCCCCAGGCGTTGTTGAGGTTGTTCCAGTCGCCAGAGCCCGGCTGGACATAGACGACCGGTGCGGGAGCGGGCGACGGGGCCGGTGCGGGCGGTGCGGCCACGGGTGCCGGAGCTGGTGCCGCGGCGGGCTTGCCGCAGGTGCCGCTCACGTTGATGCGCACCCAGCCCGTGCTCGGCACGCCGTCGACATTGACGACGACCTTCACGTTGTTCGCGCCGGCGAAGAGATAGGGCTGGGTCCAGATCGTCTTGACGACCTTGGGCGTCAGCGCGATTTGCGTGTTCTGCGCGATCAGTGTGTCGTTGCTGTAGATGCGGTTGGTGCTGGTGGCCACGGCCGAGGCGCTGACCTCGTCGTACTTGAAGTTGAAGGCGCAGCGGCCGAGGCTGGAGATGAAGGCATCCTTCTCGCTGACGGTGATCTGGGGCATGGCGCCCGTGGCCGTGCCGTTGGCGGCGACGAGCATGGGCGCGGCCTGGGCGAGGACGGTCTGACCGTCGCTCTTGACGATGCGCACGAGGCCGGTGAGCTGGGCCGTCGGGTCGGCGGCGAAGCTGGCCTGGGCGAACAGGGCGAGGGCAGCGAAGGCAATGGCTTGGTACTTCATGGCGTGGTCTTTCGGGTTGATGCAAAGGGTGGGGCTACTGGGCAGTAGCCGGCACCTCCCCGTGTGCCACGCTGCGGACATGTCCTTGTCCGCCCAGGGCGGCCCCGCTGTCTTTTGCTCCTGTCAGAGCACGAAGACCGGTGGCTTTGCGTCCCCGCCTTTCGACGGGTTTGCCGACTGCATGGGACGCAGTGTGCGGATGTAAGCCGTGTTTTGTCCGTGCGTCAGTTCACGAACCGAGACCCCCGACCGGCGAGCGGCGCGAGGCCCGCGACGAGCGGTTTTTGAAGCTTGCGGCGGGCTTGCGCCGAGCGTTTTCAGCTCAAGCGACCGGCCGGCAAGGCCGTTGGCGCAGCGCTCAGCGTGCGCCAGCGCCATGCGCCCAGCGCGGCGCTGAGCGCAACACTGATGCCTGCCAGCAGAGGCAGCGGCGCGCCCAGATCCTTTTGCAGCAGGAACATGCCCCAGCCCATCAGCATGAAGGCCAGGATGGGCACGACGGTGGTCCAGGCCGTGGGCGACTTCATGCGCGAAGGCGCGCGCAGCAGCCAGCCGGTGCTCAGTGGCAGGGCGCCAAAGGCCAGGCACAGCAGTGCGGCATTGTTCGCGGCCCAGGCCAGCAGGCCCAGGCCGGCGGTCGTCAGCGTCCAGGCAACCAGGGCGTGGCGCAACTGCATCCGCGCAACCGCGCGGTTCAGCGCCTCTCCCTGCGGCAGGCCTGGCAGCAGCCGCATCAGGGCCTGTTCGCGGCGGCTGTGCCAGAGCATGTTGGGCAGGGTGAAGCAAGGGTTGAAACCGATGCTCGCCAGGCCGATGGCC
Source organism: Roseateles sp. P5_D6 (assembly GCF_054049415.1). NCBI lineage: Bacteria > Pseudomonadati > Pseudomonadota > Betaproteobacteria > Burkholderiales > Sphaerotilaceae > Roseateles > Roseateles sp. P5_D6. Next base: position 355,837 of record NZ_JBFUMK010000004.1, on the reverse strand, counting down.
ATGCCGTAGGCGCCTTTGGTCCAGTTGTCCTGCAGGCCCTGGCCGGCCAGCGCAAACGCGATGAAGAAGCTCAGCGCGGCGATGCCCACGGCCATCACGGCGCCCAGGCTCTGGTGCAGCCAGTGCTGCCGGCCATGCAGCACGATCTCGGCGCGGCGCATGGCGCTCTGGCCAGTCGGTTCGGCCTGCGCGACGACATGGCACTGCCAGGCCGACACGGCGAGCGCAAAAGGCTGGCTCAGCCATTCGCCCACGCGACCGAAGGCGGCGGCGCCGGCGTATTTGCCCTGCATGCTGTCCTCGGCGGCGCGGCGCATGCGGCCCAGGCGGGCATAGGCCTCGGCATGGGCCGCATCGCCCCTGCCGAACAGCCGCGTGAGCGACCAGCCCAGGGCCAGCAGGCTCAGCGCGAGCACGGACAGCGGCTGGGCCAGCCACAGCTCGCGCAGCGCGGTGCCCAGAGGCGCCAGCCGCCGGTCCAGTCCGGTGCCGAAGAACAGCACCGGCCCGATGGAGATCACCAGCCAGAGCTGCCATTCGCGCGTCGCCCAGCCCATGAAGGCCAGCACGGCCGCGGCGCCCAGCAGCAGCAGGGCGAAGGAGGGCATCTGCGGCAGGCAAAGCCACAGCAGGGCTGCGCTGCCCAGCGACAAGCCGGCCCAGGTTGCGAGCGCGGACTCCAGCGTCTGGCGCAGATGGCCGGGCACGAAGCGCGCGGCATGGGGATGGTTCTGCTGTATCAGGCTGCCGATGATGGCCATCCACAGCGACATCAGCACCAGTGCCGCCGAAAGGGCCAGCATGGGCACCGCCAGCTGCGGCGCCAGGTAGACGCCCAGCGCCAGGCCCAGCACGGCCAGGGCGAACAGCGCCCGGCGGCCCCAGGGGGATTCGCGATCACGCTGGCGCCAGAAGGCCAGCAGCAATTGGCTGTAGGGGGCGGCTTTCATCACGTCAGCTCCGCGAACAGGTCTTCGAGGTTGACGGCCTGTGCGTCCAGCGGCGCGCTCACACCGGCCGGCAGCCGCGCCAGCACGCGCTCGCGGCCGGCCTCCAGCGGCGTGCGCTTGAGCGGCTGGGCGTTCAGCCGCGCGAACAGGCTGGCCAGTTCGGTGACGGTGCCGGTGAAGGCGCGCACCTGCTCCAGCAGCTCGTCCAGCGGCGCCTGCAGGGCGATGCGGCCGTCGCTGAGGAAGGCGAGGTTGAAGGCGACCCGCTCCAGGTCGGACAGGATGTGGGTGGAGAACACGACGGTCGTGCCGCGGCCCAGCACCTGGTCGACCAGCTCGCGCAGGAAGTCGCGCCGGCCGACGGGGTCCAGGCTGGCGACGGGCTCATCCAGCACCAGCAGGTCGGGCTCATGGGCCAGGGCGCGGATGATGGACAGGCGCTGCTGCTGGCCGCCACTGAGCTTGCGGATGGGTTTGTCGCGGGCGATGTCCCAGCGCGACAGCAGGCCTTCGACCCTGGACTCGTTCCAGCGCGGGTAGAAGCTCTTGAAGTAGGCCAGCAGTTGGGCCGCGGTGAAACTCTCGAACAGGTCGCTCTGCTGGGGCACATAGCCGATGCGGGCGCGCGCCGCGTCATCCAGCCGCGCGGCGTCCTGGCCGAACAGCTGCACGCGGCCCTGCTGCGGTTCACGCAGGCCCAGCAGCGTCTCCAGCAGCGTCGTCTTGCCGCAGCCGTTGCGGCCCAGCAGGCCGACCACCTGGCCCGGCTGCAACGTCCAGTCCAGCGCCTTCAGCACGGCCTCGCCCTTGGGGTAGGCGAGGCTGACGCCGGCGAGTTCGGCGGTGGCGGTGTCGGAGTGGGGAAAGTGGGCGGAGGAGGCAGTCATGCTTGCGTCTCGTCGAGGATGGTTTTGAACAGCTGCAGGGCCTGGGTCTTGGGGAGCTCCAGTTGCCGCGCTTCGGCGGCCGCCTTCTCCAGCGTCGGCCGCAGCAGCTCGACGCGGTCGGCAGTGGGTTGGGCGCGCTGGTGCTGCGCCGCCACCACCATCGACAGCCCCCGGCGGCGCTCCAACACGCCGTCGGACTCCAGCAGGGAATAGGCCTTGGAGATGGTCATGGGGTGCACGGCCAGGGCCTGGGCCAGCTCGCGCACCGAGGGGATCTCGTCGCCGGCCTTGAGCTGCCCGGCCGCGACGCGCCGCTTCACCTGCTCGATGAGCTGGCGGTAGATGGGCTCGGGCGAGCCGGTGTTGATGTGGACGAAATGGGTGGGATCCATCGTTAACTGCCTACGTGTATCAGTACGATAGTACACGTGGACAGCGGCTGTCAAGCCCTGTGCTGAGGGTGGGCGGCATCTGCTTCCCACCGCGGCCAACCCCTCTGTCACCTCACGAAGAGCATCGAGGAGATGGCGAAAGAAACGTGAAGCGGCTGCTGGAATTGAGCGGCATCTGTCAGTCGCAGCAGAAGGCCTGGGCGGGTGTTTGGCCGAGCTGTGACCGTCACGCCTTAGCGCACAACGGTAAGGCTTTGTTGAGCCCGGTTGACGCTGCAGGGATTGCTCACAGCGCGGTGGCGCTGGATGGCCGGGTGCAGGCAGCGCGAGGCGCGCATGCTGGCCCTTCTGCAGCGGGAGGCTGCGGCGCGAACCCAGGCCTTCAACATTTGCTCAAGCCGCCCAGCCTGCTGATGAGCGCCCTGTTGACCGATGACAAGATCAAGTTCAGCTCGGGCCGCGCCCAGCCCGCCGAGCAGGCGGGCCCAGCCCGCGCTGCAATGGGATGGGTACACGCAGACGGGCTTGCCTTGCTGTTGTCGGGCAGCGTGCCCGCCCTCTCCTAGCGCTGCCAGGTGTGCCAGGCATGCCCCGAAGCCAGCGAGTAGCGGGCCACCTCCTGCGGCTCACGCGCAAATGCGCCCACGGTGTGCAGGATGCCGATGGATGCCAGCAGCTCGGCGGTCTGCCGCCAGGCGTCGGTCACGCGCAGGGGTTCGTCATTGGGCGGCACGCGCGCCTTCAGGGCGTCGATCAGGCGCATGCCGCCGTTGTCGAAAGGCGTGGTCCCTTCATGAATGCCGCGCAACAGTTCGTTGGCGACGAGCGGGCGGCCGAACAGGATGGCCAGCATCACGAGGCAGGTGGTGGAGCGGCGACCGCTTTCGAAGGCATCGAGTTCGTCGGCCGACTTGCTCGCCTTGATGACGCGATAGACGTTGACCAGCCGCTTGGTCAGGCGCGGCGTGCCAAGCAACGGCGCCAGGGACACGATGAGTTCGCGCTCCTGGGCGCCGATGGTGATGGCGCGGGCGGTTCGCGGCTGTTGCGGCGCGACGGCCGCGGCGGAGCCCTGCGGCACCGGTGGCTGCGGCGGCGTCGGGACTTCGGCAGAAGTGGGCGCAACGGGCAGCGACGACGCGTCGCTCGGGGCCAGGGGCGCCGCGGCCGCAGCGGGCGCGAGCCCGGCCGCCTCGGACGGCGTGGACAGGGCTTGCCCTGCCAGGGCGTCGACGTAGTCGCGCAGATGGGTGGCCCGCATCGGCGCCAGGGCGTAGGTGATCTGGAAGATCTTCTCCAGGTAGTTCTGCGGCGTCGATTCGCGCAGGCCGTCGGCGTCGGCCGCGTGGACCGTGCCCAGCAGTTCGCTGTAGTGCACCTCCAGCGCACGCGTCAGCCAGCGCGAATCCACCGCCACGACGACGACGAACAGGTCCAGCGCCAGCAGCAGGTGCACGGCCTCCAGCATGTTCACCACCTGCGCGGGGCGGCAGCGGTCGAGGTCGTCGACGTAGAGCACGATGCGGTCGATGGGCTTGATCTTCACGGCCCCGTCGGCCGGGGCGGCGGTGTCATCGCCGGCCCCCGGCGTCTCGGCCTTGCGGGCGGCTTCTTCGCGCAGGCGCTTCATGTAGAGCGACAGCTCGCTGAAGTCCTTGTGCACCAGCGAAATGATCCCCTGCTGGGAGCGGTAAGGGCTTGACTGCACGCGCTCCTGCAAGAAGCTGCCGAGCCGGTGCGCCGGGTCCAGCGCCACCTGCTGGTTCATCAACTCGGCCAGTTGCGCGCGGGCCACTTTCACCCGCTCTTCGTTGCTTTCCAGTTCGCGGCGCGCGCGCTCGAGCAGTTGCGCCTTCTCGGCGTCGCCCGCGCTGTCGGAGGCCTTCATGTCCTTCAGGCTGCGCTCGAACTCGGACTGGACATGGCCGAGTTGGTCGGCGAGCGCATCCACCTTGCCCTTGGCCAGCTTGAGCGGCGCGATGACCGCACCCACCAGGCCCGCCACCGTCGTGAGCACCTGGGACATATGCTGCTGCCAGGCCGACAGCCGGGCGGCGTCGATCAAAGACAGCCCAAGCCAGGCCAGGGCCAGGCAGGCCGTGACGGGCAAGCCGATGCGCCAGCCGGGCCGCTCGAGCAACGCGGCGCCAATCTGGCGCAGGCGCTGGCCGGACGCCAGCAGGTCGCGCGCGGCCTTGTCCACGTCGTTGATGGTCTGGATGGGAGCACGCCAGCCGGCCGCCAGCGCCAGCTTGTCGATGCGCTGCTTGACCTCCTTGCCGGCCACGTGGGTCAGGGCTAGCAGTTCCTGCCTGGCCTGCAGCTCCTTCTCGGCCTTGGCCAGCGCGATGCGCCCGGTCTCGACCTGGGCCTGCGCTTCGTGCACCGCACCGCGTGCCAGCGCGATCTGCTCACCCAGCTTGGCGCGGGCCTGTTCGGGGTCGATGTTCTCGTCCGTCGCCGACACCGTGCGCCAGATCTCGTCGAAGATGTTCGTGACGAGGCTGGCCCACAGGTTGGTGTCGGACGCATGCCAGGCGTTGAACTCGATCTGCACGACCGACGCATGCAGCTCGGGCCGTTTCTCTTCGAGCAGGCCGCCGATGTGGCGCTTGATCTGCTCGATGAAAAAGGACTTGCCTGAGCCCCAGTCGCCCAGCAGGCCGATGGACAGCGGTGGCTTGACGTCCTTGTCGAGGATGAGTCGCGCGAACGCAGCCGCCTCGGCGCCGATGCCCAGGCGGTCCTCGCCGACATCGTTCTCCACGGCATAGCCGGCACGCGGCTGCTGGGGCAGGGGCACGCCGGCCTCGCGCCACCACAAGGCCCAATCGCTCGGGGGGCGGCTCACGGTGTCGGCCACCACGTAGCGGTACCAGGCATCGCGCAACTGGTCCAGGGCGTCGCGCCCGCCGGCCACGGCGGGCAGCACGGCGTCATCCGGGCAGAGCAACGCCGCCGTGATAAGGTCACGGCCCCAGATCGTGCGGTACTCCGTGCTGCCCTCCATCGGCCGCTGGGCACGTGCAAGCTGCGTGCGCAGCTCGGGTGCCAGCGTCTCGCCGGGCAGCACCGTCGCAGAGGGCGGCGACAGCCCGGGCAGCGGGCCCATCAACTGCCGCAGGCGCTCGAAGGACTGCGAGCCGCTGTTCGCCTGCGCGCGTGCCACTTCCAGGATGTGTAGCGGCGTGATCGGGGCGCTCCCGGCCAGCGCGTGCGCCGTGCTCAGCACGTGGGCCACGTGGCTTTCCATGCGATTCAGATCGAGCTGCCCGTCTTCCGCAGGCGCGGTGGCGGCGACCTCGGGAGTGAAGGTAGAGCCGCTGGCAGGCTGCACGATCGGCGGCGAAAAGCCGTGGGGCCGTGCGGCTTGCAAGGCCTGGGCCCATTCGATGCGGTCGATGCCCAGGGATTGGAAGTCGGCGTCGTGGTAGCCCGGCGTGGCCAGCATGGCCATCAGCACGTCGGCGACGAAACCGGTGCCGGTCGCCGCGCCGCCCAGCTCGATAGCGCGTGTGGCCGAGGCGGAGAAGGACTCAGGCGTGGGCAGTTCCAGCGCGGGCTGGGCGGCCAGCGCGTCGTAGGCCGTGCGGCTTGACTTGGCCAGCCGCAGCAGCGCTTCCAGCGCCTGGCCCGTCGTCTCAAGCCGCTGGCGCAGCCAGCGCCCCGGGCCACCCTCCGTCAGCGACAAACCCAGCAGCAGCGACGCGAACGTGACCTGCGCGTCCTGCGTCCCTTCGTTGATACGGGCGGCCCGGCGCAACGCGTTCAGCAGTTCATCGCTGACCGCGACCTGCGGCCCGGAGCGAGCGCCGGGCGCGCGCAACTGGATCAGCGAATACGTCCCGGCCTCTTGGCCCGGGCCTGGCTCTGCAACGCGCATTTTCATGTCTTCTCCCTGTTTGGGCGCATGTTCTCCGCGGCCCTTGCCGGACGTCAATGCGTTTCCCGCAGCGGGCGCGCGCCGATCAGGGCGAACCCGAACTCGCCACAATGGGGGCCTTCCGTTTCAAGACCAAACCATGCGCCGCCTGCTCATCGCCTCCGCCCTGTTCGCCGCCTTCGCTGCCCAAGCCCAGAGCCCCTTGGTCAGGGTGGACGACCCCTGGGTGCGCGCCACCGTCGCGCCGCAGAAGGCCACCGGCGCCTTCATGCAGCTGACCTCGGCCAAGCCGGCCAAGGTCGTGGCGGCCAGTTCGCCAGTGGCGGCCATGGTCGAGATCCATGAGATGAAGATGGACGACGGCGTCATGAAGATGCGCGCCGTCGATGCGCTGCCGCTGCCCGCCGGCCAGGCCATGGCGCTCAAGCCCGGCAGCTATCACGTCATGCTGATGGGCCTCAAGGGTCCGATCAAGGCCGGCGAGACCGTGCCGCTGACGCTGACCGTCGAGGGCGAGGACAAGCAGCGCACGACGGTCGAGATCAAGGCGCAGGCGCGCTGACGCATGGCGAAGATGTACATCGTTGATGCCGCCGATCCCGACGGCTATGTCGCCGCGCTCGGCGGCTGGCAACAGGCCCAGGTGGTGGCGCTGCGCGCGGCTGCATTGGAGGCAGCGCCCGGGCTCGAGGAGAAGCTCAAGTGGGGCCACCTCGTCTATTTCAGCAACGGCCCGGTGCTTCTGATCCGCGCCGAGCCCGAGCGCGTGCTGTTCGGCTTCTGGCGCGGCAAGCGGCTGCTGCATTTGGAGCCGCGCATGCGCGGCGGCGGCAAGTTCGAGCTGCGCACGCTGGAGCTGCAAGAGGACACGCCGTTTGACCGCGAGACCGCGCTAGGCCTGGTGAAAGCCGCCGTCGCGCTGAACGCCGAACTGGGCAACCCGCAGCGGGCGAGCGTCGCGGGCCAGTGAAAGCGGCGTAAAGCCCGTTCAGTTCTGGCCAGGGTTGCCGATACCCCATGATTACTCCGGAGTTGCCCATGGTCGCCGCCGTCAACACCCAAGCCCCGGCCAGTCCCCTGACTAGCGGCGCCTCTGCCGGCCGCACCGAGCAGCCCGCCAAGGAGCTGGACAGCGGCAACCTGCAGGACGTGGTCGTCAAGATTTCAACGGAGGGCGCGAAGCGGGCCGGCACTGCCACCCAGGCCGCCCAGGCGGCGCCCAGTGCCCAGGGTCTTCCGGCCCGGCCGGACGATGGCGGCGACGTCCAGGTGACAGCACAGCAACTACAGGCCAGCGCGCCCAAGGCGCCCCCGGCTGATGCCAGTGGCGGCGGTGCGGCGCCTGCCGGCGGCGAGACGCCCGCGGTCAGCACCAGCACCAGTCAAACCTATGAGCCGGCCGATACCGACGAGGACGGCACGGTCTCCCCGATGGAGCGGCAGGCCTACGAGGCCAAGCTGGCCGACGAGAAGGCCGCCGCCCAGGCGGAGAAAAGCGCGCGCGCCGCCGAGGCCGACGCTGCGGTCAGGGCCTACGAGGCGGTCGAGCAGCTGGGCGGCGCCGAGGGCTGAGGCCCTCAGGCCCGGGCCGCATTGGCCGCGATTTCGGCGGCCAGCCGTGGCCACAGCACCTCCGGCAGGTCGTGCCCCCAGCCGGAAATGGTTTCCAGCCGCGCGCCGGGAATGCGCTTGGCCAGGTCATGCGCCGCGGCGACCGGGATCAGCGCGTCGTCCTCGCCGTGGACGATGAGGGTGGGCGCCGTGATGCGCGGCAGCCGCTCGGCGCGGTGCACATCGGCGGCGACGGCCACGATCTGGCGAGCGACTGCCTGGGGCCGGAAGGACCGCTTCACGCCGCGCGCGAGGCGCTCGCGCAACTGGCTGGGTTCGGGTGGGTAGCCGGGGCTGCCGATGATGCCGTAGAGGCTGGCGTAGTGGTCGAGGACGTTCTCGAACTTCTGCTGCGGCGTCGTGGCCGGCCGCGGGCGCGACAGCAGCGCACGGCGCACCTTCAGGCTCTCCTTGGGCACGCTGCGGTCGCCACTGGTCGTCATCATCAGCGTCAGGCTCTTCAGCCGCTGGCCATGCGAAAAACCCAGATGCTGGGCCACCATGCCGCCCATGGACGCACCGCAGACATGGGCCTTGGCAATGCCCAGTGCGTCCATCACACCGACGGTGTCGCGTGCCAGGTCGCTGAGCTGGTAGGGCGCCTTCACCGGCAGCCGCAGCGTGTGCAGCAGGGCCGCCATCGGAATATTGGGCGTGCCGAGCTCATCGAAGGGCTGGCTCAGCCCGACGTCGCGGTTGTCGAAGCGGATGACGCGAAAGCCGCGGGCCACGAGCTCGTCCACAAAGCCCTCGGGCCAGGCGATGAGCTGCATGCCCAGGCCCATGATCAGCAGCAAGGGCTCGCCGTTGTCCGGGCCGTGGATGTCCACTTCGATCTGCACACCGTTGGCCGAGACACGCATCGCGGGTCAGCCCAAGTCCACTTGGCGCTCGATGACGCGCGACACGAGGCCGTAGGCGATGGCCTCTTCGGTGCTCATCCAGAAGTCGCGCTCGATGTCTGAGCGCACGCGCTCCAGCGGCTGGCCGGTCTCGCGCGAGATCGTGGTGGCGAGACGCTCACGCGCGCGCAGGATCTCCTTGGCCTGGATGGCGATGTCGCTGGCCTGGCCGCCAGCGCCGCCGGCAGGCTGGTGGATCATGAAGCGCGTGTTGGGCAGCGCGAAGCGGCGTTCCTTGGGCACGGCCAGATAGATGTGGGTGCCGGCGCTGGCGACCCAACCGGTGCCGACCACGTTCACCGGTGCGCGCACGAAGCGGATCATGTCGTGGATGGCGTCACCGCTCTCCACATGGCCACCAGGGGAAGAGATCAGCAGCGTGATCGGCGCATCGGAGTCCTGCGACAGGGCCAGCAGCCGGCGGCAGGTGGCGTGCGCCATCTTGTCGTCGATCTCGCCAAAGATCATCACGAAGCGGCCCTTGAAGAGCAGCTGCTCTTCCATCTTCTCGGGGGCTTCTTTCTTGGCGGCCTTGTCTTCGGCGGCGAGGGTGTGGTGTTGCATGGTCGGGGGTCCGGGTTAAGGGCGATACCTTACCGCGAGATGCGGGAGCGGGTTGAATATGGGTTCAAGGGTCAGGCGTCGCCCAGGCGGCGCCACCAGGCGACGCTGCCGATGACGAACAGCGTGGCGAAGCAACTGGTGCTCCAGACGACCGTGCGCACCAGCCGGCGCATCGGGTAGCCGGGCAGCGTGTCGGGCGTAAGGGCCCAGGCGGACTGTGCGCCGACCGCGAGCGCCACCGCCAGGCAGGCCCACAGCACGCGGGCGCGCCGCGGGTCCGGCGCTTCCGTGCGGTCGGGCTGCCGGCGCACCACCCGGGCGTAGGCGACGGCAAGGACCAGCGCGCCGGCCACGGTGCTCAGGTGCTGCAGCAGCCGGGCGACCGTCAGCGGCCGGCCCAGGAAGGTCAGCAGTGGCTGGGCCAGCCAGGGCAGCAGGTCGGTGAGTGGCGGCACGGGGTGGGTGAAGAGGTCCCACAGCAGGTGGGTTGCCGCGCCGAGCAGGATGGAGAGCACGGCGACCGCCCAGCGCGCGACGGCCGCTCGCGGCGGCGGCTGTAGCTCACCGCGCACCAACGACCGGTGAGGCTCGGGCAGCAGCACGGTCAGCGGGCGCGGCCACCGCAGCATGAGGCCCAACAACAGCAGGCCGGCCGGCAGACAGACGGTCAGGACCCCCATCGGCGTGTGACAGAAGGCGCGCCAGGGGCCGTGCATGCCGACGTAGTAGCTCAGGTCGGGGGCCATGGCCCCCAGGATCAGGCCGGGAAACGAGAGCCAGCGGGGGCAGAGAGACCGCAGGGGCAGGACGGCTGCGGGGTGGGCGAAGGTCCAGGGCATGGTGGGGTTGTCAACAGCACACAAGAGCACCGTCGTGCATGCTGCACGATGCGTGCCCGACGGGTGGCTGGGCGTTCTACGGCCGCACCGGCGCCTTGTAGAACCACCGCCTCGCCCCCTTGGGCTCAAACGGCTGCCAATCCCCATCCGGCTGCGCCAGCCGGTCTGCCAGCGCATACAGCGCGATCGGGTTCACGCCCAGGCCGATGTGGCTGGCCTGCACCTCGATGTTCTCGGCCAGCGGCGAGGGCGCGTTGACGCTGCAGCGCCAGGCGACGACGCCATCGCTCTTGGAGTAGATGGAGGTCGTCGGCACCGGCGGTGCCTGGCGGATCTGTTCCATCAGCTCCGGGTCGTTGGACGCATGGCCACTGACCATCTCGAAGAAGCGCCAGGCGTTGGTGGCGCGCGGATGGCCGGTGAAGGGCGTGCCCAGCGTGACGACGCAGCGCGCCAGTTCCGGGCATTCCTTGGCCAGCTCGCGGGCATAGATGCCGCCCAGGCTCCAGCCGATCAGGCTGACCTTGCGGCCGTGACGCCGGTGCAGCTCGACGAGGTCGGCCTTGGTCTGCTCCAGCACGCCGGCGCGTGGGCCGAAGTTGAAGCCCTGGCCCCAACCCTGCGTGGTGTAGCCCAGCGAGTCGAGCATGGCGCGCAGTGGTGCCGTGGTGAAGTCATGCGCGCCCAGGCCGGGGAAGACGAGCACGGGATGGCCGTCGCCATGTGGCAGCTTCTTCATCCACGGCATGGTGGCCAGCAGGGCCGCGTACTCCCAGGGCGCGCGGCCCTCCAGCATCAGCAGCCAGGCGTTGGGTGCGCGCAAGTCGGACCAGTCGGGATGAGGGGTGGTAGAGGTCTGGTGCCAGTGTGAGAAACGTGGCGAGCGGGAGGCGGGCATGCGGAAAGCGGGGAACGGGCAGGCCCGGCGATGTTAGCCAGCTGTCGCCTGTTTCCGGGGCGTGCTTGCCCGGGGCTGGGGTGTCGCGTTGGTGACTTCGCATGAGCGGGCGAGCCGCTCATGCGCGATCAGGCCGCAGCGGCTGCTCGTCGCTTGGCGGGTGCCTTCTTCGCTGCGACCTTCTTAGCCGGGGCTTTCTTGGCCGGCGCCTTCTTCACCACCGGCACCGGCTCAGGCTCGACAACCTCCGCCACCGGCAGCGCCTGGAACTCCATGAACGCCGCCTCGACGTACGCCGACAGCTCCGCCGTCTCCGGCAAGGCCTCGCCGCAGGCCATCAGGCCGATGTCCAGCGACTGGTTGTAGGTCTGCACCGTCACGTTCAGCGCCAGGCCGTGCACGGCAATCGACGTGGGGTAGTTGGTCAGCATCTTGGCGCCGGCCAGATACAGCGGCAGCTGTGGCCCGGGCACGTTGGAGATGACGACATTGGCGACGACGGGCAGCTTCTCGGCCACCTTGGCGCGGCCGTAGAGCATGGCGCCGGCCTGCATCAGCCATGGGATGCCCAGGGAGGGGAAGTCGGTCGGCATCAGGCTCTTGAGCTGGCTCATCTGCGCCTTCATGGCCTTGCTGGAGGCCATCACATGGGCCAGGCGCTCGCTCGGGTCGCTCAGGTGCGTGCCCAGGCTCATGAAGGTCATGGTGGCCTGGTTGTTGGACGTGGTGTCGCCGGCAGCGCGTGTGGACACGGGCACGGCGGCGATCAGGCTCTTGCGCGGCAGCGGGCCATGCTTGGCGAAGTAGCGCCGCAGCGCGCCGCCGATGACGAAGAGCACGGCGTCGTTGATGCTGGCGTGGTGGCGCTTGCGCGTGCGGTTCAGCTCGGCCAGCGGCAACGTGACGCCTGAGAAGGAGCGGGTGTCAGACAGGCTCACATTGAAGCGCGTGCGTGGCGCCGGCCCCAGGCTGGAGACAGCTGTCTTGCCGCGCACGACCGCCGTCGTCTGCGCGGCAACGTCGCCCAGCAGCGTGCGCAGCTTGTCGATGGAGGCGCCAGCCGCGGCGCCGCCCGCGTAGCCCATGGCCATGTTGCCGAGGATGTTGGCGGCGCTGGGCAGGGAGCGGGCCAGCTTGACGGTCTGCTTCCATTGCTGCGACACGGCGGCGCGCAGCATGCCGACGGTGCCGAGCTGGCCGCGCTTTTTGCCGCGGGCGGCGATGGCGTCGATGGCACGCGGCTCCGGGCTCAGGTCGAGGATGACCTGAGCCAGCGCGACGGCGGCCTGGCCGTCCACGGCGGCGTGGTGGAGCTGGGTGTACAGGGCCACATGCTGCTGGCCATCGGGACCGGGCTCCAGGCCAGTGAAGACATGGAACTTCCACAGCGGCCGGCTGCGGTCCAGCAGCACGGGGTGCAGGGCGCCGACCTGCGCCTCCAGGTCAGCCATGCCGCTGCCTTCGGGGAGCGGGATCTCGACGATGTGCTCCTCGAGATCGGGGTCGGCATCCACCCAGCCCGGGTTGGACAGGCCCAGCGGCATCGCAACCAGGCGGCGGCGCAGGGCCGGCAGCAGCGGCATGCGCGCCCGCATGTGCTCGCGCAGGTCTTCGACGTAGTCACCGTCGTAGCCGACAGGCAGCTCCAGCAGGTGCAGCGCGCCGACATGCATCGGCATCTGCGGCGTTTCCAGGTAGAGGAAGCTGGCGTCGAGGCCGGCGAGCTGTTTCATCGGGCTGTCTCCTGGTGTATTTATCCCACCCCCTACGGCCTGACGGCCGCCCCCTCAAGGGGGCACTGCCGACGGCCCGGCAAAGCCGGTTCCGTGGCAGTCACTGGAGGCGTCGGCCCAAGGGCCTCTTTCATTCCTCCGGCACGAAGATCCAGAGGAGGACGTACAGGAGTATGCCGCTGCCGAAGGCCAGGAAGAGCACCGTGAAGATCAGGCGCCAGACCCAGGAATCCAGCCCGGTCGTGCGGGCGATGCCGCCGCAGACGCCGCCGACCCAGCGGTCGATGCGGGCGCGGCGCAGGCCGTTGACGGCGCCGACGTTGGGGCCTGCCGCACTGCCTTGGCTCGCCGTGGCCTGGCCGCTGAGCAAGCGGGCCTTGGCGCGGGCGAACTCCTCGTCGTTGAGCACACCGCGTGCATGCAGGTCGGCCAGCTTGTTGAGTTCTTCTGCGTCGTTCATCTTGGGGCTCCTTTCGGGGTTGATGGGACGAAGCCTAGCGGCCTGGCGCGTGCAGGCCAGCGTGTTGCGACAGTCGGTCGAATCTGCAGGACGCGCCCGCGGAAATCAATGGACAGGCTGTTTGCCGGGGTCGATGTCCACGAACTGCCAGAAGTCCTGCCAGAACAGCGGGCGGCGGAAACCGCTCATCCAGGGCTGCTCGATGTCGGTCAGGATGCGGTGGGCATGCACCTTGTAGGGCATGTAGGTCACGGCGATGCGCTTGGCCTCCTTGAACAGGGCCTCGCGCTCGGGGCCGTCAGGCATGGCCTGCATGCGGTCGTAGATCTCGTCGAAGCGCGCGTTCTTGAAGCGCGGCAGGTTCTGCGTGCCCGAAGCGGGGCCGTAGAGGCGCTGCATGGCCTCCTGACCGTCCGACGAGGCCGCCGTCGAGCCCACCGGCCACATCTGGTACTTGCCGGCCTGCGCGGCCTTCATGTTCTCGGGCCACTGCTGGATCTTGACCTGCAGCCGGATGCCAACGGCGCGCAGGGCCTTCTCCCATAGCTCGTCGATGGCGCGGTTGAGCGAGTTGGGCTCGGTGTTGCGCGTGAGGATCAGCGGGCTGCCATCGGGCAGGTCCCGCCAGCCATCGCCGTCCTTGTCGACATAGCCATACATGTCCAGCAGCGCCTTGGCGCGCGCCGGGTCGTAGTCGCTCAWCTCGCTCTTGAACGCGGGGTCGTAGCCGCTGGTGTTGGGCACGATGGGGGCCTGGGCCGGCGTCCCTTGGCCGCGGCGCGCGCTCTTGATTTCCTTGCGCACATCGAAGGCCAGCGAGATCGCACGGCGCAGCGCGATTTTGTCGGGCGTCATGCCGCCGATGACTGGGTCTTCGAGGTTGAAGCAGGTCAGCGTCATGTCGGGCGCCAGCGTGAACACGGCCTGCATGCCGCGCTTGGCCAGGTTGGGTGCGAGCTTGCCGCCCGGCGCGGCCTGGGTGATGAACTCCTCGGGCACCTTCTCGATGAAGTCGTGCTCGTTGTTCAGGAAGGCCAGCCAGCGCGGCTGGTTCTCGACGATGACATCGACGACGACGCGGTCGATCATCGGGATGCGGCGGCCCTTGAACCGCGCGTAGATCGCCTGGGCTTCGGCGTCGCCCGGCGCGGGCTGGGCTTCGTAGTGACGCTCGCGGTAGTCGGGGTTGCGCTCGAACACCATCTGCGAGCTGCGCCGCCACTCCTTGAGCATGAAGGGGCCGGTGCCGACCGGGTGCTCCATGATCTTGTCGCCGTAGAACTCGACCACCTCGCGGGCCACCGCGCCGTAGAGGTCATTGCCGGCAAAGATGGATTCGATCAGACGCGGCCGCGGGCCATTGGTCTTGATCTGCAGCGTGTAGCGGTCCAGCGCCCGCACGCCGGCGATCTCGGTGTCGTAGGAGAAGGGCTGCTTGGTCTTGAGGGCCTTGTCGCGCGCCGCGCCCAGGCCGGTGATGTCCTGGTCCTCGTAGCTCGTCCAGGCCTGCGCGTTGTTGGCCGGGTCGGCAAAGCGCTTGATGCTGTAGACGAAGTCGGCGGCCGTGACTTCGCGCTTTTTGCCCTTGAAGGCCGGGTCGTCGGCGAAGTAGATGCCCGGCTTGACCTTCATCGTGAAGGTCCGGAAGTCGGCGCTGATCTCGGGCTCGCCGACGGCGATCAGCGGCATCAGCCGCGTCGGCCTTGCCAGCGGGTCGAAGGCGTACAGCGTCTCGAAGATGTGGGCGGTGATGCTGCGCGAATAGATGTCCGCCAGGCGCGGCGGGTCGAAGCCGGTCTCGGCGATCTTGAAGGCATAGCGCAGCGTCTTGACCGGCTCGGCCGCGTGTGCAGATTGGGCCGGGGTGAGCAGGGACAGGCAGGCGGTGAGCAGGGCGAGGAGGTGTTTCATCACTTGGCCTTGGGCGTGGCGCTACGGTCGACGTCGATGTACTTCCAGAAGTCGCGCACGAAGATGTTGCGGCTGTAGCCGCGCACCCAGGGCTGGGCCATGTCGGTCCAGATGCGGTGGACGTGGAATTTATAGGGTGCGTAGGCCACCATCAGGCGCTGGGCCTCCTGCATGGCAGCCCGGCGCTCGAGGCCGTCGGGCAGGGCCTTCTGGCGGTCGTAGAGGGCTTCGAAGGCAGGCAGATCGAAGCGGGCCTTGTTGGCATTGCCTTTGGACTTGCTGGAACCCAGCGCCAGGAAGGTATCGCCATCGGGCGTCGTGCCCACCCAGCCGACGCCCCACATCTGCAACTTGCCGGCGTTGGCGGCCTTGAGCTGCTCGGGCCATTTGGCGATCTTGAAGACCATGTGCACGCCCAGCGCCTCCATGTTTTTCTGCCACTGCTCGGCGAGCTGGCGGAAGGTGCTGTCGGGCGAAGTGGCGTACTCCAGCAACAGCGGCTTGCCGTCGGGCTGGTCGCGCCAGCCGTCGCCGTCCTTGTCGGTGTAGCCGTAGAGGTCGAGCAGAGCCTTGGCCTTGGCGGGGTCGAACTCGCTCATCTCCGTCTTCATTGCCGGGTCATGGCCGAAGGCGACCGCCGGGATGCCGTTCTGGCTTTTGACGGCCTGGCCGCGGCGCACGAGGCGGATCTCCTTGTCCAGGTCCACGGCCAGATTGATGGCGCGGCGCAGCGCGATCTTGTCGGGCGTATAGCCACCGACGACCGGGTCTTCCATGTTGAAGTAGGACACCGCGACGTCGGCGCGCGGGTAGCGCGTCATGGACAGGCCCTGCTTGACGAGATTGGGGGCGAGATGGTTGTTGGGCATCGCGATGCTGGCGAACTCGGGCGGCACCTCCTCGATGACGTCGAACTCACCGCGCAGGAAAGCCAGCCAGCGGGGTTGCGCCTCCTCGATGATGTCGATTTCGACGCGGTCCACCATCGGCAGCTTGCGGCCCTGCAGCGCCGCCACCTCGCCTTTCACGCGCGGGTCGGCCTCGGGAGGGGTGGTCTCGGCGTAACGAACGTCGCGGAAGTTCGGGTTCTTCTCCAGCACGATGCGCGAGCTGCGCCGCCATTCGGCCAGCCGGAAGGCATTGGTGCCAACCGGATGCTCCATGATCTTGTCGCCGTAGAACTCGACGACCTCGCGCGCCACGGCGCCGAGGAAGCCGGCATCACTGAACTGGTAGATGAAGCGCGGGTCCCCGACGCCCAGCTTGACCTGGAAGGTGTAGCGGTCCAGCACCTTCAGGCCCTCGACCTCGCGGTCGTAGTCGAAGGGCTTCTTGGCCTTCATGAGCTCGCGGCGCAGCTCCGACAGGCCCATGATCTTGGCGTTCTCCAGCAGGTAGAGGTTGCCGCTCTTGAGCTTGGGGTCGTAGTGGCGCTTGATCGAGTAGACGTAGTCGGCCGCGACCAGTTCGCGCTTGGCGCCCTTGAAGGCCGGGTCATCGCAGAAGAGGATGCCGGGCTGGACTCGGAAGGTGAGCGTCTTGAAGTCGGCGCTGATCTCGGGCATCTCCGTCAGCGTGGCCGGGCGCAGCTTGAAGGGGCGGGCGCCGAAGTCGTACTCCAGCGGCGCGTCCAGGATGCCCGCCACGACCGCCTTGGAGTAGGTGTCGGTGATCTGGGCAGGGTCAAAGCCGGTCTCGGCGGACTTGAAGGCGTAGCGCAGCACCTTTTCTTGTGCCGGACTCTGGGCCTGGGCAGCTTGGAGAGCGCAGGCCAGCAGCAGGGCGGTCAGCAGGGAGGGAAGCTTCATCGCAACGTGCGCGGGGTGGCAGGAAAGTCGCGGAGTCTAGTGAAACCGTCAACGCAAAGCCGAAGGTGACTCGCATAGACTCCGCCCCGTTCTCTCGTGTAACCCCGCACCCACGGCGGGGTTTGTGGTTTCTGGAGCCCTGAATGGCGGCCTATCTGATCCGACGCCTGTGGCAGATGATCCCGACCCTGCTCGGTGTCGTGCTGCTGGTGTTCTTCCTCTTCAAGTACTTCGGCAGCGACCCGGCCATCATCCTCGGCGGCCTGAACGCCAGCCCGGAGCAGATCGAGTCCATCCGCGAGCAGCTCGGGCTGAACAAGCCGGTCTGGGAGCAGCTGTGGATCTTCATCAAGCAGATCGTCAGCTTCGACTGGGGCAAGAGCTGGGCGACCAACGAATCGGTCGCCAACCTGTTCGCCACCCGGCTGCCGGCCACGCTGACGGTGACGCTGCCCATCCTCATTCTCGAGGTGATGCTGGCCATCCCCTTCGCGCTGGCCGTGGCGACCGTGCGCGGCAGCCTGACCGACCGCACGGTGATGATCTGCACGACCGTGGCAGTGTCCATCTCGCTGCTGGTCTACGTCATCTTGGCGCAGTACCTTTTCGCCTTCCGCCTGGGTTGGTTCCCCGTGCAGGGCTGGACGAGCAGCCACTGGACCAACCTGACCACCTACGCGCCGCTGCCGGTGCTGGTCGCCGTGGCCGTGTCGATGGCGCCGCAGATCCGGCTGTACCGCAGCTTCTTCCTCGACGAAATTGGCCACGACTATGTGCGCACCGCGCGCGCCAAGGGCATGACCGAGGGCACGGTGCTGCTCAAGCATGTGCTGCGCAACGCCATGATCCCCATCCTGACCAACGTCTCGGTGCTGCTGCCGGGCGTGTTGGTGGGCAGCTTCCTCATCGAGGTGTTCTTCTCCATTCCGGGCCTGGGCCGCGAGCTGCTGCTGGCGGTCAACCGCGGCGACTACCCGGTCATCCAGGCCTTCGCCATCTACCTGGCCGCACTGACGATGACCGTCAACCTTGTCGTCGACCTGCTCTACAAGATGGTCGACCCGCGCGTGGTGCTGAAATGACCGCGGTCTCCAACTCCTCCGGCCCGGTCCTGGCCGCAAAATCTTCGAGCGGCGGCGTCTGGGCCGCCGCGTGGCGGCGCCTCAAGACCGACCGCGTCGGCGTCGTGTCGATGTGGGTCGTCGGTGCCTTCCTCGTCCTGGTGCTGCTGGCGGCCACCAAGCTGCTGGCCTCAGGCTGGCAGCAGGAGGTCGGCGTGCCCAACGCGCCGCCCACGCTGCTCGGGCCCCAGCCGCAGGAAGACACCGGCACCATCGCCACGCCCAAGGGCCCCAACGTCGACCTGTCCGACATCGACCCGCTGGCGCCGCGCTACGCCGAGTGGGCGGAGCGCGCCAAGGCCTTCAAGACCGAGGAGGCGCCCAGGGCCGAGACCCTGCCGCTGGGCGGCGACCGCCTGGGCCGCGACGTGCTGGCCAAGGTCATCAAGGGGGCCGAGGTGTCCATCGTCGTCGGCCTGGCGGCGGCCCTCGTCGCGACGCTGATCGGCACCGTGCTGGGCGCCATCTCGGGCTTCTTCGGCGGCAAGGTCGGCGACCTGCTGGAGTGGGTCTACAACGTCTTCACCGCCATCCCCAGCATCTTGCTGATCTTCGCTTTCGCGGCCATCTTCCCGCGCGGCGTCGGCGCGGTCGTCTCGATCCTGGCGCTGACGGGCTGGACGGGCATCTACCGCCTCATCCGCGCCGAATTCATGAAGCACCGCGTGCGCGAGTACGTGCGCTCGGCCGAAGCCATCGGCGCCTCGCAGGCCTCGCGCATGTTCAAGCACATCCTGCCCAATGTGTCGCACGTGGCGCTGGTGCAGCTGTCGCTGCACGTCGTCAGCTTCATCAAGAGCGAGGTCATCCTGAGCTACCTCGGCCTGGGCGTCGGCGTCGACCAGGTGTCCTGGGGCACCATGCTGGCCGAGGCACAGAACGAAATGATCCTCGGCTATTGGTGGCAGCTGGCCGCCGTGACGGCCTGCATGGCCGTTTTCGTCACCGCGTTCGCACTGTTCACCGACGCGCTGCGCGATGCGCTGGACCCGAAGCTGCGAGGCCTGGAATGAAACAGATGCCCCCACGCTTCACTTTGTTCGCTGCCCCCCGAGGGGGCGCGGCCTGCCCTTGGGGCGGCCCGGCGGGAGGCCAGCCATGCTGCTAAGCATCCAAGATCTCAAAGTCGCCTTTCGCATGGGCAAGCAGAACGGCGCCATGCAGCGCACGCTCGCCGTCAAGGGCGTCAGCTTCGACGTGCCGGAGAACAGCACCGTGGCGCTGGTCGGCGAGTCGGGCTCGGGCAAGAGCGTCACGGCCATGTCCGTGCTCAACCTGCTGCCCAGCAATGCCGAGCGCGAAGGGCGCATCCTGTTCCAGGGCCGCGACCTGCTGCAGGCTTCCCTGCGCGATCTGCAGGCCATCCGCGGCCGCGACATCGCCTGCGTCTTCCAGGACCCGATGAGCTCGCTGAACCCGGTCTTCGACGTGGCCACGCAGATCTGCGAGCCGCTGATGAAGCACATGGGCATGAGCCGCCGCCAGGCCCTGGTGCGTGCCGAGGAGCTGCTCAACGAGGTCGGCATCCCCGAGCCCAAGCGGCGCCTGAAGGCCTATCCGCACGAGATGTCCGGCGGTCAGCAGCAGCGCGTGATGATCGCCGTGGCCCTGGCCTGCAGCCCGAAGCTGCTGATCGCCGACGAGCCGACGACGGCGCTGGACGTGACCATCCAGCGCCAGGTCATGGAGCTGATGGCGCGGCTCAAGGAGAGCCACAAGATGAGCCTGCTCTTCATCTCCCACGACCTCGGCGTCGTCGGCGAGATCTCGGACCAGGTCGTCGTCATGCGCCACGGCCAGGTGCGCGAGAACGCACCGGTGGCGCAGATCTTCAACGACCCGCAGGACGCCTACACCAAGGCCCTGCTGGCCTGCCGGCCGTCGCTGACGGAGAACCCGGCGCGGCTGATGGTCATCGACGACCACATCGCCGGCCGGGCGGCAAGCAACGACGCGAAGGTGAAGGACGACAGCGCGCCCGTCATCATGGAAGTGACCGGCCTGCAGAAAAGCTTCTGGCTCAAGGACGGCCTGTTCGGCAAGCGCGAGTTCAAGGCCGTCAAGGGCGTCAACTTCAAGCTGCGCAAGGGCCACACGCTGGGCGTGGTCGGCGAGTCGGGCTCGGGCAAGACGACCATGGGCCTGACGCTGCTGCGCCTGCATGAGCCCACCGGCGGCCAGGTGCTGTTCGAAGGCAAGGACCTCTTGAAGATGAGCGGTGCCGACTGGCAGCAGATGCGCCGCCGCATCCAGGTCGTGTTCCAGAACCCCTATGCCTCGCTGAACCCGCGCTTCACCATCGGCCAGACGCTGCGCGAGCCGATGGAGATCCACGGCATCGGCACCAGCACCGCCGACCGCGAGGCCCGTGCCGTCGCCCTGTTGAAGAAGGTGGGCCTGGACGAGAGCGCAATGGCCAAGTACCCGCACGAGTTCTCGGGCGGCCAGCGCCAGCGCATCGCCATCGCGCGCTGCCTGACGCTGCAGCCCGAGGTGCTGGTACTGGACGAGGCGGTGTCGGCGCTGGACGTGTCGGTGCAGGCCCAGGTGCTCAACCTGCTGAAGGACCTGCAGGACGAATTCGGCCTGAGCTACATCTTCATCAGCCACGACCTGGCCGTCGTCAAGTTCATCTCCGACGAGGTGCTGGTGATGCAGAACGGCGACGTTGTCGAGCAGGCACCCACGCGCGAGATCATCCAGGCCCCGCGTGAGGATTACACGCGCCGCCTGCTTGGCGCGGTGCCGCGCGGATATCAGGGGCCCGGCGCCCGACCGGCCTAGCCTGGCGATTCTTACGGTTGCGTGTAATTTCAACGGTCTCTGACGTGGGATCCGCAACAGCCAGGCCGAACCGCGCTGAAATCAGCAGCGCGGCCCGGCAAGCCCGGCCGCCAACCGTTTCGATGCATCAATCCCTGGCTTCACGATCGACGCTGTGCGCGGCGCTGGCCGCATTGGCATTGCTGTGCGCCTGCTCGCCCAGCGAGGGTCCCGGTGCGCCCGCCTCCGCCGCATCGAACGTGCCGGACGAAGGCCTGGCCCATGACCTCGAACGCATCGAGCGCGCTGCCCGCGCCAAGCCCGCGGCGCTGGAGCAGGAGCTGCGGGTCCGCGGCGAAAAGCTGCCAGCCGGCAGCGCCGCCGAGCTGGACGTGCTGGCCCTGCGTGGGTTGCTCGCCGCCTATGCACGCGACCGCGCGCTGACCGACCAGATCACCCAGCGCCTGCGCGACTGGCCAGCCGGTGAACTGCGCGCCGCGGCCGCCGTCGCAGCCGCCAGCACCAGCGCCGAATACCTGCGCTCGCACGGCGACCTGCGCGAGGCGCGCAAGACGCTGCTGGCCGTGGACGCCGCCCAGCTCAATGCCGCCGCGCCCGTGTTCCGCTGGCGCTACCACCACCAGCTCATGGCCATCGCCAGCGATTCGGGTGAACTCGACCTGTCGCTGAACCAGGGCCACGCTGCCCAGCGCCTGGCCGAACAGATCGGCCGGCCCTGGCGCGTGGCGTTGACGCTGGTGGACCTGGCCTTCACGTCCAGCCGTGCGGACACGCCGGCGCGCGCCCGCCAGCTCATCGGCCAGGCGCTCACCGAGGCCCAGAAGGACCCGGACCCGATGACGCTGAACCAGGTCTACACGATGCGTGGCATCGTCTACGCCGAGGACAGTGACTCCAGCATCACGCTACAGGCCAATTCGGATGCGCTGGAACAGGCCACGCGCGCTGGTGCCGACTCGGTGCGCGCCCTGGGCCTGGCCAACTTCGCCGACTATCACCTGCGCCAGGGCCACCCGGCGCGGGCGCTGGAACTCGCCGAGCAGGCGCTGCCGCTGGCGCGCGCGACGCGCAACATCAGCGCCGAAAGCGTCGCCCGCTCCAACATCGGCCTGGCCAAGATCGCCATGGGCCGCATCGCCGAGGGCCGCGACGACGTGCGCGCCGGCATCACGCTGGACGAACAGCAGGGCGCCATGTCCTACGCCTCCGCCGGCTGGCAGGAGCTCGCGGGTTATCTGGAACGCGCCGGCGACCTGGCCGGCGCCATCGCCGCCTACCGCGAGCATCGCCGCATGGACGAGCGCGTGCTGCGCGACGAGACCCGCAAGCTGCTGCTGGAGGCCCAGGAGCGCCAGGACGCCGAACAGCGTGCGCGCGACATCGAGCTGCTCAACCGCGACAACGCCCTCAAGGCCGAGCAGGTCCACCAGCGCAACCTGGCGCTGACGCTGTGGTCGGCCATGGGCGGCTGCGTGCTGGTGTCGCTGGGCCTGCTCTGGCAGGCCTTCCGCCGCGTGCGTCGCACCAACGAGGCGCTGGCCCACAGCAATGCCTCGCTGAAGCGCCAGAGCGAGACCGACCCCTTGACCGGGCTGGCCAACCGCCGCCACTTCCAGGCCGCGATCAAGACCCTGGCCAGCGGCGAGGGTCTGGCGGCCAGTCTCTTCCTCATCGACATCGACCACTTCAAGCGCATCAACGACAGCTTCGGCCATGCCGCCGGTGACACCGTCCTCATCGAGATTGCCGAGCGGCTGCGCCAGGCCGTGCGCGACGACGACCTCATCGTGCGCTGGGGCGGCGAGGAATTCCTTATCGTGGCACGCAGCCACGACGGCATGCTGGCGAACCAGCTGGCCCAGCGTCTGCTCGACCTGGTCGGCAGCAAGCCTGTTCTGTATGAGGGCCGCGAGGTGACCGTCACGGCCTCCATCGGCTTCGTCAGCCTGCCGGTGGCGCCGCACGGGCTGCGCCTGTCCTGGGAGCGCGCCATCGACCTCGTCGACACCGTCATGTACCTGGCCAAGGCGCATGGCCGCAACAAGGCCTATGGCGTCGAGCGCATTCATGCCGAGGATGCCCTGGCTGCGGCGCAATTGACGGCCCGGCTGGAGGCCGCCTGGGCCGAGGGCCTGGTGGGCCTGCAGGCCCTCAGCGGTCCGGCCCGCACGGCCGACAGCGGCTTCCATCCCGACGCCGCCAGCCGGCCGGCCAACGCATGAGAACCATTGCGTTGCTGCTGCTGCTGCTGATGCTGGCTTCGGGCTTTGCGACCGCAGCACCGGTCACGGCCCCCGACCCGGTGGCCGAGGACACCCTGCTGGCCAACATCACCCGCCGCGCCTTCGATGCGCCCGAGGCCATGCTGGCCGAGCTGCAGCAGCGCTGGCCCACCCATGCCGAACCCGGTCAGCCGCGCGAGGCCGCCTGGCTGATGGCACGGGGCCGTGTGCTGCTGGCCGCCGGCCAGGCCGGGGCGGCCGATGCCGTTGCCGTGCAACTGATGGGCCGCGAGGACGGCGTCGACCGCAGCTGGGTGCTGCGTGCCCTGGCTCAGGAACGTACCGGCAGATCCGCCACAGCCCTGGCTGCCCGGGCCCTGGCGGGCCTGGACAAACGCTGCCCCGCCGGCGATGAGGTGCGTGCCGTGCGCGAGCTGGGCTGCGACTTCCGCAGCGCCTGGGAGGCCCTGCGCATCCTGCAGCGCGAGCAATACGCCCAGGGCGCCTTCGCCGTCGCCGAGGCCAGCATCAGGCGAGCCCTGGCCCTGGCCCGTGCCGGCGATGACAAGCATCTGACCGCCCTCAGCCACGGCATGCTGGCGGTGGCGCAGCAGGCCCAGGACCGCATGGACGCCGCGCGAGCCGAGCTGCGTGCCGCCGCGGCCGAGGCCGCGGGCGACCTCGTGGCCGGCGCCCGCGTGCGCAACTACGAGGCCGCGGTCGAGCGCCGCGCCCGCGACATGGCGGCTTCGCGCAGCGCCGTCGAGGCCGCGCTGCTGCTGGCCGAGCAGGCCGACGCGCCCCACCTGGCCGCGCAGTTGCGCTCCAACCTGGTCGACTCCTACATGCATCTGGGCATGGCCAAGGAGGCGCTGGTCGCCGGGCAGCGTGCCATGCCGGTGCTGCAGCGCTTCGGCGACCGCTTCTACGAGCGCAGCCTGCACCACAACCTGGCGGTGGCCCACATCAAGCTGCGCCAGTTCGACCAGGCCCGCCAGGAGCTCGCCAAGGTCGGCGAGTTCGGCACCGACCCGGCCGACCTGGTGCCGCGCGCCCGCGAGCTGCGTGAGCTGGGCGACACCTGGGGCGAGGCGGGCCAGTACAAGGAGGCGCTGGCGGCCCTGCATGCCGAGCGGGATCTCAACACCCGCGCCAACGAGCGCAACCGCGCCGCGGCGTTGGAGGAGCTGGGCCGCAAATACGACAGCGCCGCCAAGCAGCGCGACCTCGACCTGCTGGCCCGCGACGGCCAGCTCAAGGACCAGCAGATCTCCAACCAGCAGCTCGCGCAGCAGGTTGGCTTCGCCATCGGCGCGCTGCTGCTGCTGTCCGTCGCCCTCATCGGCGTGACGCTGGTGCGCATGCGCCGCGCCCAGGCGCGCCTCACGGCCAACCAGAGCCTGTTGCGGGCCCAGAGCGAACGCGATCCGCTGACGGACCTGTCCAACCGGCGCCACTTCCTGGCCGTCATGGACCAGAGCGCCCGCGACGCCAAGGGCGAGGGCTTTGTCGGCGCGCTGATGATGATCGACATCGACCACTTCAAGAACGTCAACGACTGGCACGGCCACGCGGCCGGCGATGCCGTCATCGTCGAGGTGGCACGCCGCATCCGCGCCGCCGTGCGCGATACCGATCTCGTGGTGCGCTGGGGCGGCGAGGAGTTCCTCGTCTTCGCGCCCGCGCTGCCTGGCGACGACCTCGCGCTGATGGCCGAGCGCGTCCTGCGCGGCATCGGCAGCCAGCCGATCGAGACCGCCGAGGGCCCGCTGCGCATCACGGTCTCGATCGGATTTGCGAGCTTCCCCCTCGGCGGCGCGGCCGGCGCGGGCCTGCGCTTGCATTGGGAGCAGGCCGTCAACTGGGCCGACATGGTGCTGTACCAGGCCAAGGCCGAGGGCCGCAACCGTGGTGTGGGCATCAGTGCCGTCGAGGCCCCCAACGCCCATGCGCTGGCCGCCGTGCTGCAGGACTTCGACGCCGCCTGCATGAATGGCCAGGTCAAGCTCAGGCAGCTGCCGGGGCCGCAATGAGGCCCCTCGTCCAAGGAGTACCTTGGCCGGCCTTGCAGGCCGCGCTGCGGCATGAGCCGCAGCCCTTCGGCAGGCACATCCCGCCCACCGGGCGCGATGTGTCCGGCCTTAGCCCCCGCGGGGACGGCGATGCTTGCGGCATTGAGCCTCAAGCACATCGCCATGGCGGGCCGGCTAGGGAGCGGCCCGGCGCTCGGCCCGCGGGCCCCCATGCGGAGTGGCAAGCATGACACTGCCGCCGCTGCAGCGCCGCAGCTTGCTGATGTGGCTGGCCGCTTTGTCGGCGCCATCGGCTTACAGCCAGCCCAGTGGCCCATGGCCGACGCGGCCGCTGCGCATCGTCGTGCCCTATGCAGTGGGCGGCGCGGCCGACGTCGCCGCCCGTCAGCTCGCGCCCGAGCTGCAGAAGAGCCTGGGCCAGCCCGTCATCATCGACATCAAGCCCGGCGCCGACGGCAATATCGGCACCGCCGAAGTCGCCGGCGCCAGCGATGGCCACACGCTGCTGATGGGCAGCGTTGGCACGCATGTCATCAACCCGCTGCTGTGGCGCCGCCTGCCCTATGACGCGGTGAAGGATTTCGCGCCGATCAGCCTGGTCGCGACCGTGCCGCTGGTGCTCGTCATCAACCCCGGTGTCGCGCAAGCCTTGGGCGTGCGCAGCGTGAGCGACCTGGTGCACGCCGCCACCACCCAGCCCGGGCGCCTGCACATCGCCTCCGGCGGCAACGGCAACCCGACGCACCTGTCCGGCGAGCTCTTCAAGCGACTGACCCAGACCTACATGCTGCACTTCCCCTACCGCAGCGCGGCCTCGGCCCAGCAGGACGTCATCGCCGGCAACATGGACCTGATGTTCGACTCCCTGCCCTCGGCCCTGCCGCAGATCAAGGCCGGCAAGCTGCTGGCCTTGGCCGTCACGAGCGCGCGGCGCAGCCCCAGCCTGCCGGAGCTGCCCACCGTCGAAGAAGCCGGCGGGCCGGCGCTCAAGGGCTATGAGGCCAGTGCCTGGATCGGCCTGTTTTCTCCCAGCGGCCAGCCGGCGGAGCAGCTTGCCCGCCTGCAGCGTGACAGCGTTGCCGCACTCGCCAGTCCCGCGCTGCGCGAGCGGCTGACCGCACGTGGCATGCTCGTGCATGGCAGCGGCGGGCCGGAGTTCGCTGCGCTGATTGCCGCCGAGACGGCCAAGTGGGCGCGCGTCGTCCAGCTTTCGGGCGTCAAGGTAGACAGATAGAGTGAGCCCCTCGCCCGGTCTTGCTCTGCTGGACGCGGGCAAGCCCAGTCGGTCCCCCGTGGGGACGACGATGCTTGCGGCATTGAGCCGCAAGCACATCGCCAGCGCGGGCCGGCTTGGGAGCGGCCCGGCGCTCGGCCCGAACGCGCATCACTGATGGAGATCGCCATGAAGCTGAACCGTCGCCAAGTTGCGGCCCTGGCCGGCAGCCTCGCGCTGCCTGCCGCCGCCCAAGCGCCGTGGCCGAGCAAGCCCATCCGTCTTGTCGTGCCCTTCACGCCCGGTGGTACGACCGACCTGCTGGCACGGGCGATGGCGCCCGAACTGCAGCAGCGCCTGGGGCAGGCTGTCGTCGTCGACAACAAGCCTGGCGCCGGCGGCAATATCGGTTCGGCCGAGGTCGCCAAGGCCACGGACGGCCACACGCTGCTGATGGGCACGGTCGGCACGCATGCGATCAACGCGTCTCTCTACCCCAAGCTGCCCTACGACCCGGTGAAGGACTTCACGCCCATCACGCTGGTCGCGGCCGTGCCCAATGTGCTGGTGCTAAACCCCGCCAACGCGGCGCGTTATGGCATTCACAGCGTGGCTGACCTGATCCGCGTCGCGCGCGCCAATCCTGGCAAGCTCAACATGGCCTCCAGCGGCAACGGCACGTCCATCCACCTGGCCGGCGAGCTGTTCAAGAGCATGACGGGCAGCTTCATGCTGCACTTCCCCTACCGCGGCTCGGGTCCCGCCCTGCTCGACCTGATCGCCGGCAACACCGACCTGATGTTCGACAACCTGCCCTCGGCGCTGCCGCAGATCAAGGCCGGCAAGCTGCTGGCCCTGGCCGTCACCAGCGCTCAGCGCAGCCCGGCCGTGCCCGACCTGCCCACGATGGCCGAGGCGGGTGGCGCGGCACTGAAGGGCTATGAGGCCAGCTCCTGGTTCGGCCTGTTGGCGCCTGCCCACCAGCCGGCCGACCAGGTCGCCCGCCTGCAGCGCGAAGCCGCCGCGGCGCTGAATACGCCGGCGCTGCGCGAACGGATGGCAGGCCAGGGCGCAGTGGCTGGTGGGGGCTCCTCCGCGGAGTTCGCGGCGCTCATCGCCAGCGAGACCCTCAAGTGGGCCAAGGTCGTGAAGGTCTCGGGCGCCAAGGTCGATTGATGTCCCTCTTGCGCACCTGGCGCGCTGACCTGATCGCCGGCGCCGTCGTCGCCGTGCTGTTGATCCCGCAGAGCCTGGCCTACGCGATGCTGGCCGGCCTGCCGCCGCAGGTGGGGCTGTATGCCAGCCTGCTGCCGCTGCTGGCCTATGCGGCCCTGGGCTCCAGCCCGGTGCTGGGCCTGGGCCCGGTGGCGGTGCTGGCGCTGATGATCGCGCAGGCCCTGGGCGCGTTGCCGGCCAGCGTCAGTGCGACCGAAGGTGCGCTCGTGCTCGCAGCCGAGGTGGGCCTGCTGCTGGCGGTGGCCGCGCTGCTGCGCCTGGATGCGCTATCCAGCCTGTTGTCGGTGCCGGCGCTGCGCGGCTTCGAGACCGGCGCGACGCTGATGATCGCGGCCGGCCAGCTGCCGGTGTTGCTGGGCAGTGCGGCGGCGGGCTTCACGCTGCCCGACCTGATCGCATCGGCCCCGCAGGGCGGCTTCGGCGTCGCCAGCGCGGTCTGGGGAGGCGCAGGCATCGCGCTGCTGCTGCTGTCGCGCCGGGCCGGCCCACGCCTGCTGGCGCGGCTGGCGCCGCTTCTGCTGCTGGTTGCGGCGATGGCGCTGTCGGCCTTCACGCCCGCCGCCACGGGCGTTGCCCAGGTCGGTGCGCTGCCGTCGCTGGTCTTGCCGCTCGGCTTGCCGCGGCTGGAGGCTGCGCTGTGGCTGCAGTTGCTGCCGTCCGCAGCCCTGGTGGCCCTGATGGGTTTCGTTTCCAGCCTGGCTGTGTCGGAGTCGCTGGCGCAGCGGCGTGGCGAAAAGCTGCTGCCGGCGGCCGAGATGCGCGGCCTGGCAGCGGCCAACCTGGTCGCGTCGGTCAGCGGCGGCATGCCGGTGGCGGGCAGCTTCTCGCGCAGCATCCTGCTGCATGAGGCCGGCTCGGCCAGCCGCTGGAGCCTGGTGTTCGTCTGCGCCTTCATGTTCGTCGCGATGCTGCTGCTGGCCGAGCCGCTGGCCCACCTGCCCAAGCCCGTGCTGGCCGCGACCATCGTCGTGGCGGTGCTGGGCGGCTTCTCGCTGCGGCCCTACCGTGAGGCCTGGCGTTATGCGCGCGCAGAAGGCCTGCTGATGGTGGCGGTCACGGTGGCCGTGCTGTGCTGGAGCATCGCTGCCGCGCTGGCCATCGGCGTGGTGGGTTCTGTCGCGCTGCTGATCCAGCGTACCGCCCAGCCCCATGTCGCCCGCATCGGCCGCGTGCCGGGCACGCAGCATTACCGCAACCTCGAGCGCTATGCCGTCGAGTGCCGGCCCGAGGTCGTGGGGCTGCGTGTCGACGAGAGCCTGGTGTTCACCAACGCCCGCGGCCTGGTCGACGCCGTGCTGGCCCATGTGCGCGAGCACCGCGAGAAGGTCGGCGCGCCGCAGCGCGTGCTGATGCTGATGGCGCCGGTCAACCACATCGATGTGTCGGGCCTGACCGCCCTGCAGGAGCTGCATGCGGCGTTGCAGGCCGAGGGGCTGAGGCTGGAGTTCTCCGAGGTCAAGGGCCCGGTGCTGGACAGGCTCAAGGCCGTCGGTTGGCTGGAGCGCTATGACGTTTCGCTCTACCTCAGCCACCACGAAGGCATCCAGGCCGGCGAACATGCCCTGAGGCCGAGTCTGGCTGACATGGACGCGCCTGGGCAGCTTTAGCCTTCATCTGCTACCGTCTTGGCCCAATTCCCGGTCCCCGGACGCCATGAACGACAAAGAGACATTGCTCGGCATCCGCCGTGGCATCGAGAAGGAAAGCCTGCGCGCCCTCCCCGGGGGCGGCCTGGCGTTGACACCGCATCCGGTGGCCCTCGGCGCGGCCCTGACCCATCCGCACATCACGACCGACTACAGCGAGTCGCAGCTGGAGCTGATCACCGGCGTGCATGCCGGTGTCGACGACTGCCTGCTGGAGCTGACCGAGGTCCACCAGGCCGTCTACCGGGCCCTTGCCGACGAGCGGCTCTGGGTGGGCTCCATGCCCTGCGGCCTGCCCACGGACGAGACCATCCCGATCGGCCGCTACGGTTCGAGCAATGTCGGCCGTGCCAAGAGCGTCTACCGCATGGGCCTGGGCCAGCGCTATGGCCGGCGCATGCAGACCATCTCGGGCATTCACTACAACTGGTCGTTGCCGGGCGTGTCGACGGAGGGCTATTTCGGTGCCATCCGCAACTTCCGCCGCGAGGGCTGGCTGCTGCTCTACCTCTTCGGCGCCAGCCCGGCGCTGTGCGACAGCTTCGTGCATGACCGCGAGCATGGCCTGCAGCGCCTCTCCAACCACACCCTCTACCTGCCGCACGCCACCTCGCTGCGCATGGGCCGGCTGGGCTACCAGAGCGACGCGCAGTCCAGCATCGCCGTCACCTACAACTGCCTGGAGAGCTATGCGGCCTCGCTGCAGGAGGCGCTGAGCCGGCCTTATCCGCCTTATGAGGCCATTGGCGTGCAGACGCCCGGCGGCGACTACAACCAGCTCTCCACCAGCCTGCTGCAGATCGAGAACGAGTTCTACAGCACCATTCGCGCCAAACGGGTGATCCGCTCCGGCGAGCGGCCGCTGCATGCGCTGCGCGAGCGCGGTGTCGAGTACATCGAGGTGCGGCTGATGGACCTCGACCCCTTCGAGCCGGTCGGCATCGGTGCCGACGCCATCCGCGTGCTGGACGCCTTCCTGCTGCACTGCCTGAAGAGCGACAGCCCCGACGACACGCCCGACGAGATCGCCGCCAACAGCCGCAACCAGCACCGCGTGGCCGCCCGCGGCCGGGAGCCGGGCCTGATGCTGGAGCATTGGCGCGGGGGTGAGCGCAGCCTCGCCGACTGGGCCGGCGAGATCCTCGCCGCCTGCGCTGTGCACGCCGCAGCCCTTGACGCGGCCCATGGCGGCGACGCCTACCGCGCGGCCCTGCGCCGCGTCGGCCAGCGCCTGCAGCAGCCCGAGCTCTGCCCATCGGCGCGCGTGCTGACCGTGATGGCCCAGGACTTCGACGACAGCTATGTCGGCTTCACCCGCCGCCAGAGCGATGCCACGCGTGCGGCCCTGCTGGCGCTGCCGTTTCCAGACGAGCTGCAACGCCGCTTCGAGAAGATGGCGGCCGAGTCGCTGGCCGAGCAGGCCCGCATCGAGGCGGCCGACGCCATGGATTTCGAGGAGTTCCGGCGCTTCTACGTGGCGCCGGCGCGGATGGCGGTTTAGGGCCGTTCGGCCCTAAATGCTGGGGTCCAGCGTTGCGTAGACCGACGAGCTGAAGCGCGGCCGGTCGTCCTGCGCGTCCTTCGCCCAGCGCGTCAGGTCCTCGGCCGGCATCGGGCGCGCGAACAAAAAGCCCTGCAGCTTGTCGCAGCGTTTGCCGCGCAGCACCTCGGCCTGGCCTTCGGTCTCGACCCCTTCTGCCACCACCTGCAGGCCTAGCGCATGGGCCAGTTCGATGACGGCCCTGACGATGGCGCGGGCGTCGGCGCTGCTCTCCAGGTCCTGGATGAAGCTGCGATCGATCTTGAGCTGCGACACCGGCAGGCGACGCAGATAGGCCAGGCTGGAATAGCCGGTGCCGAAATCGTCAATGGACAGGCACAGACCGAGTTCGGCCAGGCGCTGCAGTGAGCGTTCGGTGGCGGTGGCGTCGTCCATCGCGACGGACTCGGTGATCTCGCAGGTCAGTTGGCGGGCGTCGACGCCATACTGGGCCAGCGCCTCCTCGAAGCGGCGCACCAGGGCGTCGGGCTGGCGCAGCTGCTGCACCGACAGGTTGATGGCCACGCGCATCTGCAGGCCCGCCTCACGCCAAAGTGCAATCTGGCGACAGGACTCCTTGATGACCCAGTCACCCAGCGGCACGATCAGACCGAAGCGCTCGGCCACCGGGATGAAGACGACCGGGCTGATCGCACCGCGCTGCGGGTGCTGCCAGCGCAGCAGCGCCTCGACGCCCCTGACTTCGCCGTGGGCAGTGGCGATCTTGGGCTGGTAGTGCAGGGTCAGGCGGCCGCTGCCGGTTTCGCCGGCCAGTGCGGCGCGCAGGTCGCGGGCCAGCTCGACCTGCTCGCGCACGCCGGCCTGCATATGCGCCTCGAAGAAGGCAAAGCCATTGCCGCCCGCACGTTTGACCGACTGGGCGGCCGAATCCGCCTGGGCCACCAGCGCCTCGCCGGGCCCGCTGCCGTCGTACAGCGCAATGCCGACCGAGGCCGACAGCCGCAGCGGCTGGCTGCCGGCGCCAGGCACGCCGGTCATGGGCTCGGCCAGCGCGTCCAGCAGGCGTTGGGCGATCTGGGCCAGCGTCGTCTCGCCGACATCGCCCTCTACCATCAGCACGAATTCATCGGCGGCCAGCCGGGCCAGGGTGTCATGGCCACGGGCCAGGCCTTGCAGCCGCAGAGCGGTCTCGCGCAACACCTGGTCGCCGGCGGCCAGGCCGAAGCTGTCGTTGATGGGCTTGAAGCCGTCCAGGTTGACGGTCAGCAGGGCCAGACGAGCGCCCTCGCGCTGGCCGCGCGCGGCGGCATGCTGCAGGCGGTCGTCCAGCAGCTGGCGGTTGGCCAGGCCGGTCAGCGGGTCGCGCAGCGCGATTTCCTGCAGCTCGGTCGTGGCGGCCTGCAGGGACTGCTGCAGCCGGTTGGTGCGGCGCTGGCCGCGGGCGTCCAGGGCCGAGGTGATCAGCGTCAGCAACAGCAGCGCGAAGGTGGCGCCGGCGACGAGATTGCCGAGGTTGTCGCCGCGCAGCGCGTCGGCGCTGAGGCAGACCGTGCCTTCGGCAATGTCGGCGGCGGCCATGCCGGTGTAGTGCATGCCGGCCACGGCCGCACCCATGACGAGGGCCGCGACGAGCTGGCCCCAGCGGGCCCAGGCCCGCGGCAGCCTGCGCAGGCCGAAGAAGATGATGAGGGCCGCGGCGGCTGCGCCGGTGGCGACGGCGACCGAGGCCGCCACCAGGCCCCAATGCCACTGGATGCCGGGCGCCAGCACCAGGGCGGCCATGCCGGTGTAGTGCATGGCGCAGATGCCCGCGCCCATGCTGACGGCGCCCACGGCCAGGCGGGTGGGCGTCAGCGCCTCTCCGGCCGCAACGCGCAGCGCGATAGCCGACACGCCCACGGCCGCGAGCCAGCTCAGCAGTGTGACGGCGCTGTCATAGCCGACGAGGAAGGGCAGCTTGAGGGCCAGCATGCCGACGAAATGCATGGCCCAGATGCCCGTGCCCATGGACAGCGAACCGGCAATCCACCAGGTGCGGGCGACCAGCGCATCGGGCGTGCGCACGCGTTGGGCGAGGTCCAGCGCCACATAGGAGGCGAAGGCAGCGGTCAGGTAGGACAGCACCACGACCGCCGGGTCGAAGCGCAGCGCGAGTACGGCAGCGGACATGCCGCCAGTATGAAAGCCCGACGCAAGATTGGCCCGGCGCCATTCGCTTGCTGCGTGAAGGGGTGCCGGAACCCACGGCTCACGCTGGGGAGATGCGTGCAACGTGACCGGCCTCGCGCCCCACGGGGCGCGGATGGGCCTCTTGGCACAGGGCCGCAGGTCCCGGCGCACCAGCGCCGAGCGGCTCGCGCCAGCGAGCTGCGTGCCAAGTGACCAACAAAAAAAGACCCGGTCAGCAGGCTGCCGGGTCGTGAAGCCCTCAGGGTAGAGGGCGTCGTTGGGATGGAGGCACTCTAGAGCTTCGGCCGGCGCCCCGGTGGGCAATATTCACTTGCACTGCCCATAATCCCGCCATGTCAGCCCCCCAGCACCGCCCCACCGAAGCCCTGTCCGAAGCCGATCTGGAGCGCCTGCAGGCTCTGCTTGACGCCTTGCCGGCGCCGCTGGAACCGCTGGACGTCAGCATGGCCGACGGCTATCTCTGTGGCGTGCTGCTGCAGCCTTCAGTCGTGCCGCTGGAGCAATGGCTGCCGCCGCTGTTGGACAGCGAGGGGCGACCCATTCCCCAGCGCATCAGCGACGAGTTGATCGGGCTGCTGCGCCGCCGCCACAAGGAGCTGAACTTGGCCATCGTCGGTCGGCAGTGGTTCGACCCCTGGGTGTTCGAGCTCGACGAGGACGCCAGTCCCAGCGAAACCGTGCTGCCGTGGGTGGCCGGCTTTGCGCATGCGCTGGATGCCCATCCAGCACTGATGAAGCTGCCCGAGGAACCGCTGCTGGAGCCGCTGGCGGCCCTCTATCTGCACCTGGACCCGGACGACCTCGAGGACGCCGATACGCTGCTCGAGGAGATCGAGTCGCTGGAGCCGCCGACCGATCTGGAAGAAGCGGTCGAGGGGCTGGTCAGCGCGGTGTTGATGCTGGCGGACGTGTCTAGGCCATTGAAGCCGCAGCCGGCCCAAAAAGCCGTCGGGCGTGCAGGCCCAGGCCGGTCGCGACCGAAGCAAAGCGGTCGCCGCTGACGCGCGCCGCGGCGGGGAAGCCGGCGGCCATGCCGTCCACCAGCAGGCGCAGCCCGGTTGAGCCGCCGGTGAAGTAAAGGGCGTCGATCTGGCCGGCCTTCAGGCCGGCAAGCGCCACGGTTTCGTGGGCGGTCGAGATGATGCGGTCGAGGTCGGCGCGTAGCGCGTCCACCGCGGTCTTCTCGCTCAGCGGCAGCACCAGGCCGGTCTCGATGTGACCGAGGTCCACCGTCGTGTCCTCGCCGCCCGACACGGCAATCTTGGCGCCCTCGGCGCGAGCGGCCAACTCGTGGCCCAGGCGCTCCTCCAGCACCGTCATCAGCCGGGCGTGCTGGCGCACGTCGCTGAACCAGCTCTTCATGCCGCGCCACTCGGCCACGCGCAGCGGCGAGTAGCAGGTGTTGATCAGATGCCAGGTGGCCAGGTCGAAATAGATGCCGCTGGGCACCTCGCGCCCGCTGGGTCCCGTGGTGCGGTAGCCGAACTCCTGCAGCAGGCCGGCGAGTTCGATGTGGCGGTCGAAATCGGTGCCGGCGATGTGGATGCCGTGGCTGGCCAGGATGTCGTCGCGGCGCGCCAGGCGCTGCATGCGCTCGGGGCCGACGCGCACGATGGAGAAGTCGCTGGTGCCGCCACCGATGTCGGCGACCAGCACGACCTGTTCGCGCGTCGCCTGCTGCTCGAAGTCGAAGGCCGCCGCGATCGGTTCGTACTGGAAATGCACCTCGCGAAAGCCCGCCGCGCGGGCACAGGCCTCCAGCTGGGCCTGGGCGGCCGCATCGCGCTCGGGCTCACTGTCGACGAAGAACACCGGCCGGCCCAGCACGGCGCGCTCGGGTTCGCCGGCCAGGCGGCGCAGCCGCTTCAGGTAGCCGGCGACGATGTCCGAATACTTGGCGCCGCGGCCGCCGCCCACGTCGGTGGTCTGGTCGATGAGGGGCGAGCCGAGGATGCTCTTCATCGAGCGCATCAGCCGGCCGTCGTGGCCCTCGACATAGGCAGCCACGGCGGCGCGGCCGAAGGCGCGCGGCGGGCCGTCGGCGTCGTGGGCGCCTTCGGTGAAGTAGAAGACCGCGGTCGGCATCGTGCGTTGAGCCGGTTCCAGCTCGATGAGATGCATCTCGCCGGCGGCCGTGCTGGCATTGGGCACCGCCACCGCGGAATTCGACGTGCCGAAGTCAATCGCGCAAAAAGGGGGAGGGGCAATCATTCGAATTACGGCCCTGGGAGGCCAGTCCTGACAAGTCCTGAAAAGTTCGGAGGAAAGGGCGCGGATTCTAGGAACACAATCGCGCGCCTGATTTGCGGAGATTCGATGAAGACGCGCCATTTCGCTCCCCTCCTGCTGGCTGCCGCACTGGCGGCCTGCGGCCAACGTTCCGAGCAGGACCTGCTCGCCGCCGCGCAAAAGCGCATGGAGCAGAAGGACGTCGGCGGTGCTGTCATTGAACTGAAGAATCTGCTGCAGCAGAACCCCGAGAACGCCAAGGCCCGGCATCTACTGGGCAAGGCGCTGCTGGATGCCGGTGACGTAGCCGGCGCCGAGATCGAGTTGCGCCGGGCCTGGGAGCTGGGCGCGCCGCGCGACGAACTGGCGCCGCTGCTGGCGCAAACGCTGCTGCTGTCGGGCCAGTCGCGCAAGTTGATCGGCGAATTCTCCGACCAGACCCTGGCCGACCCCGTGGCCCAGTCGACGTTGCAGCAATACCTGGCCATGGCTTTCCTGGCTCAGGGCAACGTGACCGAAGCGAAGGCGGCGGCCGGGCGAGCCCTGCAGCTGCAGCCCGAGTCCGAGGATGCCATCATCGTCAGCGCCCGCACCAAGGTGGCCGCCGGCTTTCCCGACGAGGCCCTCGCGGCGCTGGACCAGCTGATCCTGAAGAACCCCAAGGCGGGCAAGGCGCTGCTGCTCAAGGCCGAGGTGCTGCTGGCGCGCGGCAAGATGGATGAGGCCGAGCCGCTGCTGCGCGAAGTGCTGGTGCTGGATCCGCGCTCCTACGACGCGCGCTCGCTGCTGCTGCGCCTGGCGTTCGGTCGCCAGCAGATCGACGTGGCGACCAAGCTCGTCGACGAAATGCCGCCGGATCTCGCCAAGAAGCCGCAGGGTCGTTTCATGCAGGGCCAGCTCGCGCTGGCCAAGGGTGATGCGGCCAAGGCGAAAGAGCTGGCCGTGCCCCTGCTCAAGGTGATGCCCAACTACCTGCCGCTGCTGCGCCTGGCCTCGGGAGCCCATCAGCAGTTGGGCGAGCTTGCCGACGCGGAGAACCTGCTCAACCAGGCCCTCAAGCTCGCGCCTGAGGACCTGGCGCTGCGCCGCCAGTTCGCCGGGCTGCAGCTGCAGCGGCGCTCGCCCGCCAAGACGCTGGAGACGCTGCGCCCGATGCTTGAAAGCGGCCGCGCCGACGCCGACTCCCTGCTGATGGCCGGCAAGGCCCAGCTGATGCAGGGCAATTTCGAGGCTGCCGATCAGGCCTTCGGTGCCGCCGCCAAGCTGCGCCCTGACGACGCCAAGACCACCGCGGCCCTGGCACTGTCGGCCATCATTCGCGACAGCGCTGCGCCGGGCGGCGCCAGCCGGGCCAAGGCCGACGCGGCCATGAACCAGCTGCGCGACATTGCCGCCAAGGACAGCGGCAGCAGTTACGACTTGATGCTGATCAATGCGCTGCTGCGGCGCAATGACCTGCCTGCGGCGCTGGCAGCCCTGGACAAGCTTGCACCCAAGATGCAGGGCAGCCCGGTGCCGGACGGCCTGCGTGGGCGCATCCACCTCGTTCGCAAGGACACGGCGGCGGCGCAAGCCTCCTTCGAAGCCTCGCTGAAGGCCGATGCCGGCTATCTGCCCGCCGTGCTGGGCCTGGTCACGCTGGACATGCAGGCCAACCGCAGTGAGGCCGCGGTCAAGCGCCTGGAGAGCTTCGTCACGACCCAGCAGCATTCGCCG
Organism: Roseateles sp. P5_D6; assembly: GCF_054049415.1. Taxonomy (NCBI): domain Bacteria; kingdom Pseudomonadati; phylum Pseudomonadota; class Betaproteobacteria; order Burkholderiales; family Sphaerotilaceae; genus Roseateles; species Roseateles sp. P5_D6. The sequence goes on along the minus strand of NZ_JBFUMK010000004.1, from coordinate 319,108 downwards.
CAGGCCCGCTTGGCCCTGGCCGACCTGCTGGCGCAGACGCGTGCGCCGGTCGATCGCGTCACCGAGGTGCTCGCCGCCGGCGTGCGCGAGGAGCCGACCGAGGCCGCACTGCGCGTGTCGTTGATCGACCACTACCTGCGCAACGGCGACGCCGCCAAGGCCGCCCAGGCGGCGCAGGAGGCCGCCGCCGCTCTGCCGCTCAACGCCGACCTGCTGGAGCGCCTGGCACGCACCCAGCTGGCGTCGGGCGACAAGGCCCAGGCTGCCAAGACCTATACGCGCTTGACGGTGATGGCGCCCACGCGCGCCCAAGGCTGGCTGGGCCTAGCGCAGCTGCGCTTCATGGAGAAGGACGACGCGGGCGCCGAGCGCGAGGTCAAGCGCGCGCTGGAAGCCGAACCGGCCTCTGTGCCGGCCCAGCGCCTGCTGATCCAGCTCGCCGCCCGCCAGGGTCGCGTTGACGAGGCGCTGACCGCCCTGCGCGAGCGCCAGAAGAAGAATCCGCAAGAGGCCTTTGCGCTGATGGCCGAAGCCGAGATCGAGAGCAACCGCCAGCACTACGACGTAGCCATCGCGGCCCTGCGCAAGGCCGTCGCCCTGCGCGAGCCGGCCGACGCCGCACCGCGTCTGTTCTCCGTGCTGATGGCGGCCAAGAAGCGTGACGAGGCGCAGGCCTTCGAGACCCAGTGGGCGGCTGCGCACCCGCAGGACCAGAGCTTCCCGGCAGCCACGGCCGACATCCTGCTGGCCCGCGGCGAACTCGACCCGGCGCTCGGCCGCTATGAAGCGCTGCTCAAGCGCAACCCTGACGCGCTGCCCATCATCAACAACGTCGCCTGGCTGCGCAGCAAGACCGGCAAGCCCGGTGCGCGCGAACTGGCCGAGCGCGGCCTCAAGCTCAACCCCGACTACGCGGCCTTGCGAGACACCTATGCCACCGTGCTGGCCAACGAAAAGGACTTCAGCAAGGCGATCAGCGCGCAGCGCCAGCTCATCAGCGACCAGCCCGACCAGCCGGCCTACAAGCTCAACCTGGCACAGATCCTGATCCAGTCCGGCGACAAGCCGGCCGCCAAGGCGGAGCTTGAAGGCCTGGCCAAGCTGGGCAAGAAGTTCCCGCAGCAGGCCCAGGTCGAGGCGCTGCTGAAGACGCTCTGATCAGACCGAACCGTAGAAGCCGAAGGCCATGCCCGGCTTTCGGCCAGCGATCAACTCGGCCATCGCATGGCCCGAGCCGGCGCCATGCGTCCAGCCCAGGGTGCCGTGGCCGGCGTTGATCCACAGGTTGCGAGCCTTCTTGCTGCGGCCGATGTAGGGGATGTTGGTCGGCGTGCTGGGGCGCAGGCCGGTCCAGTAGTTGGGCTCGCTGGTGTCGGCCACGCCGGGAAAGAGTTCCTCGTAGCGCTTGACCAGGGCGGCACAGCGCACCCGGGCCGTCGGTGAATCGAGGTTGAGGTCGAAGCCCGACAGCTCGGCCGTGCCGGCGATGCGGATGTGGTCGCCCAGGCGCGAGATGGCGATCTTGCGGGTGTCATCCAGCAGGCTGACAACGCTGGCGGCCTCGGGCTTCTTCAGCCGCAGCGTGGCCGAGTAGCCCTTGGCGGGATAGATGTTGAGGTGCTCGCCGAGGGGCTGAACCAGGGCCGGCGTGTAGGAGCCCATGGCGGCGACGAAGGCATCGGCTTTCAACGTCAGGCGCTCGCCGCTGCGCGTGTGGGCAACCTGCACGGACTCGATGCCGTCGCCCGCACGCTGCAGTCCGAGGATGTCGTGCTCGTACAGGAATTGCGCGCCGCGTTCGGCGCACAGCCGGGCGAGCTTCTGCGTGAAGACCTTGGCGTCACCGCTTTCGTCGCTGGGCGTGAAGGTGCCGCCGAAGATGCGGTTGCCGAAGGCCGCCAGCGCCGGCTCGACCTTCAGCACCTCCTCACGGCCCAGCACGCGGCGGTCCACGCCATGGCGTCGCATGATCTCGGCGCCGGCGGCGCCGTTGTCGAAGTCGGCCTGGCTGGAGAAGAAATGCAGGATGCCGCGCTCCAGGCGGTCATATTCGATGCCGGTGCGCGCGACAAGATCTTTCAGCGAGGCATGCGAGTAGCGGCCCAGCTGCACGAGTTCCTCGACATTGCGCTCGAAGGCGGCGTTCGTGCACTGCATCAGGAAGGCCAGGCCCCAGCGCCACTGGTTGGGGTCCAGGCGCGGACGGAACAGCAGCGGCGAGTCGTCGCGCAACAGCCACTTGGCCACCTTGAAGGGTGCGCCGGCATTGGCCCAGGGTTCGCAGAAGCTGACCGAGATCTGCGCGCCGTTGGCGAAGCTGGTCTCCAGCGCGGCGTCCGGCTGGCGGTCGACGACGATGACCTCATGCCCCTCGTCGAGCAAATACCAGGCGGTGGCGATGCCGATGATGCCGGCGCCGAGAACGACGATCTTCATGGCTGTCCTTTTGAGTTCTTAGAGGGGTTGCAGGAGGAGTTGTAAACCCAGCGCGGCCATCAGCACAGCGACGAGGGCATCGATGACCCGCCAGGTGTGGGCGCTGCGCAACCGCGGCGCCGCCGCCGCCGCGCCGAAACCGAGCAGGCCAAACCACATCGCCGACGCCAGGCCGGCCCCGGCCGCGAAGGCGGTGCGCAGCTCGGCCGGCTGGCGCGCACCCAGGCCGCCGAGCAGCACGACGGTGTCCAGGTAGACGTGGGGATTCAGATAGGTGAAGGCAAAAGCGGCCGACAAGGTGGCGCCGAGGCTGGACGCGGCTGTTGCGGCATCCAGCCCGGGGGCGGGACGCCAGGCGCGCCGGGCGGCGAGCAGCGCGTAAATGAGCAGGAAGGCGGCGCCACCGAAGCGAAACACTTCCAGCAGAAGCGGCTGGCCCTGGATCAGCGCACCGAGGCCGAAGACGCCCAGCGCAATCAGCAGCCAGTCCGACAGCGTGCAGACCGCGACGACGGCGCCGACGTGTTCCCGCTTGAGGCCTTGGCGCAGCACCAGCGCGTTCTGGGCACCAATGGCCAGGATGAGGCCGGCGCCCATGGCCCAGCCCTGCGCAAAGACGGCGGGCGCGGTTGCAGAGGCCAGAGCGGAGGCGGGCATCGGCAGATTCTCTGCATTGGCAGGCAATTCAAGAAGTGTCATTCATATTCTTGGCTATACATTAGTAATGCTTATGAATGACTTCGATCACGCCGCGCTGGACTGCCTGGCCGCCCTGGCCGACGAGCAGGGCTTCGAGCGTGCCGCCCAGCGCCTGTCGATCACGCAGAGCGCCGTGTCGCAACGCTTGCGGTCGCTGGAGGCCCAGGTCGGCCAGCCGCTGGTGGTGCGCTCGCGGCCGCTGCGGCTGACGGAGGCGGGCAAGGTGCTGCTGCGCTTTGCCCGGCAGTTGCAGGCGCTGCGCGTGGATGTGGCACGAGAACTGGGCGAGCGCGTCGCGCCGCAATCGCGCCTGGCCATTGCCGTCAACGCCGACAGCCTGGCGACCTGGGTACCCCTGGCACTCGACGCTCTCGTGCAGCGGGGCCTGCATGAGGGCTATGGGCTGGAACTCGTCGTCGACGACCAGGACTTCACCCACGACAGCCTGCGCCAGGGCGCGGTGCTCGGCTGCATGTCCACAGTGGCCGAGGCGCTGCAGGGCTGCCGGGTGCAGGCCCTGGGCGTCATGCGTTATGTGGCAGTGGCCAGCCCGGGTTTCCTGGCGAGCCAGTTGCCCGAAGGTTTGCACGCTGGCAACTTCGCCGACACACCGTTTCTCGTCTTCAACCGCAAGGACGACACGCAGGTGCAATGGGTGTCACAGGCCTTCGGCGTGCGCGGACCAAGGCTGCGCGAACGCTTTGTGCCGTCCAGCGAAGCCTATGTGCGCGCCGCCGCCATGGGTTGGGGCGTGGGCGTGGCGCCCGAGATCCAGGTTCGCGCCCTTGTCGAAGCCGGCCAGCTCGTCGTGCTCAGGCCGGAGATCGGCGTCGACGTGGCGCTGTACTGGCACCAATGGCAGTTGCAAGGGCGGGGCGCCCTGCTGGATCAGATCGGCCAGGCCCTGGCGGACGGCGCCAAGCTTGCGCTGGGCTGATCAGCGAGTGGCCGTCACTGGAGCCGATGCGGCCGTTGTCGGTGCTGCCACCTGGGCGAGCATCAAGTTGGTGCCGCCCTGTTCGGGATGTATGGCACTCGCCATCCACAACGTACAGACGAGCACGGTGGCAATCAGGCCGCTGGCGACCCACTTCAACAGTTCTGAACTCATGCAAAAAGCCGGGGGGCTTGGAGGTGGGGCAGCTTAAGCGCCGGACCCTGCGAACCTATCCTGAGCTCTAGGGAGGCGCAGAAAAGAATTGCAAAAGCGCAACGCTCCCCTCGGATCGGGGGCATCGGCCCGCAGACCCCATCAACACTGGGAAAAACAGGGGTTGCCCCTGTGCGGAAATGCCTGGCGAGGCAATATTTACTCACAGATGGGGGGTTCGGTTGTCACATGAATCCCGCACACTGGGTTCACGGTGCTGATGTTGTTGTCGGCCCGTCAAGCCAATGAGGTCTGCCATGCGATTCGTTCCAGCGCTGCGCTTCTTCCGCCGAGACGTCGCTGCGCGCAGCGAGCCGGATCCCGCCGACCTCGGCACCGCCTTCGGCCTGGATGCCTGCTTGGACGGCGTGGGCGTCAGCGAATATCGCAGCCAGCCGCCCAGTGATTTCCTCGAATCCCAGTCGTCTGTCGCGATTCAGGAATCGCCGCTGAGCTGGTTGTCGCGCCGAACGGCTTAGAGTTTCGGAATCCGAATCCGGCTCACCATCAACGAGCCGGATAGCGCGAACATCAGCACCAGCGGGTGCAACTTGAAGCCCGCCAGCCACCAGACGCCACCCCATAGCGCGTCACCGATGGCCCCCTGAACCGCGGCCACCCACAGCACAGCCACAAGCAGCATGGACGTCGGAATCGGCGTGCCCTCGAAATACGCCACCTTGTCCGAGCCTGCGCTGAGTTTTTCCGCCGTCACGTTGTAGCGCGCCAGCCGGCTGACGCCGCAGGCGACGAAGAACACCAGCACGATGCGGTCATACAGCCCCTGCATGCCGCAGCCGTAGGCGATCGCCGCGGGCGCGACGCCGAAGGAGATCACGTCGGCCAGGGAATCCAGCTCGCGGCCCAGGGCCGAGCTCTTCTGGCGCCAGCGCGCAATACGGCCGTCCAGCACGTCGAAGGCCAGCGCCAGCGGAATCAACGCACAGGCGTATTGCAGATGTTGGCGCTCGCCGGTCTGCAGGAAGCTCATCACGGCGAACAGGGCGCCCATGCCGGCGCAGGCATTGCCGAGGGTGAACCAATCGGCGAGATGGAACTCGCGGATCATCGAAAAGGGCTTGGGTTTTTCCATCAGGACCTCCTCCTCAACGCTGCTCCAGCGGATCGATGTCGTCGCGCCGGGACGGGCTCGCAGGCGGCCGGCTGACCGCTTTCACGACGAGATGAGGCACGAGCAGATGCAGTGGCATGCGAAGGTAATGGCTGCGAACGAAGAGCGCAAACTCGGCAACGCGCGTGCCCGGCGCCATCGAGCCGCGGTGGGCGCTGGTCAGGGCCCGCCTCAGCAAGCCCTGCATCAGCCAGCGCAACAGAGGGCCGGGCCGGGCAGGGCAGCGCTCCAGCACATCCTCGGGGATGGGTGTGTGCAGATGGCGCCGGCACAGGCAAAGGGCATAGAACAGCGGCCGGCCCAGCGACAGGGTTGCGGCGCGCGCCAGCAAGGTGTTCCAGAAGCCAGGCTCGGCAGCATGGCGGCGCAACAGGCTGTCGAGATCACTGAGGTCGCGCAGGCCGTGCCCCCATTCGCCCTCGTGCATCAGATGCGTCGCGCTGTGCAGGATCTGGTCCGGCGCCGACGGCAGGCTGAAACGCGGGAATTCCGTGACCGGCTGGGCGGCCGCCAGAAGCGGTGCGCTGTGGGTTTTGATGCGCGCCGTCAATGGCAGGATGTTGTGGTGCAGGTCCAGGTTGGTCTGGCGGCGCAGGTGCACCATCGGCGGTAGCTCGTGCATCCATCGTCGGTAGTAGCGTTCATCGTAGGCTGTCCCCGCAGCACTGGCCCAGCCACCGAGCATCAGCGCCGCCTCCGCCTCGTCGAGCTGCTCACGCGGCACCAGGATGTCGATGTCCGAGAACAGTCGGCCCGGGGCTGGCGGCAGGTCGCCGGCGACATAGGCCGCGCCCTTGAGCAGCATCACGGGGCCGGGGAGGCTTGCCAGATCGCGGGACAGCAGCACCAGCTCCCAGCGCACGGCGCGCCGCTGTTCCTGGGAAACGGCCAGCAGCGCGCGCATCTGGCGGCGCACGGGCAAGGGCAGTGAGCGCTCGACGCCCGCCTCACAGGCCAGCGCACCCAGCCGGGCCAACAAGCCGGCCGACACGGCCTGGCGCAGCAGCAGGTCCCAGGTCGCTTCGCCATGGGAAGCCATGAAAGCCGGCTCGCGCAAGGAGCGCAGCAGCGGTTCCCATGCCGGCGTCATGACTTCAGCCCGTCAAGCGTGGCCAGCCCTTCCGCCAGGTCGGAGTAGCAGAAATCCCAGCACCCGCACGAATCGATCAACGCTGCCGTCAGCTCGAAGCCCACCCGGCCCAGCATGCTGTAGTTGAACGCATGGCCGGCCAGCCGCTCGAAGGCCTGGGCCTGTGGCACCGGCGTCAGCTGCGTCGGCGCGCCGGCACGCCAGCGCGGAAAGATCAGCTGCGTAGGCCGCGCCTGCTGTTGCTGGCCGGTCACGCTGGCGGCCGACGCGCGCAAATGGGAGACCGTGCCCTTGTGCGTGTCGCGGGCCGCCTCACCCAAGACGGCCTGCGGGGAGAAGCGGCGGATGATGGCGATCGACTGGTTCTTCAGGCTGACCGGACGGGCCAGCGGTGCGACCTGCCCGTCATCGCGGTCGATCATGGCCATCTCGTCAGAGAGCAGCCGCCAGCCCGACAGCATCAGCGCGGCCGTCAGCGTGCTTTTGCCGGCACCGGGGTCGCCCGGCATGACGAGGCATTGGCCGTCTTTCTCGAGTACCGCCGCGTGGAAGAGCAGGTAGTGATTCGCCTGGCTGGCCAGGCACCAGTTCATGCCCCATTCCAGCAGAGCGAAGGCGTGGTTGGCAGGCAGCGGCAGAAAGGGGCTGTGCTGATCCAGCCGGAATTCCACCTGGGCGCCAAGCCAGCGCCGCAGCCCGGTGACAGGCTGCACATGCACGTGGAAGTCGGCGATGCCGCCCTCGGGTTCCAGCTCGAAATCCGCGTACAACGCCGCCAGGCCCGCCGCCACGGGCGGGCAGCTGCTGTGGATGCGGTAGGCGAAGGGGCCAGTCCTGAGCGTCAGGCCGTCGTGCAGCCGTTGGCCAAGTTCCGCCGGGGCCAGCATGCCCAGCGTCAGCATCGCTGGACCAACAACAGCTGTTCGAGCTGTTGCAGCACATCGGCGGTCATTTCCGAATCGGCATCCATCAGCGCAGCCAGTTCGTCGAACTCCGCAGGCGGCTGCTCGGCGAGGCGTCGCAGGGCGGGTACCAGCCAGGCGGCGAGGCGATGGGTGTCGTTGGACAGCGCGTGATGCACGAGGCAGTCGTCACCCCAGACCCTGATCGACAGATCGGCCCCGTAAGTGAGTGCCCATCGAGGCGTTGGCACTGGATCGGTGGAGGTCACGGAGTGGCTGCAGAAAGACTTCGGGCGTCGCTACGGACGCCCGAAGTGTCACACCGACGGTGCCGGCCGCTCAGGAGTACAGGCTCTGGAAGTAAGCCATGACCTGGTTGGCGTCCCAAGAGACCGTCGTATTGACCTGGTATTTGCCGCCCAGCGGGCAGACGGCATTGAACATCTTGATGGCTTGGGCGACCGTGATCGGGTAGTCGGTACCGACGTTCAGCGCATTCAGGATGGTCGCCACGGTGGCGCGGCCCAGCGCGTAGATCATCGTGTCGTTCTGGCCGCCGGGCGTATTCAGGACCTGCAGCAGGGTGGCCTTGCTCGTGCACAACCCGAACGCCGAATCGCGGTAGCCATAAACATTGCAGGCCGAGGACTCAGCCTTGTAGCGGAAGGCGTCCATCAGTGTCTGGCCACCGCTGATGAAGCCTCCGAAGACGGTGCCCTTGTTGCCGCCGAAGCTGCAACTCGCCGTGGGCAGAGTGCCCTTCAGCGTGCCGGCCGGCCAGGTGCTTGCGTTCTTCCAGTAGCCGGGCGACTTGCCGAGGAGCTTGCAGTCCGCCTTGCCAGGCCGCGGCGACGCATTGCCGGACATCTGGCCCGACACGGTGCAGTTGTAGGCCTGGCTCGCCAGCGCCGGTTTGCTCAACAGGCTGCCCAGCACGACCGGCGTGGCCGCGCCCGCTTGGGCAAAGCGTCGGCGCGACGCGTTCATCCGGGTCGAGGTCGGCCGGCCGGCGGACGCGTCGACGGAGGCCGGCACCTTGGGCGTCGACTGCGGGTCGTTGATTTGGCGTTCGCTCATGACAGTGTGCCTCGTGGATCCGTTTTTGGGTTGCACCAGACTAGGGCACAACTCGCTCTGGGCGTCAGAGCGGGCCGATGCTAATAGGGGGCTCGGCGGTTTGGATGGCAGTGTTTCACACAAAGCCTTTTGGGGGTCATCTGGCGCCCCCTTGATTGGGTGGGCCTGAATCAGGGACTTAGAGGGCGGCTGACGAAAACGTGTCACATGTCTTCAGATCGCCCGCTTCCAGGCCGCGCTTGAACCAGCGAACACGCTGCGCGCTGCTGCCGTGGGTGAAGCTTTCGGGCACGACGGCGCCCCGGGAGCGCTTTTGCAGGGTGTCGTCGCCGATCTGGGAGGCGGCGTTCAGCGCCTCCTCGATGTCGCCTTGCTCCAGCCAGCCTTTGCTGCGCTGCGACAGATTCGCCCAGACACCGGCAAAGCAGTCCGCCTGCAGCTCCAGCTTGACGCTCATGGCGTTCGCCTCGCGCTCGGAGACGCGGCCGCGGGCGCGATCCAGCTTTTCGGTCGTGCCCATCAGGTTCTGCAGGTGGTGGCCGACCTCGTGGGCGATGACATAGGCCTGGGCGAAGTCGCCCGGCGCGCCCAGGCGCTGTCGCAAGGTGTCGTAGAAGCCCAGGTCGATGTAGACCTTGCGGTCGGCGGGGCAGTAGAACGGGCCCATGGCGGCCTCGCCGGTGCCGCAGCCGGTGGGCCAGCGGTCGCGGAAGATGACAAGCTTGGGAGCGGGGTATTGCTGGCCTGCGCGTTGGAAGTAGGCGCCCCAGACGTCTTCGGTATCCGCCAGTACCTTGCTGACGAATACCGCACCCGGATCCTTGGGGTGTTGCTCGGCCGGCGCGCCCGGTTGGACCTGCGGCGCAGCGCCGCCCCCGCCGTCGAGCAGCCCGAGCACCGTCAGCGGGTTGATGCCGAAGGCCCAGGATGCCAGCAGGGCGATGACGACACCGCCCAGGCTCAGGCCGCGCCCGCCGATGGGCAGGCCGCCACCCCCGCTGCTGCTGCCACGGACATCTTCGACGTTGTCGCTCTCACGCTGGCCATCCAACTTCATGCTGTCTCTCCTGCTGATCGGGCAATCCTACGGCCCATGACCGCCAAAACGCAGTCCGTCGCCTCTCGCGGGCGTCGCACCGGCCGGCTGGACACACTGCCGCCGCATCGCCGAACCAGGAGCCCCCATGAAACGCCTCGCCCTGCTGACCCTTGCCGCCGCCCTTGCCACCAGCAGCTTTGCCGGCGACAACGACTGGCATCTGCGCATCAAGAAGGAATCCGACGGCTGGACGGCCCACTTCAGCGGTCCCATCGACTACGGCAGCGGCAAGAACCGCATCAAGGGCTCGGGCGTCAAGGTCGAGAAGGCGCGCGCCCTCGGCAGCTTCAGCAAGCTGCGCATCGACGGCCCCTTCGACGTCAAGCTGACCCAGGCGGGCAGCGACCAGGCCACGGTGGTTGCCGACGACAACATCGAGCCGCTGGTGGAGACCGTTGTCGAGGGCGATGCCCTGGTGGTGCGCATGAAACGCGACGCCGGCTTCACGACGCGTTCCGCGCCGACGGTGCGCGTCGACGCCCGGGCCCTGCAGTCCATCGCCATCAATGGCTCGGGCGACCTGGCCGTGGAGCGCTTCAAGGCCGACAGCCTCAGCCTGAACGTCATCGGCTCGGGGGATGTGCATTTCGGTGCCGTCGAGCTGAAGGACCTGAGCGTCAGCATCAGCGGCTCGGGCGATGTGCGCCTGGCCGGCCGGGCGGACCAGCAGAGCTGGACGGTCAGCGGTTCGGGCGATGTTGACGCGCGCTCCCTTGCCGGCCGCGCAGCCCGAGTCAACATCAACGGTTCGGGCGACGTGTCTGTCGGGGTGACGGAACAGCTGGACGTCCAACTGAGCGGTTCCGGCGACCTGAGCTACGCCGGACGGCCGCAGTTGCGCCAAAGCGTCAGCGGCTCGGGCGAGATCAGCCGCCGCTAGAGCGCGACGGCCCAGGCCCCTCAGAATGGGGCCGTGAACCCCAACGACCTCTGGTGGCAGACGCTGGCCGATGGCCCGCTGCTGCTGGCCCTGTTTGATGCGGGCGAATGCCTGCGGCAAGCCAATGCGGCCTATCGACAGGCCTGGGGGCTGGCTGCCGATGCATCGCCGGGCTGGCTCGAGATGGTCGAGGCCGCCCAGCGGGCCGGCGTCGGCCCGGTCGACGTGCCGGAGCGCCGCAGCCGCATGGCGCAGCGAGGCTATGAACAGGCCTGGCGCGACGGCCGGCGCCTCTGGTGGGTGGAGCAGCGCATGCCAGACGGCGGCCTGGCGCTGACCGGCGTGGACATCAGCGCGCTGGCGGGGCCGCGGCCTTTGACGGGCCAGTTGCTGTCGGCTCAGGCCGGCCGCGAACTGCTGCAGGCTCTGCTGGCCGACCCGCGCGCCTGGCCCTTGTCCGTGGCGACGTTGGCACCCGAGGCCGATCCGGCCGAGCTGCTGGCGCGCACCCGTGGCGAGGATGGCTGCATGCGCCTGGACGACGGGCGGCTGCTCGTCATGCTGCCGTCCACTGGGCCAGCCCAGGCCGCGGCGCTGGGCGAGCGCCTCGGGGCATTGACGCTCACCGAGGCCATCTGGGGCGAATCGGCAGCGGCACTGATCGTCAGGGCTTGAGCTTCAGGTCCCGGCCTTGAGCCTGGGCCGGCGCGGGCAAGCCGGCGATGGCGGCCAGCGTGGGCGCCAGATCGGCAATTTCGACGCGTTCTTTCACCTCGCCCTGGCCGACATAGCCCGGACCCCAGAACAGCAGGGGCACATGGGTGTCGTAGTCGTAAGGGCTGCCGTGCGTGCTGCCACCAGGCCGGTAGCTGAAGATCCAGTTGCGTTTCAGCACGATCTGCAACTGCGCGGCGCGCGTCGGATCGAAGGACTTGCGCATGGCTTCCAGGTAGGGGGTGGTGCGGTCGTCTCCCAGCAACTGCTCGCGGGTGAAGACGGTGGCCACGCCGGGCAGCTTCAGCAGTTCCTCGCGGGCGGCAGCCTGGACGTCAGCGAACTTCAGGCCCTTGTCGGCGGCCAGCTTCTCGTCCAGCAACAGGCCGGAAGCGGAAAAGTCGCGCGCCAGCCTGTCGACGCCAAAGCGTGCCGACAGGGCGGTATTGACGACCGCCAGTGACGGCGAGCTGTTGAAGCGGCCGGCATCGCGGCCCTGGGTGGCCGCCCATTCCGGCGTATCGGTGAAGCCGTGGTCCGCCGTCAGCGCGAGTACATAGTTGCCGGCACCGACTTCCTTGTCGAGGAATTGGAAGAAGGCCTGCAGATGGCGGTCCAGATGCAGGGTGTGGTCGTGCGACAGCCGCGACTCGGGGCCGAAGGCATGGTTGATGTAGTCGTGGCYSGACAGGCTGACCGACAGGATGTCCTGCACACCGCGCTGGCCGAGCTTCTCGTTCGTGATGGCGGCGCGCGCGAAGGCCAGCGTTAGCTCGTCGCCGAAGGGCGAGGCCAGCAGGCCGCCGTAGAAGCGCGGGCCGGGGCCGTCCATCTTGTCGCCGATGACGGCCGGCAGCTTGTTGCCGTTGCCGCTGGCGATCTGCCAGGACTGGCCGTCAGGCACGGAGCGGGCGTAGGCCGCCTCCGGGAGAAGGGGAGCCCAGGTCTTCTTGAAGAAGGCGTCGGCCGGGTTGGTGGCGTTGAAATCCTTCACCCATTGCGGATGGGCCTGCATGTAATAGGTGCTGGAGGCGAAACGGCCCGTCTCCGTCATGTACATATACGCCGTGCCCTTGTGGCCGGCCGGCAGGATGGCGCCGCGATCCTTGCCCGAGATGCCGATGACCTTGGACGCCGGCGAACCCGTGCGCAGCACGTCGCCCAGGGTCTCGACCTTGAGGTTGCGCGGGCTGGTGCCGGCGAGCGGCGCGGTCGGGCTGTCGATGTACTGGTAAGCCACGTCGCCGGTGTTGTAGACCTGGGCGCCGGTGGCGGGGTCGCGCCATTCGTTGCTGATGATGCCGCTGCGCTGTGGATAGGCGCCGGAAAGCATCACCGAGTGGCCGGCTGCCGTCACCGTGTGGCCATGGCCGTAGTGGGCCTGCGAAAACCAGCGCCCATGGTCGAGGAAGCGGGCGAAGCCGTCAGGTGCCAGCTGGTCCCGGTAGCCCGTCACCTGGCGCATCGGCAGGCCGTCGATGACGACCAGGACGAGGAGCTTGGGTTTTTTTTGCGGCGCCACGGCCGGCGGCGCCGTCGTTGCGCAGGCGGACAGGGCAGCGGCGAAGGCCAGGCTCAGCAGGCGACGGCGAGTGTGCAACATGACGTTTTCGTGACAGTGGGTCCGCAAGCTTACGTCGTCACAATGTCTGGCTTGTAAACGCCATGGCCGAACCGGACACCTTCGACCCCACCCATGCGCTGGACGGCTGGCGTCCGCCCGCGCCTGTGCCCGTGCCGCTGCAGGATCTGGCGCTCGGCGCGTTGCTGCAGGGCGACGGCAATGGGCAGGGCAGTGAGCCGCTGCTTCCTCTCGTCAGGGCTGAAACCGTCAACTTCGACCCCACGCATCTGCTGGACGGCTGGCGCCCGCCCGCTCCGGCGCCCTTGGACCTGGAACTCAGGTCCCTGGTGCGCGCGGGCCGCAGCGGGCCCGACGAGGCCAAGAAGGCGCGACTGAAGGCGCGTGGCTACGAGATGCTGGACGTTGAGGACATCGAGTTGCCCGAGGCGCCGCCGCCGCGCATCGCCGTCGAGCTCCTGGTTCGGGAAGTCTCGCCCGCGCCACCGCTTGCCGAGGCCGAGTTCGTGCCGCCGCCTGTGAGCGAGGTGCCGCCTGCGCCGCCGGTCGAGGGGCCATGGCCCCTCTTCGAAGCCGAAGCACAGGTCCTCGAGGAAAGGGCCTCGGCGCCCGCCGAGCCCGACGCTGTCGACTCGCCTGGAGCGCCGCCGCTTTTCGCCGCCGAAGCGGCATGGCTTGATCTCCGGTTCGAGCCGCCTCAGATCGTTGAGGACGATGAAGCGTTGGCGGAGCCGCCACCCGCAACTGCGGTCATGCATGGCGGCGAAGCGCTCGCAGCGCCCTCGTCGGACGTGGGCGCCGCCGCGCTGATGGCAGACGTTGAAGCGCCCGAAGTGTTCGCGCCGGAGCCAACGCCGTTCATCGACATCGCCGAGTCGATCGACGAGCCGCTGCAGCCCGCTGCCGCGCAGGCGCCTGAGTCGTTGAGCGCGCCGCTGCCAACAGCGCCTGCCCTTGTGGAGGACGCTGAGCCGCTCGAAATTCCGCCACCTGCTGCGGTCGAAGCGGCAGTGTTGGACCCGGAGCCGCCGACGGTCGAGCCCGAGCCCGAACCGCTCATCGAACCCGTCGAGCTGCCCGACGAGCCGCTGCAGCCCGCAGTCGCGCAAATGCCTGAACCGCCACCCGCGCCGCCGCTGTCCACGCCCGCCGTCGCGGAAGACGCCGGGTCGCTCGACACGCCGCCGGCCACCGTCGAAACGCCGGTACTGGATTTCCGCGCACCGCCCCCTGCCGTCGTCGAAGCGCCGGTGCTGGACTTCCGGGCCCCGCCGCCACCGCCCGAGCCGGACCCGCAGCAGGTCCTCGACGACATCGAGCTGCCCAAGGTGGTGCCCCTGCCCACGGCCGTCGAGGCACCGGTGCTGGACATGCAGGCCCTTGCCTCGCGCAGCGAACCCGACCCGCGGCTGGTTGCTGAGTGGCAGCCGCAGGCCTGGACGGCGTTGACGCAGCACGTGGCCGATGCCAGTACCGAGGTGTCGCAGACGGCGCATGGCCTGCACGTGGAAAACCATGCAACGCAGTGGCTCTGCGCCCTGTGGCCGCCCCTGGACGCGCAGCCGGCACTGCTGGCGCGCTGGCCTGAGATGGTCACTCTCGTCGGCGCGGCGACGAGAGTCGATGCCTTGGCGTCCTTGCTGGAGGCACTGCCCACCGAGGCGGCGTTGTGGCCGGCCGAGTTGGAGGCGGACTGGGGGCTGGTGGCGGAACTCGTGTTGCACCAGGACAGGGACCTGCGGCCCAACCACGCCCAGGTGCTGCGCGAGTTCGTGGAAGCGGAGCGCCGCGCCAATCTGGCGCGCTTGAACGCCGGCTACCAGTCCCAGGGCCGCGTCGCCCGGCGCAAGCCATGACGAGCGGCCAGGCGCCGTTGCTGGAGGTGGCCGATGGCGTGGCGCTCATCACGCTGCGCCGGCCGCGCCAGGCCAATCGCCTGGCTGTGGACGACCTCGACACCCTCGGCGGCTTCATCGAGGCGGTGGATGCGAACGATGCCGTGCGTGTGCTGGTCCTGGCCGGCGAAGGCAGGCATTTCTGCAGCGGCTTTGATCTCGGCGCCCTGGGTGCCGTTGATGCGGGCGCGCGCTTCGGGGAACTGGCCGATGCACTGGAGGCCGCGCGGCCCATCACGATTGCGCGCCTGCATGGCGGTGTCTATGGCGGCGCCGCCGATCTGGCCCTGGCCTGCGACTTCCGCCTCGGCGTGCCGGCCGTCGAGATGTTCGTGCCGGCGGCGCGCATCGGGCTGCATTTTTATGCCGGTGGCCTGCAGCGCTTCGTCGACCGCCTGGGTCTCGCCACCGCCAAGCAGGTGCTGCTGGCCGGGCGCACGCTGGACGCCGCCGCCCTTCTTGGCTGCGGCTATCTGGACCAGTTGCTGCCCGACGTCGCAACGCTGGACGCCGCGCTGCAGGCTCTGGCCGACGAACTGCAGGGGATGGCGCCCCTGGCCCTGCTGCCGATGAAGCAGCACCTGAACGCGATCGCCGCTGGGCGGCTCGACGCGAAACAGCTGGCGGCCGACATCGTCAAGGCGCGCGATTCGGCCGATCTTGCCGAGGGTCAGGCGGCCTGGGCGGGCAAAAGACCAGCGCGATTCAAGGGGGGTTGAAAGCCCTAGGCCGGGGCTTTCGCCACATCGTGGAAAATACGGGGCCTGCGCGCCTGCCTGGCGCCCCTCTTTACACACTCTTCGACAGGACCAGCGTGGCCAAAGAAACCACCAAGACCACCATCGAAGCGGATGGTCTGCGCTACCGCTCCAAAGCTCCCGGTTCGCCCTTCGCGGCAACCTCGTCTTTCGGCGCAGCAACGATGTCTTGCTTCCTTTGCGGCAAGCACCGCCCCCGAGCCATGCTCAAGTCCAAGAAGCTGTTGGGCAAGTCGCAGCCCGTCTGCTCGCCTTCTTGCAAGGAACTCGATGCGCAAATAGCAGCCAAATAGGGCTGTCAGCCCCTCACCTCGCGTGAGGGCCATGAACGACCCAGCGCCGCCACGGCCTCGACCGCCGTGGCGGCGCTTTTTGCATTCAGCCTTGGCGGAAGCAGCGGCCGCAGACGGAACGGTAGCGCGCGTTGCCGCCGATCTCGACCTGGGCGCCTTCGGTGACCTTGCGGTTGTTGGCGTCCACGCGCATGTTCATCGTCGCCTTGCGGCCGCAGTCGCAGATGGTCTTCATCTCGTCCATCTCGTCGGCCAGCGCCAGCAACGTGGCCGAACCGGGGAAGAGTTCGCCCTGGAAATCCGTGCGCAGGCCGTAGCAGATGGCCGGCAGATTGCGCAGATGCGCCAATTCGTGCAGTTGCTGCACCTGGTGCTTGGACAGGAACTGCGCCTCGTCGACCAGCAGGCAGGCGATGCCCGGCCCGTCTTCGTTCTGGCCGACCAGGGCCAGGAAATCGGTGGTCTCGTCGAATTGCTCGGCCTCACGCTTCGGGCCGAGGCGCGACGTGACGAAGCCGTGGCCATAGCGGTCGTCCAGGCGAGCCGTGAAGATGCGCACCCGATGGCCGCGTTCCTCGTAGTTGTGTGCCACCTGCAGCAAGGCGGTGGATTTGCCGGCATTCATCGCGGCGTAGCGGAAAAAAAGCTTGGCCATGTCGTCTTCTGGAGCGGAGCGGCATTGTCCTCGCTCGCTTACCCCGCAGATCGGGGTAGGGAAAGCCCGCGATTTCGGCCTTTGCTGGCGGCAACCGCGGGCTTGCGAGATGGCGTTGTCATCTTCGCCGTGCGTCAATTCACGTTTCGTCCCGACCTGTCTGAAGAATGAGCAAAGACACCGTCACCGCGGTCCGCCAGGATGGCTTGCGCTACCAGTCGAAAATCGGCGGTTCGCCTTTCCTTGGAAGCGGCCACACCCGCTCCTGCTTCAAATGCGGCAAGCATCGTGCGCCGGCCAGCCTGCAGTCCATCCGACTGCTTGGCCGCAACGAGGTAGTCTGCAAGCCCAACTGCAAGGCCGAGCCCTAAGGGGCCTCTGTCGGCTGGGTGCGCTTGCCGCACCCTATGACGCCCGCCATTGACGGCGCTGGACCTGTTGCATAGCATGATATGCATATCGGTTGAGCGGAGCTCGTCATGGTCGAAGATGTCGTCAAGGAACTGGGCCACCTGAGCCTGGGCACTCGCCTCAAGCGCATCGGCGAGACGCTGCAGGCGCAGACCCAGGCCGTGCTGGTGGCGCATGGCTTTGAGCAGCCGGCCGCATGGTTTCCGCTGCTGGCGGCGCTGGACCGGCTGGGGCCGCTGAGCGTCGGCGAGCTGAGCCAGGCCGTGGGTGTCAGCCAGCCCGTCATCACGCGTTCGCTGCGCGGGCTGGAAGACGAAGGCCTCATCGGCTCGGAGGCGTCGGAGCAGGACCGGCGGGTACGCCGCATCGCGCTGAGCAGGAAGGGGCAGGGTCTCGTCGAGCGGTCGCAGCGCGAGGCCTGGCCGGCCATCGAAACGGCCGTCGCGCAGGCCTGCGCGGGGCTGGAAGGCGACCTGCTGGCCCAGCTCGCGGCGCTGGAAGACGCGCTGATCGAAGCGCCGCTGATGCAGCGAGGGCCGGCATGAACGAACTCGACCGACCCGTCTGGGCCAGCCTGCAGCACCAGCCGCATTGGGGCACGGGTGACGAGAAGGCGCGACGCTTCAAGGCCGACATCAACCGCTTTGCTGCGACACCCGACGAAAGCGCCGCCAGCCTGGCCGCGCTCGCCGCCCTCGTGCAGCCGGGCGATGACGCCGTCTTCCTGGCCCAGGTGCCACCCATCGTCGTGCCGCCGGGCTTGATCGCAGTGAAGGAAGCGCTGGGCGTGCAGATGGTGGCGACGCAACCTTTGACGGCAGACGGAGACTTGCAAGTCCTCGGCGATGCCGATGCCGCCGAGATGCTGGCCCTGGCCACGTTGACCGAGCCCGGGCCCTTTCTGCCGCGAACCCACACCATGGGCCGCTTCATCGGCATCCGCATCGACGGCCGGCTGGCGGCCATGGCCGGCGAGCGCATGCGCTTTGCCGGCCATGTCGAGGTCAGCGGTGTCTGCACCCACCCCGACTTCCGCGGTCGGGGCCTGGCGCGCCGGCTGTCGGCCGCGGTGACGGCCGACATCCAGCGTCGCGGCGAGCAGGCTTTCCTGCACGCCTGGACGAGCAACACCGCCGCGATTGCGCTCTACGAAAGCCTGGGCTTCGTCACGCGTGCCACCGTGAACATCGCTGTGCTCAAGCGCCAGCCAGCTTGACCGGGGCCGTCTCGCTCCAGCCGCCACCCAGGGCCCGGATCAGCCCGACCGTGGCCTGGTACTGAGCCGAGCGCACCTGCAGCGCGGCCCGCTTGTTGGCGAGCTCACTGCGGCGCGCGTCCAGCAGTTCCAGCTGGCTGACCAGGCCGTTGCGGTAGCGCGTGTCCGACAGCTTCAGCGCCTGGCCGGCCGCGCTGACCGCACGCGCATTGGCCTCGCCCTGCTGCTGCAGCAGCGTCAGCGCGCCGAGTTGGTCCTCGACGTCCTTCAGCGCCAGCAGGAACTGCTCGCGGAAGGCAATCGCCGAGCCATCGAGCTGGGTCTTGGCCGCGTTGACACCCGCCTCGCGGCGGCCGCCGTCAAAGATGGGCAGCGCGGCCAGCAGGCCGACGCCCCAGGTGCTGGCGCCACTCTTGAGCAGGTTGGACAGCTCGCTCGACACGCCGCCGCCCTGCGCCGTCAGCGCCAGGCTCGGCCACCACGCAGCCTGGGCGACGCCAACCCGCGCTTGCGCGGCCTGCAACTGGCTGCGTGCGGCGGCGAGGTCGGGGCGTCGTTGCAGCAGCTCGCTCGGCAAGCCGGCGGGTACTGTGGGCAGGGCAGTGGCCCACGCGGTGGGCGCGAGTCGGAAGTTGGAGGCCGGCTCGCCCAGCAGCACGGCCAACGCCGTTTCAAGCTCCAGGCGGCGGCGGTCCAGGGCCAGCGCCTCGGCCTCGTTGGCGGCCAGCTCGGCGCGCACGCGAGCCAGGTCCAGGTCGGCGACGTCGCCAGCGCGGGCGCGCTTCTCGGTCAGCGACAGCGTCTCGCCATAGGCCGCAACGGTACCCCTGACGATCTCGCGCTCGGCATCCAGGGCACGCAGCGCCAGATAGCCGCGGGCAACATTGGCCTGCACCAGCAGGCGGGCATCGGCCAGCAGCTGTTCGCGGGCGAGCACGTCCAGCGCGCTGGCATTGCGTTCGTGCAGCAGGCGGCCGCCCAGGTCCAGTTCATAGGCCAGGTTCAGGCCGGCGTTGTATTGCGTGATGCCGCGCGCGCCGGGGTCGGCAGCGCGGCCAGCACCGGCGGCGACGCCGAGCTGCGGCAGACGCGCCGCCTCGGTGCTGCCCAGTGCCGCACGCGCCTGCGCCAGGCGGTTGGCTGCGGCTTGCACGCTGGTGTTGGCCGCCATCGCACGGCCGACGAGGTCGTCCAGCACCGGGTCGGCAAAGGGCTGCCACCAGCTGGCGGTCAGCGCAGGTGCGTCGTTCGCAACCTGGGCCTTGTAGGCGGCGGGCGCCTGCGGCAGCTGGGACGGGTCGACCGTGCCGACCGACGCGCAGCCGGCCAGCAGCAGCGCTGCAAAAAGTGGGGTCAGGTTCAATTTCATGATGTTGATCACTTTCCTCGTTGCGGCAGGGCGTCGATGACGGGCTGCGTGGGTGCGGCAGGAGCGGCGACCTGGCCACCGTGGTGGCGCAGCGGTGCATTGCCGGTGACACGGCGCACGATGACGTAGAACAGCGGCGTCAGGAACAGGCCGAACAGCGTCACGCCGATCATTCCGGCGAACACCGCGATGCCCATGGCCTGGCGCATCTCGGCGCCGGCGCCGGTGGACAGCACCAGGGGCAGCACGCCCATGACGAAGGCCATTGACGTCATCAGGATGGGACGCAGTCTGAGCCGCGCCGCCTCCAGCGCGGCCTGCATCGGCGTTCTGCCGGCGAACTCCAGCTCACGGGCGAACTCGACGATCAGGATGGCGTTCTTCGCACTCAGGCCCACCAGCACGATGAGGCCGATCTGCGTGAACACGTTGTTGTCGCCATGGCTGAGATACACGCCCGTCATCGCCGCCAACAGGCCCATGGGCACGATGAGCAGGATGGCGATGGGCAGCGTCAGGCTTTCGTACTGCGCGGCCAGCACCAGGAACACCAGCAGGATGGCCAGCGGGAAGACCCACGCACCCGAGTTGCCGGCAATCTTTTCCTGGTAGGTCAGGTCGGTCCACTCGTAACCGATGCCCGGGGGCAGGGTCTCGGCGGCGATGCGTTCTACCGCGGCCTGGGCCTGGCCCGACGAGAAGCCGGGTGCGGCGCCGCCATTGATGTCGGCGGACAGGAAGCCGTTGTAGCGCAGCGCGCGCTCCGGCCCGAAACTGGGCGTGACCTTCATCAGCGCGGCCAGCGGCACCATCTCGCCGGTGTTGGAGCGCACCTTCAGCGCGCCGATGTCCTCGGCACGGGCGCGGTAGGCGGCATCGGCCTGCACGCGAACCGAGTAGGTGCGGCCGAACTTGTTGAAGTCRTTSRCRTACAGGCTGCCSAGGTARATCTGCATGGTGTCGAACACGTCMGTCACSGSCACGCCRAGCTGGCGCGCCTTGGTGCGGTCGAKGTCGGCRWACAGCTGCGGCACATTGACCTGGWAGCTYGAGAACAGGCCGGCCAGTTCGGGCGTCTTGTAGGCCTTGGCCATGAAGCCCTTCAGCGCCTGGTCCATGGCCTCGTAGCCGAGGCCGCCGCGATCCTGCAGCTGCAGCTTGAAACCACCCGTCGTGCCCAGGCCCTGCACGGGCGGCGGCGGGAACATGACGATGAAGGCATCCTCGATGGCGCCGTATTGCGCGTTCAGCTTGCCGGCGATGGCGCCCGCGGACAGGTCCTTGCTCTTGCGCTCGTCAAAGGGCTTGAGCGTCGCGAAGACGATGCCCGAGCTGGAGCTGTTGGTGAAGCCGTTGATCGACAGGCCGGGGAAGGCCACCGCGTGCTCCACACCCGGCGTCTTCAGCGTGATGTCGGTCATGCGGCGGATGACGTCCTCGGTGCGGTCCAGCGTCGCGCCGTCGGGCAGCTGGGCGAAGCCGATCAGGTACTGCTTGTCCTGGCCCGGCACGAAGCCACCGGGCACGGCCTTGAACAGGCCGGCCGTGGCTGCAACGAGCACGAGGTAGACGACCATCATGAAGGCCTTGCGCGACATCAGCGTCTTCACGCCACTGCCGTACTTGGCCGAGCCGCTCGAGAACAGCCGGTTGAAGCCGCCGAAGAAACGGCCCAGCACGGCGTCCATGCCACGGGTCAGCGCGTCCTTGGGGGCGTCGTGGCTCTTCAGCAGCAGGGCGGCCAGGGCAGGCGACAGCGTCAGCGAGTTGATCGCCGAGATCACCGTCGAGATGGCGATGGTCAGCGCGAACTGCTTGTAGAACTGGCCGGTCAGGCCGCTGATGAAGGCCAGCGGCACGAACACCGAGATCAGCGTCAGCGCGATGGCGATGATGGGGCCCGACACCTCACGCATGGCGCGGTAGGTGGCGTCGCGGGGCGACAGGCCCGAGGCGATGTTGCGCTCGACGTTCTCGACCACCACGATGGCGTCGTCCACGACGATGCCGATGGCCAGCACCAGGCCGAACAGGCTCAGCGCGTTGATCGAGAAGCCGAAGCCGTGCATGACGGCGAAGGTGCCGATGATGGACACCGGCACGGCCAGCAGCGGGATGATGGAGGCGCGCCAGGTCTGCAGGAACAGGATGACGACCAGCACCACCAGGGCCACGGCCTCCAGCAGCGTGTGGATGACTGACTCGATGGACGCGCGCACGAACTGCGTCGGGTCGTAGACGATGGTGTATTCCACGCCTTCGGGCATGGCCGTCTTCAGGTCTTCCATCGCGGCGCGCACATTGGCCGAGATGTCCAGCGCATTGCCGCCCGGAGCCTGGAAGATCGGCACCGCGACSGCGKMCTTGTTGTCSAGCAGCGAGCGCAGCGCGTAKTCGSYGGCGCCGAGYTCGAYGCGGSCGAKGTCGCGCAGSCGMGTCACSGCSCCATYSGCGCCRSTCTTGACGATGATGTCGCCGAAYTCCTCAGCGGTCTGCAGCCGGCCCTGCGCGTTGACGGACAACTGCAGGTCGATGCCTTGCAGGCCCGGTGAAGCGCCAACGACGCCGGCGGCGGCCTGCACGTTCTGGCCGCGGATGGCGGTCACCACGTCACTGGCCGACAGGCCATGCTCGGCGACCTTCTGCGGGTCCAGCCAGACGCGCATCGCGTAGTCGCCCGAGCCGAACATCAGCACCTGGCCCACGCCGGGGATGCGCGCGAGGCGGTCCTTGACGTTGAGCAGCGCGTAGTTGCGCAGATAGGTCATGTCGTAGCGCTCGTTGGGCGAGGTCAGGTGCACGACCATGGTCAGGTCGGGGCTGCTCTTGACCGTCGTCACGCCCAGGCGCTTGACCTCCTCGGGCAGGCGCGCCTCGGCCTGGCTGACGCGGTTCTGCACCAGCTGCTGGGCCTTGTCGGGGTCGGTGCCGAGCTTGAAGCTGACGGTCAGCGTCATCAGGCCGTCAGTCGTCGCCTGGCTGCTCATGTAGAGCATGTCCTCGATGCCGTTGATGGCTTCCTCGAGCGGCGTGGCCACGGTCTCGGCGATGACCTTGGGGTTGGCGCCGGGGTATTGAGCGCGCACGACGACCGAGGGCGGCACGACGTCGGGGTATTCCGAGATCGGCAGCGCGCGGATCGACAGCAGGCCGCCGATGAAGATCAGCAGCGACAGCACGCCCGCAAAAATGGGGCGGTCTATGAAGAATTTAGAGAGATTCATGGTTGCTCCAGACAGCACGCCCCCCGCAGGCCGGCTGAACCGGCCCGCAGCACGGGGCTTGCGGTGGGATGGGGGCTAGGTCAGGAGATCTTTGCGGCAGCTTGCTGGGCAGCCAGTTCGGGTTTGGCGTCCATGGCGACGTCCTTGGGCGCGAGCACCGACCCCGGCCTCACGCGCTGCACGCCGCCGACGACGATGCGCTCGCCGCCCTTGAGGCCGCTGGTCACGACACGCAGGCCGTTGACATTGGCGCCCAGCGTCACACCGCGCCATTCGGCCTGGTTGCCCTGGCCGACGACGATGACATAACGCTTGTCCTGGTCGGTGCCGACGGCGCGCTCATTGACGAGCAGGGCCGCCTCGTTCTTCGCCTGGCCCATGCGCAGCTTGGCAAACTGGCCAGGGATCAGGCCGCCGTCCTTGTTGTCGAAGACGGCGCGCACGCGCAACGTGCCGCTCCTGGCATCCACTTGGTTGTCGACGAGTTGCAGGCGGCCTGTCTGGCTCTTGTCACTGCCTGCCAGCATCTCCACGGGAATGCGCTCCATGCCTTTGCGCTCGGCGCCGCCGCCGGGCAGCGAGGCGAGCGCCTCGCGCACCACCTTTTCGTCGGCGTCGAAGCTGGCGTAGATCGGGCTGACCGACACCAGCGTCGTCAGCACCGGCGCACCGGCACCCGCGGCGACGAGGTTGCCCTGCGTCACTTCGATCCTGCCAACGCGGCCCGCCACCGGTGCACGCACCTGGGTGTAGCTCAAGGACAGCTGCGCCGATTGCAGCGCGGCCTGAGCGGCGCGCAGGTTGGCCGCACCTTCACGGGCGGCGTTGTCCTTCTCGTCGAACTCGCGGCGCGCCACGGCGCGCTCCTCCAGCAGGGACTTGGCGCGTTGGGCCTCGCTGAGCGTGTAGGTGACGCGGGCCTGGGCGGCGGCCACCTGTGCATCCAGGCGCTGCACCTCGGCCTGGTAGGGCGCGGGGTCGATGGTGACGAGCAGGTCGCCCGCCTTCACGAGGCTGCCCTCGCGGAAATGCACGGCCTGCACGGCGCCCGACACACGGGCCCGCACATCGACGCGCTCGACGGCTTCCAGGCGGCCCGAGAACTCGTTCCAGGCCGATACATCCTGGCTGACAACCTGGGCGACGGACACCGGTGTGGCGGGCGGCGCGGTGGGGCCGGCGTCGGCCTGGGCTGCGCCCGAGCCGAACTGGGCGAAGCCCACGGCGCCCAGGGCGACGAGAGCGACAGCGCCAGCGATCAGGCCGGCACGACGATTGAGACGAGGGTTGGACTGCATTTCTATTTCTCTCCGAAGGTCAATCAGGCAGGAATCAGGCGGGAAGGGACAGCGCGCGGCGGGCCGCTTCACGCAGGAATTCGTGGATGGGATTCAGCGCATAGCCCGGCGCGATGGCGGGCAGCGTCATCTCCTTGGCGGTGCCGCCTTGCTCCCGCAGTGCAACGGCATAGCGGCGCGACTCGTCGCTCAGCGGGTGGCCCGCGGCGCTGAGGATCAGCGCGGGCGCCAGGCCGCTCAGCCGGCTGGCGTTCAGCGGCGCGGCATAGGGGTGGTCGGCGCGCGTGCTGCCGCCCAGATAGGCCTGCCAGCCCTTGGCGTAGTGGCATTCACAGCCTCCGCATTCGCCGTCACGCATGGAGGCGCTGCCGAGTTGCGGGTCCAGCATGGGCGCAATCAGCAACTGGCCAGCGAGCTTGGGTGCGTGCTGGTCGCGGGCCATCAGCGCGAGCGCCGCGGCGAGGTTGCCGCCCGCTTCCTCGCCGGCAACGAACAGGGCGGTGTGCGGGCTGCCGGTCAGCCTGGCCGGCTTGGCGGCGAGGGCCTGCAGGGCCTCGAAGGCGGCGCTCAGGCCGCTGGGGAAAGGGTGCTCAGGCGCCAGCGGATAGTCCAGCGAGACGACATCAGCGCCCGCGTCGGCGAGCATCTCGCTGCGCGCCCGGCTGGCCTGGAGTGAGCCGTCCGTGAAGCAGCCGCCGTGCAGCCAGAGCAGCAGCGCGCGCCCGTCGCCGTCCAGCGGCCGGCGCGCCGTGTAGACCTGGGCCACGAGGCCCGGCGCAGGGCCGAGGCGCAAAGTGGCAGGGGAGGCGATCTTGTCCATGGACCGAAAGATAGTGATCAACGGCCTAGGGATAAACGGCCTTGAAAGTGACTCACTTTTCCTTGCCGTGGAACAATGAAGTCATGGACCGACTCTCCGCGATGCAAGCCTATGTCCGGGTGGTCGAGGCCGGCACCTTCACCAAGGCGGCCGATTCCCTGGACCTGCCCAAGGCCACCGTCACGCGCCTGATCCAGACGCTGGAAGGCCATCTGCGCACCAAGCTGCTGAACCGCACCACGCGGCGCGTGACAGTGACGCCGGATGGCGCGGCCTACTACGAGCGCGCCATGCGCCTGCTGGGCGACCTGGAGGAGCTGGAAGGCAGCATGAACCAGGCCCGTGTGACGCCGCGTGGCCGCATCCGCATCGACGTTCCCGGCGTGGTGGGGCGCGAGATGATCATTCCGCACCTGCCGGATTTCTACGCCAAGTACCCCGACATCCAGATCGAGCTTGGCGTCAGCGATCGCACGGTGGACCTGATCAGCGACAACATCGACTGCGTGATCCGTGGTGGCGAGTTGACCGACCAGAGCCTGGTCGCGCGGCGCATCGGCGAATTCCGCTTCATCACCTGCGCGACGCCCGAATACCTGCGCCGCCATGGCGCGCCGGCCCATCCGCTGGAGCTGACGCAGGCGCCACATCGCATGGTGGGTTATTTCTCGGCACGCAGCGGCAAGGTCATGCCAGACACCTTCCGCCGCGGCGAGGAAGAAATAGAGGTGGCGGGCAACCACATCCTGGCGGTGAACGATGCGAATGCCTATCTGAATGCCGGCTTGGCCCACCTGGGCGTCGTGCAGGTGACCTGCTTCATGGCCGGCCCGCTGCTCAAGAGCGGCGAACTGGTGCGCGTGCTGGAGGAATGGGACGCCGACCCGGTGCCGGTCTATGTCGTCTACCCGCCCAACCGCCATCTCAGCAGCAAGCTGCGGGTGTTTGTCGACTGGGTCGTCGAGCTGATCGGCCGCGAGGCGATGGGCGGGCTGAAGCTGCGCTGTACGACGAGCTGAGGGCTCAAGCCTCGTCGGCCGCGCTGCTGGCGACCACGGCCGCCGGACCGAAGTCTTCGGCCGACGGAGCTGGGGCGCTGATAGCCAGCAACATGCCCGCCGCCAACGCTGCGACAGCCGTCGCGGCGGTGATCAGCGTGGAAATGGATCGGGTGTTGTTCATGGTGACTCTCCTGGTCGGCCACCGCCGAGCGGGGTGTGCCGATAGGTTGTCACTGTAGGAATTGCGCGCCGCGAGAAAAAGCGGGGCAGAGAGAACGGCGAGTTGCTGCCAGCGGAACAATCCGCGGCTTGAAAACCGGTCAGCTCTTGCGCGGCGCACCCCGCCCGCGCTCCTCCAGCCAGGTTTTGGCCGTCGAGAAATGTCCGCAACCGATGAAGGGCCGCGGCGGCTTCAGCGCCGACAGCGGCGAGGGGTGGTTGGCCTTCAGCACCAGGTGGTCCTGGCGGGCCGCCTCGATCAGCGGCGCCTTGGCCTGGGCATAGGCGCCCCACAGCATGAAGACCTTGGGGGCCGGGTCTTCAGCCGCGGCCTTGATGAGGGCGTCGGTCAGCACCTCCCAGCCACGGTTGGCATGGCTGGCGGGCTGGCCGTCCTCCACCGTCAACACGGCGTTGAGCAGCAGCGTGCCGCCTTCGGCCCAGCGCACCAGGCTGCCATTGGGCGGGAAGGGCTTGCCGAGGTCGCGCTGGATCTCCTTGAAGATATTGCGCAGGCTGGGCGGCAGCGGCACGCCGGGCGGCACGCTGAAGCTCAGACCTTCCGCCTGGCCGGGGCCGTGGTAGGGGTCCTGGCCGAGGATGACGACGCGGGTGCTGGCCAGCGGCGTCAGCGTCAGCGCGCGCAGCGGCTCGGGCGGGTAGATGGTGGCGCCGGCGGCGGCGCGCTCTTCCAGGAAGGCTTCCAGTTTCTGGCCAACGGGCGAGGCGGCCCAAGCTTCGACGACGGGGCGCCAGTCGGTGTCGGGAAGTTGCAGCGGCAGCTTCATCCGAACAGGGTCGCCAGCGCCTGGCCCGGGTCGGGCGCGCGCATGAAGGCCTCGCCGACGAGGAAGGCGTTGACGTTCGCCTCGCGCATGCGCTTCACGTCCGCCGCGCCGAGGATGCCGGATTCGGTCACCAGCAGCTTGTCGGCCGGCACGCGCGGGAGCAGGGCCAGCGTCGTGTCCAGCGTCACGTCGAAGGTGCGCAGATTGCGGTTGTTGATGCCGACCAGCGGCGTCTTCAGCTGGAGGGCGCGGTCGAGCTCCTCGCCGTCATGGACTTCAACGAGAACGTCCAGCCCGAGGGCATGGGCCGCCGCCTCGAGGTCGGCCATCTGCGAGTCGGCCAGGCAGGCGGCGATCAGCAGGATGCAGTCGGCGCCCATCGCACCGGCTTCCATGACCTGGTACTCGTCCACCATGAAGTCCTTGCGCAGCACCGGCAGCTCGCAGGCGGCGCGGGCTTCGCGCAGATAGGCGGCCGAGCCCTGGAAGAAGCGCTCGTCAGTCAGCACACTCAGGCAGGCCGCGCCGTTGCGGGCATAGCTTTCGGCGATCTGCCCGGGCTTGAAGTCCTCGCGCAGCACGCCCTTGCTGGGGCTGGCCTTCTTGATCTCGGCAATGACGGCCGCGTGGCCGGCCGCGATGGTGGCGCGCAGCGACCGTTCGAAGCCCAGGCGCTCACCCTTGCGGGCCTCTGCCTCCTCACGCTGTGAGGCCAGCGAGCGCTTGAGCTTGGCCGCCGCGATCTCTTCCCGCTTGACCTCGACGATGCGGTTCAGGATATCGCTGCTCACGCTTTTCCTCCCAATCCCTGGGTCTGCTTGACGAAGGCATCCAGCTTGGCACGCGCCGCACCACTATCGAGTGCCGTGCGTGCGCGGGCGATGCCGTCGCTCAGCGTCGGCGCCACGTTGGCGGCGTATAGCGTCGCGCCAGCGTTCAACAGCACGATGTCGCGCGCTGGGCCGGGCTTGCCGTCGAGCACACCGACCAGCATCTCGCGCGACTGTTCCGGGTTCTCGACCTTGAGGCTGCGATTGCTGGCCATGGCCATGCCGAAGTCCTCGGGATGGATCTCGTACTCGCGCACGGCGCCGTCCTTCAGCTCGCCCACCAGGGTGGTGGCGCCCAGCGAAATCTCGTCCATGCCGTCCTTGCCGTAGACGACGAGAGCGTGCTCGGCGCCCAGGCGCTGCAGCACCCGCACCTGGATGCCGACGAGGTCGGGGTGGAAGACGCCCATCAGGATGTTGGGCGCGCCGGCCGGGTTGGTCAGCGGGCCCAGGATGTTGAAGATGGTGCGCACGCCGAGCTCGCGGCGCACCGGCGCGATGTTCTTCATCGCCGGGTGGTGATTGGGCGCGAACATGAAGCCGATGCCGCACTCGTCCAGGCACGCTGCCACGGCACGTGGCGAAAGCTGGATGTTGGCGCCCAGAGCCTCCAGCACGTCGGCGCTGCCGGTCTTGCTGCTGACGCTGCGGTTGCCATGCTTGGCCACCTGCGCACCCGCTGCCGCCGCGACGAACATCGAGCAGGTGGAGATGTTGAAGCTGTGTGCGCCATCGCCACCGGTGCCGACGACGTCGACGAGATGCGGCAGCGGCCCAATCTCATGCAAGGGCACCTTGTTGGACAACTCGCGCATGACCTGCGCGGCGGCCGTGATTTCGCCGATGGTTTCCTTCTTCACGCGCAGGCCGGTCAGCAGCGCCGCAGAGATGACGGGCGACATCTCGCCGGCCATGATGCGGCGCATCAGCGTCAGCATCTCGTCGTGAAAGATCTCGCGGTGCTCGATGACGCGGGTCAGGGCTTCGGTGTCGGTGATGGGCATGGCTCAGCGCTCCAGGAACTCGCGTGCGGCGGCAATGGCGTGATCGACGCCGGGGGTGTCGACATCGAGATGGGTCACAAAGCGCAGACCGATGAGGCCGGTGGCCAGCACGCCGCGTGACTTCAGGTGCTCCAGCAGGGCCGGTGTGCGGCCGTCGCTGATCTGGGCAAAGACGATATTCGTCTGCGGTGGCGTGACCGTGACACCCGGCAGCGCGGCCAGGCCCTCGGCCAGGCGCTTGGCCAGCGCGTGGTCGTCGGCGAGGCGGTCGACGTGATGGGTCAGCGCATGGTCGGCTGCGGCCGCCAGCAGGCCGACCTGACGCAGGCCGCCGCCCACCATCTTGCGCACACGGTGGGCGCGGCCGATCAGCTCGCGCGAGCCGACCAGCATCGAGCCGATGGGCGCGCCCAGGCCCTTGCTGAAGCAGAGGGAGACCGAGTCGAAAGGGCGGGCCAGGTCGGCCACGCTGCGGCCCGAGGCAACCGCCGCGTTGAAGAGGCGGGCGCCGTCCAGATGCGTGGCCAGGCCACGCGCATGAGCCAGTTCGCAGGCGGCGTTGGTGTACTGGGTGGACAGCACATTGCCGCTCCAGGTGTTCTCCAGCGCCAGCAGCCGCGTGCGTGCGAAGTGCGGGTCGTCGGGCTTGATGGCGGCGGCGATGTCTTCGAGCTTGATCGTGCCGTCGGGCTGGTTGGTCAGGGGCTGGGGCTGGATGCTGCCCAGCACCGCCGCGCCGCCGCCTTCGTAGCGGTAGGTGTGGGCGAGCTGGCCGACGATGTACTCGTCGCCACGGCCGCAATGGGCCAGCAGGGCACAGAGGTTGCTCTGCGTGCCGCTTGGCATGAAGAGAGCGGCCTCCTTGCCGAGCAGGGCAGCGACGCGCTCCTGCAGCGCGTTGACGGTGGGGTCGTCGCCGAAGACGTCGTCGCCAACTTGTGCCGCTGCGATCGCTGCGAGCATGGCGGGCGTCGGCTTGGTGACTGTGTCGCTGCGCAGATCCACGACCTTGCCGGTGGCGGCTGCGCCCGATCCGGGCGCGTAGTCG
The DNA here is from genome assembly GCF_054049415.1 of Roseateles sp. P5_D6. NCBI lineage: Bacteria > Pseudomonadati > Pseudomonadota > Betaproteobacteria > Burkholderiales > Sphaerotilaceae > Roseateles > Roseateles sp. P5_D6. Next base: position 289,518 of record NZ_JBFUMK010000004.1, on the reverse strand, counting down.
GTCATTGGTGCACCCTTCGCGCTTCGCGCTGTCCCGCCACGCGGGAATGAGCCCCTTCGGGCGGCCGTGCGGGGCTCATGCCTTCAACTCCAGGAAGTTGCGCAGCATCGCGTGCCCATGCTCGCTGAGGATGGACTCGGGGTGGAACTGCACGCCCTCGCACGGCGTGGCCGTGCCGGCCAGTTCGCGGTGGCGCACGCCCATGATCTCGCCATCCTCGCTGCGCGAGGTGATCTCCAGCACCGCCGGGCAGCTCGCTTCCTCGATGACGAGGGAGTGGTAGCGGATCACCGAGAAATCCTTGGGCAGGCCGGTGTAGACGCCGCGACCATCGGTCGTGATCGTGCTGGCCTTGCCGTGCATCTGGCGCTGGGCCCGGATGATATTGCCGCCCAGGGCCTGGCCCATGGACTGGTGGCCCAGGCACACGCCCAGCAACGGCTTCTTGCCGATGAAATGCTGGATGGCTTCCACGCAGACGCCGGCTTCGTTGGGCGTGCAGGGGCCGGGCGAGAACACGATATGAGCCGGGTCCAGCGCCGCCATCTCGGCCACGGTGATCTCGTCGTTGCGCACCACCTTCACGTCCGCGCCCAGTTCACCGAAGTACTGGACGAGGTTGAAGGTGAAGCTGTCGTAGTTGTCGATCATCAGCAGCATTTGGACTCCCGCCGGGCCGCCCCAAGGGAGGCCATCCCCCTTGGGGGGCAGTGAACGAAGTGAACGTGGGGGCTCATCAAAATCCCTCCTCGACGAGTTCGGCGGCGCGCAGCAGAGCGCGTGCCTTCGCCTCAGTCTCTTGCCACTCCAGTTCGGGTACCGAGTCTGCGACGACGCCGGCCGCCGCCTGCACATAGAGCATGCCGTTCTTGATGATGCCGGTGCGGATGGCAATTGCCAGGTCCATGTCGCCGGCAAAGCTCAGGTAGCCGCAGGCGCCGCCGTAGATGCCGCGCTGCACGGGCTCCAGCTCGTCGATCAGCTCCATGGCCCTCACCTTGGGCGCGCCGGTCAGCGTGCCGGCAGGGAAGGTGGCCTTCAGCACATCGAGCTGGCCGACCTCGGGTCGCAGCACACCCTCGACGTTGGAGACGATATGCATCACATGCGAATAGCGCTCCACGGCGAAGGACTGCGTCACCTTGACGCTGCCGACGCGGGCGATGCGGCCGATGTCGTTGCGCGCCAGGTCGATCAGCATCAGGTGCTCGGCGCGCTCCTTGGGGTCGGCCTGCAGCTCGGCTTCCAGTTCCAGGTCGCGCTCGACCGTCGAGCCGCGCGGGCGCGTGCCGGCCAGGGGGCGGATCGTGACCTTGCGGCTGCCGTCGCCGGCATGTTCTTCACGCACGAGGATCTCGGGGCTGGCGCCGACGATCTGGAAGTCGCCCAGGTCGTAGAAGTACATATAGGGGCTGGGGTTCAGCGCTCGCAGCGCCCGGTACAGCGCGATCGGCTCGGCCTTGTAGGGCTTGGAGATGCGCTGGCCCACCTGCACCTGCATCAGGTCGCCGGCGGCGATGTATTCCTTGGCCTTGGCCACGGCGGCCAGGTAGTCGGCCTTGGCAAAGCCGCGCGTGACTGGGTGGGCTTCACCGCGCGGCACGCGGGGCACGCTGACGCTGTAGGTCAGCTTGTCGCGCAGCTGCGAGAGCTTCTTCTTGGCGCGGAAATAGGCCTCCGGCTGGCGCGGGTCGGCCCAGACGATGAGGTACAGGCGCCCGGAGAGGTTGTCGATGACGGCGACTTCCTCGGACAGCAGCAGCAGGATGTCCGGCGTGCCCAGGCTCTCGCCCGCGTGATCGCGGTCCAGGCGCTTCTCGATGGCGCGCACCGCCTCGTAGCCGAAGTAGCCGGCCAGGCCGCCGCAAAAGCGCGGCAGACCCGTCGGGATCTTGGGCTTGATGCGTTCCTGGTAGGCGGCGATGAAGTCCAGCGGGTTGCCTTCGTGCGTCTCGACGATGGCGCCGTCGGTGACGACTTCGCAGAGCTGGCCCGTTGCGCGGATCAGCGTGCGGGCCGGCAGGCCGATGAAGGAGTAGCGCCCGAAGCGCTCGCCGCCGACGACGGACTCCAGCAGGAAGCTGTTGCGGCCCTGGCCGGAGCCGGCGCAGAGCTTGAGGTACAGGGACAGCGGGGTTTCGAGATCCGCAAAGGCCTCGCTGATCAGCGGGATGCGGTTGTAGCCCTCGGCAGCGAGGCTCTGGAATTCAAGTTCGGTGATCACGGTCAAACCTTGAAAAGACAGTTTTCAGGGCTTGGCGTGCAGCCCGATGGAGAACGGGCAACGCGAGAAAAAGCGCGTCAGGGCGCGCCAAGCAGCATCAGTCGGCGGTGAACCAGCGACGCCAGGGCCAGGCTCCCCGGTCGCTCGACCCCGTGATGTACTTCCGCGTGATGAACATGATCGGATCAGTGTATCAGCGGGTCTTTGAGCCTGACACGCCATACTTCGGTTCACGAAGATGCCGCCATCGCGGCACAGCAACGGAGCGAGACATGCGCGCATTCATCGTCGCGGCCCTGGTGGCCGTGGGCAGTCTGAGCGGGGGGAGCGCCTGGGCCGAGACGGTCGAGGTGGCCAACGTGAAGTACGAGACGGCCATGGACCTGGCGGGCCAGAAGCTGGTCCTCAACGGCGCCGGCGTGCGCTACAAGTTTGTCGTCAAGGTCTACACGGCGGGCCTGTACCTGACGCACAAGGTCAGCACGACGCCCGAGGTGCTCGCGGCGCCCGGCCCCAAGCGCATCCATATCCAGATGTTGCGCGAGATCGACGGCAACGAACTCGGCAAGCTTTTCACCAAGGGCATGGAAGCCAATGCGCCGCGCGACGAGTTCGTCAAGTCCATCAATGGCGTGCTCAAGTTGAGCGAAGTCTTCGCCAGCCGCAAGCAGCTCAACAGCGGCGACAACTTCACGGTCGACTATGTGCCCGGGCTCGGGTCTACGCTGCTGGTCAACGGCAAGTCGCTGTTGAGCGAGCCGATCAAGGAGCCTGAGTTCTTCACGGCCCTGCTGCGCATCTGGCTGGGCGACAAGCCGGCCGACGATGCGCTGAAAGAAGCCCTGCTCGGCATCAAGCGCGAACGCCGCCGCTGAGTCGAACCACCCCTCGCCCAGCCTCGCGTCGCTGAACGCGAGCGAGTCTGGTCGGTCCCCCGAGGGGACGGCGATGCTCGCGGCATCGAGCCGCGAGCACATCACCAGACGGGCCGGCTAGGGAGCGGCCCGGCGCTCGGCCCGCAGCAGGCAATGAGCCTCAGTCAGCCGAACTGGATCTCGTCCAGGCGGCCCAGATGCTGCAGGGCCGGCACGGCACGGATGTCCTCGCCATGGTTGTAGCCGTAGGTCATCAGCACCAGCGGGCAGCCGGCCGCGCGCGCGGCCTCGGCGTCGTTGCGTGAGTCGCCCACCATCCAGGTGGCCGCGGGCGGTGTGCCCAGCGCCTCGCAGGTCTTGAGCAACGGCAGCGGATCGGGCTTCTTGCGCGCGAAGTCGTCGCCGCCGAAGACGTGGGTGAAGTAACCATCCAGGCCCTTGCGCCTGAGCAGTTCGCGCGCCGGCGCGCCCGGCTTGTTGGTCAGCACGGCCAGCGGCAGGCCCAGCGCCCGCAGCGCCTCCAACCCTTCGACGACGCCCGCATAGACGGTCGCATGCTCGCCATTCAGGCCGGCGTAGTGCTGCTGGTAGAGCGGCCAGGCTTGCTCGAACAGCGCCGGCGCGCCGCCCACCTCGGCCAGCGTCGTGCGCACCAGGTGCTCGCTGCCGCGGCCGATGGTGTGCTCGACGAAGGCCGACGTGACCGGTGGCAGGCCGAGATCGACCAGCACGCGGCCCAGCACGGCAACGAAGTCGCCCAGCGTGTCGATAAGGGTGCCGTCCAGGTCGAGGATGAGGGCTTGAGGTTTCATGTTTTCAGCTGGCCATCGGCCTTGAACATCGCCTTGATGCCCCGCACCGCCTGGCGGATGCGCGACTCGTTCTCGATCAGCGCAAAGCGCACATGGCCGTCACCGTGGTCGCCGAAGCCGATTCCGGGCGATACGCAGACCTTGGCCTTCTCCAGCAACTGCTTCGCGAACTCCAGCGAGCCAAGCTCGCGGTAGGGCTCGGGAATAGGCGCCCAGATGTACATGCTGGCCTTGGGGCAGTCCACCACCCAGCCGGCCTCGATGAGGCCCTTGTAGAGCACGTCGCGGCGGCGCTGATAGCTGGCGGTGATGTCCTTGACGCACTGCTGGTCGCCCTCCAGCGCAGCGATGGCGGCGACCTGCAGCGGCGTGAAGGTGCCGTAGTCGTGATAACTCTTGATGCGCGCCAGCGCCGCGACGAGATCCGGATTGCCGACCATGAAGCCGACCCGCCAGCCGGCCATGTTGTAGCTCTTGGAGAGCGTGAAGAACTCGACCGCCACGTCCTTGGCGCCGGGCACCTGCATGATGGATGGCGCGACGTAGCCGTCGTAGACGATGTCGGCATAGGCCAGGTCATGCACGACGAGGATGTCGTGCTTCTTGGCCAGCGCCACGACGCGCTCGAAGAAGGCCAGGTCCACGCACTGCGCCGTCGGGTTGGACGGGAAGCCGAAGACCATCATCTTGGGCTTGGGGTAGCTGCCGCGGATGGTCTTCTCCAGCTCGGCGAAGAAGTCGACCTCGCTGCTGACCGGAATGGCGCGGATGTCGGCGCCGGCAATGACCGCGCCGTAGATGTGGATGGGGTAGCTCGGGTCCGGCACCAGCACGGTGTCGCCACGGTCGAGTGTGGCCAGCATCAGGTGGGCCAGGCCCTCCTTGGAGCCGATGGTGACGATAGCCTCATGGTCGGGGTCAATGGCGACGCCGTAGCGGCGCTGGTACCAGTGCGAAATGGCGCGGCGCAGGCGCGGGATGCCCTTGCTGGCCGAGTAGCCGTGGGTGTCGGGCCGCTGGGCCACCTCGTTGAGCTTGGCGACGATGTGGGCCGGTGTGGCCCCGTCGGGGTTGCCCATGCTCATGTCGATGATGTCTTCGCCCCGTCGGCGGGCCGCCAGCTTGAGCTCGGCGGTGATGTTGAAGACGTAGGGCGGGAGACGGTCGATGCGCGCGAAGCGGCGCTTGCCGCTGGAAGCGGAAGAAGAGGAAGTCATTGGCAGTGTTCACGTGAGCGCCCGGAACCGTCCGAGCGACGTGGGCGGCGTGGCGCCGCACCGCGGGCGACTCTAGCGCACTAAGCTGGTGACCATGAGCACGCCTGAGTCCCTCACGCTGACCGTTGACGATCAAACCACGGTCTCGGCCTTGTGGCTGCAGCCGCCCAAGCCGCGTTCGACCTACGTGTTCGCTCATGGCGCCGGTGCCGGCATGCACCACAGCTTCATGGCGGCGTTGTCGCAGGCCCTGTTCGACGCGTCGGTGGCGACCCTGCGCTACCAGTTCCCCTACATGGAGCGCGGCTCCAAGCGCCCCGACTCGCCCGCTGTGGCGCACGCCGCCGTTCGCGCTGCGGTGGCGGCGGCGCGCCAGCGGTTGCCCGACACACCGCTGTTCGCCGGCGGCAAATCCTTCGGCGGCCGCATGACCTCGCAGGCCCAGGCGGCCGAGGCGATGCCGGGTGTGCGTGGGCTGGTGTTCGTCGGCTTTCCCTTGCACCCGGCTGGCAAACCGGCCATTGACCGGGCGGCGCACTTGGCGCAGGTCGCCGTACCGATGCTGTTCCTGCAGGGCACGCGGGACGAGCTGGCCGACCTGGCCTTGCTGCGGGGCGTTGTCCAGGGCCTGGGCGACCCAACCACGCTGCATCTCGAGGATGATGCCGACCACGCCTTCCATGTCAGGGCGCGCAGCGGGCGCAACGACGCGCAGGTGGTGCAGGCCCTGGCAGACGCGATGGCGGCATGGTTCCTAGCGCAAGCCCCGGGGGCGCGCGGCGGGTGACTTCCTAGAATCGGGCGATGAACACCTCCGCCGCCCCCATAGTCTGCATCGGCGGCCTCAATATCGACCGCAAGCTCAGGCTGCTGTCCAACTCCCTGCACGGATCGTCCAACCCCTGCGAGTCACATGAAACTCCTGGCGGCGTCGTGCGCAACGTCGCCGAGAACCTGGCGCGGCTGGGCCTGCCGGTCGCGTTGGTCGCCGCGGTGGGCGACGACGCCGGCGGGCGCATGCTGCTGGAGCAGGCCGCGCAGGTCGGCATGGACACACGCGCCGTCATCCGGCTGCGCCGCCATGCCAGCGACAGCTACACCGCGGTGCTCGCGCCAGACGGCAGCCTGGAACTCGGCCTGGCGTCGATGCCGCTCGTCGAGAGCCTGAACCCCTGGGCGCTGGCGGCCAGCAAAGCCTTGCGCGCCGGGGCCGCCCTCGTCGTGGCCGACGGCAACCTGCCCACCGACGCCTGGCCCTTGCTGCTCGGCGAGGCGCGCGACAGCGGCATCCCATTGGTGGGCGTGGCGGTGTCCGAAGCCAAGATGGAAAGACTGCCAGAGCGCCTGGACGGCCTGCACCTGCTCGTCATGAATGCCGGTGAACTGGCCACCATCGCGGCAGACGCGAACGAGGCCTTCGATGCATTGCACGCACGCGGCGTCGGCTGCGTGCTGGTCTCCAAGGGCGCCGACGGCTTGTTGCTCAGCACGCCGGGCCGCGCACCACGCCACTGGCCGGCGCCGCAGGTGCACGTCGTGGACGTGACCGGTGCCGGCGACGCGCTGTCGGCCGGCGTCTGCGCTTCGCTGCTGCGCGCGCCCAACGACTTCGACGCCGCCGCCCGCCTGGGCCTGGACCTCGCCGCATTGACGCTGCAGACCGAGGACAGCGTCCACCCCGAACTGAACCCCAGATTCCTGGAAGAACGATAGATGAACGAACTGATCCAGCTCTCGCCCGAAGTCGCCGCCGCCCATGAGCAGGGCCGACCGATCGTGGCCCTCGAATCGACCATCATTGCCCACGGCATGCCCTGGCCGCAGAACCTGGACACGGCGCGGGACGTCGAGGACGTCATCCGCATCGAAGGCGCCGTGCCGGCCACCATCGCGGTCATCGGCGGGCGCATCCGCGTCGGCCTGACGGACGCCGAACTGCAGCAGCTGGCCCAGGCGCCCGACGCCATGAAGCTCAGCCGTCGCGACCTGCCGTTTGCCATCGCCACCGGGCGCCTCGGTGCCACGACGGTGGCGGCGACGATGATCTGCGCCCACCTGGCCGGCATCGAGGTCTTTGTCACCGGCGGCATCGGCGGCGTGCACCGCGGCGGGCATGAGAGCTTCGACATCTCGGCCGACCTGCAGGAGCTGGCGCGCACGCCGGTGGCCGTCGTCTGTGCGGGCGCCAAGTCCATCCTCGACCTGGGCCTGACGCTGGAGTACCTGGAGACCCACGGCGTGCCGGTGCTGTCGGTCGGCCAGGACAACTTCGCCGCCTTCTTCACCCCCGACAGCGGCTTGAAGGCGGACTTCCGCATGGACTCGGCCGACGAGCAGGCCCGCTTCATTCGCGCCAAGTGGACGCTGGGCCTGGCCGGCGGTGTCGTCGTCAGCAACCCGGTGCCAGCAGCCCAGGCCATGCCGCGCGAGGAAATCGATGCCATCACGGCCCAGGCCCTGGCGGAAGCCGACGCGCAAGGCGTCGCCGGCAAAGCCATCACGCCCTTCCTGCTCGCGCGCATCAAGGCGCTGACGGGTGGTCGCAGCCTGACGACCAACATCGCCCTCGTGAAGCACAACGCGATCGTCGGTGCACGGTTGGCGCGCGCCCTGCAGAACTGAAAGCGAAAAACGCGCAAGCTGGTGGTGGCCAGCAAACTGCGAGCAAAACAGGCCGGTTAAGCTGATCTGTTTCCTGAGTCAATCCCCATTACTTTCAGCAGGCTTGCATGCGCGCGACCTCCCCTGTGATTCTTTGTGGCCTGGTGCTGGCCGTCCTGGCGGGCTGTGGGCGCAAGGACGATGCAGGCGGCGCGTCGGCCCCGGCGGGGGCGGCGAGCGCGCCGCCGGCGCAGAACGTCGGTGTCGTCAAGGTCAGGCAGGCCGACGTGCCGATCACCGTGGAGGCCAGCGGCACCGTCACCGCGCTGCAGAGCGTGGACCTGCGTGCGCAGACGAGCAGCATCGTCGCCCAGGTCCTCGTCAAGGACGGCCAGAACGTCAGGAAGGGTGACCTGCTGTTCCGCTTCGATGACCGCGGTGACCGCGCCGCGCTGGAGAAGGCGCGCGCCCAGCTGGCCCGCGACCGCGCCAGCCTCACCGACCTGGAGCGCCAGCTCAACCGCGCCAAGGAACTGAAGGCGCAGAACTTCATCGCCCAGAACGCGGTGGACACGGCCCAGGCCAACTTCGATGCCGGCCAGGCGTTGATCCGCAGTGACGAGGCCGCGATCCAGGCGACCCAGGTCACGCTGGGCTACAACGAGTTGCGCGCGCCCATCAGCGGGCGCGTCGGCATCGTCAGCGTCTACCCGGGCAGCCTGGTGCAGGCCAATGCGACGGCGCTGCCGCTGGTCAACATCGCGCAGCTGGACCCCATCGCCATCAGCTTCACGGTGCCTGAAACCCAGCTCGGCTCGCTGCTGAGCGCCACGCGTGCCGGCGAGCTGGATGTCGAGGCCTTGCCGCCGCCGGGCTCGGCGCGCGGCGCAACCTCCATCAAGGGCCGCGTCACGGCGGTGGACAACCTCGTCGACAGCGCCACCGGCACGATCAAGGTCAAGGCCGAGTTCGACAACAAGGCCCAGTCGCTTTGGCCGGGCCAGTACCTGCGCGTGCGCGTCACGCTGCGCACGCTCAAGGGCGTGACCGTGGTGCCGCAGGCCGCCATCATCATGCGCGGCAACGAGCGCTCGGTCTACGTCGTGGCGCCCGACAACACCGCCAAGCTGGTGCCCGTGCAGCTGCGTCAGGCCATGGGCGAGCAGGCGGTGGTGGAGGGCCTGGACGCGACGGCCCAGGTCGTCATGGAAGGCAAGCAGAACCTGCGGCCGGGCACGCCACTGCGCATTCAAGCCAGCGGCGGAGCGGGCGCCGCATCGGCCCCAGCGTCTGCCGCTTCGGGCGCTGACAAATGAGGCTCACCGAGCTGTTCATCCGGCGGCCGGTCATGACCGTGCTGCTGAACCTGTCACTCGTCATCGCCGGCCTGGCCGCCTGGAGCCGCATCCCGGTCGCGGCGCTGCCGTCCTACAACACGCCCATCATCAACGTCGGTGCGTCGCTGCCGGGCGCATCGCCCGAGACCATGGCCTCGTCCGTCGCGCTGCCGCTGGAAAAGCAGTTCTCGACCATCGCCGGCCTGTTGACCATTTCGTCGACCAACACGCTGGGCAACACCTCGCTGACGCTGGAGTTCGACCCCTCCCGCAACATCGACGCCGCCGCCGTGGACGTGCAGGCGGCGCTGTTCCGGTCTTTGCGCGCGCTGCCGGCCGAGATGACCTCGCCGCCGAGCTACCGCAAGGTGAACCCGGCCGATGCGCCGGTGCTGCTGGTGGCGCTGACGTCGCCTTCCATCGACCTGACCGAGCTGAACGACTACGCCGAGAACCTGCTGTCGCCGGGCCTGTCCACCATCGACGGCGTGGCCCAGGTGTCCATCTTTGGCCAGAAGCGCTATGCGGTGCGCATCAAGGTCAAGACGGACCTGCTCAACCAGCGCAACATCACGCTGGACGAGCTGCAGACGGCGGTGCGCGCCGCCAATGCCAACACGCCGGTCGGCGTGCTGGACGGCTCGCGCCAGACACTGACCATCCAGGCCAACCGCCAGCTGCGCAACGCCGCCGAGTTCGGCCGCACCGTCGTCGCCTCGCGCAACGGCGCGCCGGTGCTGCTGCGCGACGTGGCCGACGTGCAGGACAGCGTCGAAACCAGCAAGACCTACTCCACCTACCAGGGCGAGCGCTCCATCGTGCTGGCCATCCAGCGCCAGCCCGACGCCAACACCGTGCAGGTGGTGGACAGGGTCAAGGCCCTGCTGCCGCGCTACGCGTCGCAGATGCCGGCGTCCATCCAGATGAGCACGCTGAACGACCGCTCGGTATCCATCCGCGAGTCGCTGCACGATGTCTACGTGACGCTAGCGCTGACGGTCGGCCTCGTTGTGCTGGTGATCTTCATCTTCCTGCGCCGCGCCGTGGCCACGTTGATCCCGACGGCCTCGCTGCCAATCTCGCTGATCGGCGCGCTCACGCTGCTGTTCGCGCTCGGCTACTCGCTGGACAACATCTCGCTGCTCGGCATCACGCTGGCCGTGGGCCTGGTGGTGGACGACGCCATCGTCATGCTGGAGAACATCGTCCGCCACGTCGAGGACGGCATGAAGCCCTTCGACGCGGCGGTGCGCGGCGCGCGCGAGATGGCCTTCACCATCCTGTCGATCTCGGTGTCGCTGGTGGCCGTGCTGATCCCGATCTTCTTCATGCCGGGCGTCATCGGCCTGCTGTTCCACGAGTTCGCGGTCGTCGTGGGCCTGTCCATTCTTGTGTCGGCCGTGGTGTCGCTGACGCTGGTGCCTATGCTCTGCAGCCGGTTGTTGAAGGCCGACGAGCACCATGAGGATGGCCCGATGGGGTGCCTGTTCGAGCGCGGCTTCACATGGACGCTGGACACCTACACCCGCACGCTGGACCTGGCCCTGCGCCACCGCAACTGGGTGCTGGGCGTGGCGCTGCTGAGCTTCATCGCGACGGTGTGGTTCTACATGACCATCCCCAAGGGCTTTTTCCCCGAGGAGGATATCGGCCAGATACAGGCCAGCACCGAGTCTGCCGAGGACACATCCTTCGCCGCGATGACCCTGCTGCAGGAGCGCGTGGCCGCCATCGTGCGCAACGATCCCAACGTTTTCGCCCTGAGTTCGGCTGTCGGCGGTGGGCCCTCGGGCAGCGCCACCAATACCGGCCGCATGTTCATCAACCTGAAGGCCCGCAATAGCCGCGAGCCCATGCCCAAGGTGCTGGAAGGCCTGCGCAAGAAGCTGCGCGCGGTGCCCGGCATCCAGGTCTACCTGCGCCCGGTGCAGAACCTGCAGCTCGGCGGCCGCCAGAGCAAGAGCCGCTACCAGTACACGCTGCAGTCGGTGTCCACCGGCGAACTCAACACCTGGGCAACCCGGCTGCAGGAGAAGCTGCGCGGCGATGAGCGCTTCCGCGACATCACCAGCGACTCGCAATTGCGCGGCCTGCAGGCCAGCCTCGTCATCGACCGCGAGCGCGCCGCCATCCTGGGCGTGCAGATGCAGGACCTGCGCAACGCGCTGTACGGCGCTTTCGGCGAGCGCCAGGTGTCCAGCATCTACGCCGAGAGCAACACCTACCAGGTCATCATGGAAGCGGGCGAGGACGACCGCAGCAGCGAAGCCGCCTTCGACAAGATCTACCTGCGCGGCAAGAACGGCGCCCAGGTGCCGCTGACGGCCTTCGCCACCGTGCAGCGCACGCTCGGGCCTACGGCGGTCAACCACCAGGGCCAGCTGCAGGCCGTCACGATCAGCTTCAATCTCGCACCCAACGTGCCGCTGGGCGACGCCACCAAGCAGATCGACGCCTTCACGCGCGACATCAAGCTACCACCCAGCATCATCACCAGCTACGGCGGCGATGCGGCCGTGTTCCAGGATTCGCAGGGCGGCCAGCTGCTGCTGATCGGGCTGGCAGTGGCCGTGATCTACGTGCTGCTGGGCGTGCTCTACGAGAGCTATATCCACCCGCTGACCATCCTGGCCGGCCTGCCGTCGGCGGCGGTGGGGGCGTTGATCACGCTGCAGCTGTTCGGCATGGAGCTGACCATCATCGCCACCATCGGCATCGTCATGCTGATCGGCATCGTCAAGAAGAACGCGATCATGATGATCGACTTCGCGCTGGACGTGCAGCGCAGCCAGGGGCTCAAGCCGGCCGAGGCGATCCGCCAGGCCGCGMTSCTGCGCTTTCGGCCCATCMTGATGACGACGCTGGCGGCGCTGATGGGCGCGCTGCCCATTGCGCTCGGCCTGGGCGCGGGGGCCGAGCTGCGCCAGCCGCTGGGCCTGGCCGTGGTGGGCGGCCTGATCCTGTCGCAGGCGGTGACGCTCTACATCACGCCGGTCATCTACCTGGCGCTGGACCGCTTCAGCGGCACCGGGCCGGACGTGCGCGAAGTGGCGGACTTCGCCAGCAAGGCCGCCTGATCAGCTCAGTTTCAGGCGGCCTTCGCGGCTCTCGGTGAGCAGCCGCTGGGCCGCGCGCTCCAGCATGCCGATGACGGCGTCAAAGCCTGCGACCGGGCCGAAATAGGGGTCGGGGATGTCCTGGCCGGCCAGCTCGGGCACGAAGTCGGTCAGCAGCAGGATCTTGGCGTGGTGCTCGGGCGCTGCCTTGGTGCGCAGCGCGTCGACATGCTCAGCCTCCATGGCCAGCACGAGGTCGTATTGGCCGAGCTGCTCAGGCTCGACGCGGCGCGAGCGCCATTTGCGGTCGAGGCTGTAGTTGTGCCGGCCCAGTGCCGCTGCGGCGCGGGCATCCACCGGGCCGCCGCGCGGGTCAGCATGCACGCCGGCCGAGGCGATGGTCTTGAACACGTCGCCGAGCTTGGCCCTGAAGATGGCCTCGGCCATCGGTGAGCGGCAGATGTTGGCGGTGCAGACGAGCAGGATGGCGGCCATGTCAGTTACTCAGTTGCGCGGGACGAGCGCCGGGCCGCTCCCAAGCCGGCCCGCAATGGTGATGTGCTTGCCGGTCGAACCGGCAAGCATCGCCGTCCCCGCGGGGGACCGGCCAAGGTAATCCTTGGACGAGGGGCTCACGATCTCGCAAGTTCCGTGCGCATCGCGTCGATGACGGCCTTGTAGTCGGGCTTGCCGAAGATGGCCGAGCCGGCGACGAAGGTGTCGGCGCCCGCCGCGGCGATCTCGCGGATGTTGTCGACCTTGACGCCGCCGTCGATCTCCAGGCGGATGTCCCGGCCGCTGGCGCTGATGATCTCGCGCGCCTTCTGCAGCTTCTTCAATGCCGAAGGGATGAAGCTCTGGCCGCCAAAGCCGGGGTTGACGCTCATCAGCAGGATCACATCGACCTTGTCGATGACCCACTCCAGCACGTCCAGCGGCGTCCCCGGGTTGAACACCAGGCCGGCCTGCTTGCCCTCGGCCTTGATGAGCTGCAGCGTGCGGTCCACATGGGCGCTGGCCTCGGGGTGGAAGGTCACCACGTCGGCGCCGGCGCGGCAGAAGGCCTGGGCCAGGCTGTCGACCGGTTGCACCATCAGGTGCACATCGATGACGGCCGGCGTGCCGTCGGGCTTCACGGCGTGCTTGCGCAGCGCCTCGCAGACCATCGGTCCGAAGGTCAGGTTGGGCACGTAATGGTTGTCCATCACGTCGAAGTGGATCCAGTCGGCACCAGCGGCGAGCACGGCCTTCACTTCCTCGCCCAGGCGGGCGAAATCGGCGGACAGCAGGCTGGGGGCGATGCGGTATTGCGGTGCGGCGGGCATAGCGCGTGATTCTAGGCAGCCCGCTCGCACGGCTTCAGCGGCCCGGCCGCTTGAAGCTGTCGCGCGCCTTCTGCGCCTCGGCCCAGTGGTGGCAACCGGGCTGGTGGTCGTTGATCAGCCCCATGGCCTGGATCAGCGCATGCATGGTCGTCGGTCCGACGAATTTCCAGCCGCGCTTCTTCAGATCCTTGGACAAGGCCTCGGAAGGCGCCGATGTGGCCAGGTTGTGGGCCACCGAGTTCTTGGGCGGCTCGAAACGCCACAGATAGGCGGCCAGCGAGCCCTCGGTAGCCACCAGCTCCACGCAGCGCCCGGCGTTGTGGATGGCCGCCTCGATCTTGCCGCGGTGGCGCACGATGCCGGCGTCGGCTAGCAGGCGGTTCACGTCCTTCTCGCCAAACTTGGCGACCTGGTTGTAGTCGAAACCCGAAAAGGCGGCGCGAAAGGTTTCGCGTTTGTTCAGGATGGTTCGCCACGACAGGCCGCTCTGGAAACCTTCCAGGCACAGCTTCTCGAACAGGCGGAAGTCGTCGGCCACCGGCCGGCCCCATTCCTCGTCGTGATAGCGCAGATAAGTCTCGTCGCCGGGCGCGGCGGCGCACCAGGCGCAGCGCGGGCGGCCGTCGGGCGGCAAGTAGAGGGGGCGGGTCGGCATCGGGAAGCTGCTCCTTGCGAAGTGCCGAGTGTCGACTCACACGAGCACTGACGTGTCAGCTGCACACTCGCATTTTGCGGGCCGAGCGCCGGGCCGCTCCCTAGCCGGCCCGCGCTGGCGATGTGCTTGCGGTTCAATGCCGCAAGCATCGCCGTCCCCTCGGGGGCTGAGGCCGGACACATGGCGCCAAGTGGGCGGCATGTGCCTGCTGAAGAGTTGCGGCACTGCCGCGGCGCGGTCTGCAAGACCGACCAGGCGCGCCCGCGTTCAGCGGGGCGGGACTGGGCGAGGGGCTAACGGTACTTTTCGGCGAGTTGGCGCAGCGTGCCGTCCTTCTCCAGCTTGCGCAGCGCCTGGGTCAGGCGTTCCTCATGGGCGGCCGGCAGGTCGGCGCGCAGCGCGAGGAACTGCGGCTCCTCCTGGAAGACGGTGCGGCCGAACTTGAGCTTGTCGCCCAGCTTGCTCTGCGCCACATGGCGCTGCAGGTTGATGTCCTGGCCGTAGATGGCGTCGGCGCGCCCCATGACCAGCATCTGCAGGGCCTCGCGCTCGGAGCTCACCTCGGCGACAGCCACATTGGCCGCCACCAGCCGGCGCGCCAGCGCCGTGCCGCGCATGACCAGCACCGGCTTGCGGCGGCTCAAGGCGGCCAATTGGGCCAGCGAATCGGGGTTGCGCGGGTCGTCGGCGCGCTGCACGACCACGTGGCGGACGGTATACAGCGCCACCGGCGCATAACGCCATTGTTTCTCGCGCTCGGGCGACTTCAGCAGGCAGAAGAAAGCATCAATGAGGCCTTCGGCCAGCAGGCGTTCGACGCGCTTGAGCGGCACCTGCTGGTCCAGCCCGCTGAAGTGCAGGCTCGGGTCCTGCCGCTCGACGGCGTGCAGGATCTCCAGGCAGAGCCCGGGCTTGAGCGGGCCACCATCGGGGTCGTACTTCACTGTCGAGCTGGCCTGCTGGACCGTGCGCAGCGTCAGCTCCTGGGCCGGCGCCGCCAGGCTCAACAGCGCAGTCAACAACCAGGGCCAGCGCAGCACTTAGGATCACACACCCCGAAGAACATGCGGCGAGCATAGCCCCCGAGACGGACAATCACCCGATGGCCAACCCCCGTTTCAGTTGCAGCGTCACCGTGCAGACCCTGCCCGAGCAGACCCATCTCGAGCAAAGCCTGTACGCCTTCAGCTACACGATCACGATCGAGAACACCGGCGATGTGCTGTCCCAGCTCATCGGCCGGCATTGGGAGATCACCGATGCGCGTGGCCAGATGCAGGTCGTCGACGGCCTGGCCGTCGTCGGCCACCAGCCCGTGCTCGCCCCAGGCCAGAGCTTCCAGTACAGCTCCTGGGCCCAGATCGGCACCCCCCAGGGCACGATGCGCGGGCGTTTCCTGTGCGTGACCGAGGGCTGCGAGATCTTCCACACCGAGGTCGACGAATTCCTGCTCGCCGACAGCGCTTCTCTGCATTGACCTGGGATCTCACAGCTCTCCTGAACGCGGCCGACCCGCAGGCCGCGCTCGCCGAGCGCAATCTGTGGCTGGTGCGCCTGCTGGAATGGCTGCGGCACGCGCCGCGTGAAGAGGCCTCATCGGGCACGCCGCTGCCCATCGTGCGCCTGAAGCACCTGCTCAATGTGCTGGAGCGCCACCCCGAGCACGCCTGGGCGTTTGCCAATGTCATCGGCGGCGTCTGGAACGACGTCGACGCGGTGGCGCTGTTCGCCGAAGTGGGCTTCGCGCCGCGCATGGCGCTGTGGCATGAATTCCTGGGCCGGCTGCGCCGCCGCCTGTTGCCGGCCACGACCGACACGCGCGACCTCGCGGCGCTGTTCGAACTGCTCTTCCCCGACGAGGCCGACGAGGACTGGATCGCCGCCATCGACGATGAGCTGCTGGCGCGATTGGGCCTGCTGTTTGCCGCCACGCCCGACGACGGCTGGCGCGTCGAGGCCAACGCCGCGATCACCGTGCTGGTCAGCAGCGTGCATGCCGCCGGCCTGGCCGGCCCGCTGCGGGTGCGCATGGATGCGGAGTTGGTGCAGGACAAGCCCTTCCACCAGCTGCCCGCCGCCTGGGCGGCCGTCGAGCGCGCGCTGGCCGGCGCCGATGACGATGCGGCCGCACTGGGGTCGGCCATGCAATACCTGCACGCGTTGCTGGACCGCTGCCGCGCTGCTGCGCTGACGGTGCCCGAGCATCTGGAAGTGCATGGCGTGTCGGTGGATCTGATGTTCTCCGTCGAGCAGCTCACCGCGCGGCTGGACCGCATCGATGCGCTGCTGGCCTGCCTGCTGTCCCACGAACCCCAGCGCGAGCTGCTGCGCCTGGTGTCGGGCCTGGTGCGCGTCGTGCACGAGCGGCGCAGCCTGCGCACGCTGTTCGCGCGCCACTACTCGCTGATGGCGCGCAAGGTGGCCGAGCGCAGCGCCGAGACGGGCGAGCACTACATCACCCGCAGCCGCGAGGAATACCGCGACATGCTGCGTCGCGCAGCCGGTGGCGGCGCTGTTTTGGCCGGCACCACCTTCCTGAAGTTCGGCATCGCCCTGCTCGGCTTCACGGCCTTCTGGGGCGGCTTCTGGGCCGGTGTGAACTACGCGCTGTGCTTCGTCCTCATCCACCTGCTGCACTGGACGGTGGCCACCAAGCAGCCGGCGATGACGGCCCCGGCCATGGCCGACAAGCTGTTGCACATCGACCGCGACGACGCCATCGTCGGTTTCGTCGACGAAGTGACCCATCTCGTGCGTTCACAAGTGGCCGGCATCATCGGCAACCTCACCGTCGTGGCGCCGCTGGTGCTGGCGGTGCAGGGCCTGTGCTGGCTGGCCTTCGGTGCGCCGCTGGTGGGCGTGCGGGATGCCGAATACGTGCTGCATTCGCTGAGCCTGTTCGGCCCTTCGCTGCTGTTTGCCGCCTTCACCGGCACGCTGCTGTTCGCGTCCAGCATGATCGCCGGCTGGGTGGAGAACTGGTTCGTCTTCCACCGCCTGGACAGCGCCATCGCCTGGAACCCGCGCATCGTCGCGACGCTGGGTCAGACGCGCGCGCAGCGCTGGTCGCACTGGTGGCGGGCCAACATCTCCGGCCTGACGGCCAATATCAGCCTGGGCCTGATGCTGGGCCTGGCGCCGGCGCTGTTCGGCTTCGTCGGCCTGGGCCTGGAGGTGCGCCACGTGACGTTGTCCACCGGCCAGCTCGCCGCCGCCGTGGGGGCGCTCGGTGTCGGCGTCATGACGACCTGGGCCTTCTGGTCCTGCGTGCTTTGCATCGCCGGCATCGGCATGCTCAATGTCGGCGTCAGCTTCTTCTGCGCCTTCAAGGTGGCGATGCGCTCGCGCGGTGTGCGCCTGGCGGACCGCAAGCGCGTCTATGCCGCCATCCGTGCGCGGCTGCGGCGCCAGCCGCTGAGCTTCCTGATAGCGAGGAGTTAGTCCTCGCGCCGCTCGCCCTTCTTGCGGCCCGAGAACATGGTCCACCAGATGATGAAGACGAAGATCAGCAGCGCGCCGAGGGCTTCGAGGGCGAGTAACAGCATGGTTTGGTGCGCGCGGTTGGGGCTGGCCGCCATTCTAGGAAGCCTTGCCGCCTGCTCCTCGCCACCCCTGCAGCCGCCCGAGCCGGCGCCGGCCGTGCCGGCCGCGCTGCGGCCCGCGCCGCAGCGCTGGGTCGCCGCCGACTGGAAGGATCTGCCTGGTTGGGGGAGCGATGACCTGCTGGCCGCCTGGCCGGCCCTGCTGGCCAGCTGCCAGCGCCCCGCGCCGGGCTGGGCCGAGTTCTGTGCCCGCGCCGCGCTGCAGGTGCCCGCCGACCCGCTGGAGGCCACGCTGTTCCTGATGAAGCATCTGCGCCCCTGGCGGCTGCAGGGCGAAGGCGGTGAGGCCGCCGGGCTGCTGACGGGCTATTTCGAGCCCCAGCTCGCGGCCAGCCGCACGCGCCAGGGTGCCTTCCAGTGGGCGCTGCATGCGCTGCCCGCCGATGCCGCGCTGCGTCGCACGCCGCGCCGCGACATCGACGCCAATCCGCGCTTCACGGCGCTGGAGCTGGCCTATGTCGACGACCCTTTTGCGCTGCTGCAAGTGCAGATCCAGGGCTCGGGCCGTCTCGTCGTGCGCGATGCGGCTGGTGCCGACCGCGTCAGCCGCGTCGCCTACGCGGGCCACAACGATCAGCCCTTCCAGTCTGTCGCGCGCGCGCTGCTGGACCGTGGCGAGGTGGGCGACGCGACGCCACGAACCCTGAGCGACTGGGCGCGCCGCAACCCGGCCAAGGTGCGCGAGGCCCTGGCCGTCAACCCGCGCGTCGTCTACTTCCGCGAGGAGCCCCTGCCCGATGTGAACCAGGGCCCGCGCGGCGCCCAAGGCGTGCCGCTGACGCCGGGCCGTTCCGTCGCCATCGACCGCAGCTACATCGCGCTGGGCACGCCGCTGTGGCTGGACAGCACCGCGCCGCTGTCGACGACACCGCTGCGTCGCCTCGTGCTGGCCCAGGACACCGGCAGTGCCATCCAGGGCGCCGTGCGCGCCGACCTGTTCTGGGGCTGGGGTGAAGACGCCGCGCTGCAGGCCGGCCGCACCAAGCAGGCGCTGCGGCTGTGGGCGCTGTGGCCCGACGGATTTACTCCGAAACCTTGACGCCCTTCCAGAAGGCGTAGCGGCCCTTGATCTCGGCTGCGGCGGGCAGCGGGTCGGCGTAGTACCAGACCGCATCCGGGTTCATCTCGCCGTTGACGAACAGGCTCAGGTACTGAGCCTGGCCCTTCCAGGGGCAGCCGCTGCGGTGGTTGGAGAAGGTCGTGTATTCCTTCTTCAGCGCTTCGGCCGGAAAGTAGTGGTTGCCTTCGACGACCACCGTATCGTCGCTTTCGGCGATGGTTACGCCGTTCCACACTGCCTTCATCGTCTGCTCCGGGAGAATCAAGGGATGCGACGCTACCACTCCCACCTCGGCCGCGACATCGTCATCACCGGCGGCAGCGCCCGGGATCTCGACCCCGGCCAGTTCGGCGTGCTCGCCATCGACGGCGGCGCGGGCGGCTGGTCGGTCGTGCACAAGGGGCCGGAGGGCGACGTGGACGAGCTCAACAACGAGATGCACTTCGAGACGCCAGAGGAGGCGCTGGCGTTTGCGAAGGAGTTGATCGGGATGATGACCGCACCATGAACTCTCCCGCTGCCCCGCTCACCCTCTATGGGGCTGCTGCCTCGGGGTCTGTGGCTGTCGAAGCCGCGCTGACGCTGCTGGGCCTGCCTTACCAACTGATCGAAGGCGCCACCTGGGCCGAGGCCGCCGCGCGTGATCGCGTTGCGCCGACCAATCCGATGCGCCAGATCCCGACGCTGGTGCTGCCCGACGGCGAAGTCATGACCGAGAGCGCGGCCATCCTGATCTATCTGGCCGACCTGCATCCCGAGGCGCGGTTGGCGCCCGCGGCCGACGACCCGCGGCGGCGGCAGTTCCTGCGCTGGATGGTGTATGTGTCATCGGCCATCTATTCGCTGCACTGGATCAAGCCGGACGTGAAGCGCATCGGCGCACCCGACAGCGCGCGCGATGCGGTCGTCGACGCAGTGCACGAGCGCATCGCCTTCTGTTGGTCCAACATGGACCGCCAGTTGACGCCGGGGCGCTGGCTGCTGGGTGAAGAGTTGACCGTGCTCGACCTCTACGTCGCCGTCATCTCGCGCTTCGGGCCGTGGCGGGAGCGGTTCTACGAGGCGGCGCCGCGGATGGCGCAGGTCATCCGCCGTGTCGATGAAGAGCCTCGGTTGGCGACGCTGTGGCGCGAGCGGTTTCCTGACGATTGACTCCGACGCCGTCTTGCCATGCCGCTCAAGCGTGGCGCGGTGCACAAGTCTCGGCTGGCATACTGGTTGCGTGAACAACCTTCCTAACCCGCTGCCGCTATGAACTGCCCCAAGTGCCAAGCATCCATGGTCTCCGTCAGCACCGAAGCGGGGGCGGTCGATCAGTGCAGCGCTTGCGGCGGGCTCTGGTTCGATCGGCTCGAAGACAAGAAACAGTTGGACTTCGCCGAGCAGATTGACACCGGAGACGCCGAACGCGGGGCCAGGTTCAACACGGTGGATCGCATCTCCTGCCCCGTGTGCGCCAACACGCCGCTGACACGGATGGTGGACAACGATCAGCCGCATATCTGGTTCGAAGCCTGCCCGTCGTGCAATGGGCGATTCTTCGATGCTGGCGAGTACAAGGACCTTGCCGATCGATCGCTTTCTGACTTCGTCAAAAGCTTCAGGGCAAAGGCGCGCGGCGCCTAGACCTGCCCGCCCGCCTTCGCCCCCTTGCCCTGCAGCACCGGCGCATCCGGCATGCCCAGCAGAGCCGCCGCCAGCGCCTCGGCCACCTCGATGCCGTCGACGCCCGCGCTCATGATGCCGCCCGCATACCCTGCCCCCTCGCCGGCCGGAAACAGCCCGCGCACATTGACGCTTTGGTAGTCCCGCCCACGGTTGATGCGCAGCGGGGATGAGGTGCGCGTCTCCACGCCCGTCAGCACCGCATCCGGCCGGTCGAAGCCGCGGATCTGGCGCGCAAACGCAGGCAAGGCCTCGCGGATCGCCTCCAGGGCATACGACGGCAGCGAGCCGCGGCCCTTTTGCTGCAGGTCCGTCAGCGTGACGCCCGGCTTGTAGCTCGGCGCGACGTCACCGAATGCCTTGCTCACCTGCCGCTTGACGAAGTCCCCCACCAGCGAGCCCGGCGCCAGGTAGCCGCCGCCGCCCAGCTCATAGGCGCGGCTTTCCCAGATACGTTGGAAGGCCATGCCGTCCAGCGGGTTCACGGGGCTGCCGTCGCGCTTGCCGTCCTGGCGGTAGTCCTCGGGCGTGAGCCCCACGACGATGCCGGCATTGGCATTGCGCTCGTTGCGCGAGTACTGACTCATGCCGTTGGTGACGACGCGGTCGGGCTCGCTGGTGGCAGCCACCACGGTGCCGCCGGGGCACATGCAGAAGCTGTAGACCGAGCGGCCGTTCTTGGCGTGGTGCACGAGCTTGTAGTCGGCCGCGCCGAGGATCTCGTTGCCGGCGTGGACACCGAAGCGGGCCGCGTCAACCAGGCTCTGCGGGTGCTCGATGCGGTAGCCGATGGAAAAGGGCTTGGCTTCCATCTGCACGCCGCGGGCATGCAGCATCTGGAAGGTGTCGCGGGCGCTGTGGCCCAGCGCGATGACGACGTGGGTGGTGGCAATCTGCTCGCCGGATTCGAGCTGCACGCCACGCACCGCGCCGTTCTCGATCAGCAGATCGGTCATCTTCTGCTGGAAGCGGATCTCGCCGCCCAGCGCCTCGATGTCGGCCCGCATCTTGATGATCATGCTGACCAGGCGGAAGGTGCCGATGTGGGGCTTGCTGACGAACAGGATCTCGTCGGGCGCGCCGGCCTTGACGAACTCGGTCAGCACCTTGCGCGTCAGGTGGCGCGGGTCGGAGATCTGGCTGTAGAGCTTGCCGTCGGAGAAGGTGCCGGCGCCGCCTTCGCCGAACTGCACATTGCTCTCGGGGTGGAGCTTCTGTTCGCGCCACAGGCCCCAGGTGTCTTGCGTCCGCTCGCGCACGGCTTTGCCGCGTTCCAGCACGATGGGGCGCAGGCCCATCTGGGCCAGGATCAGCGCGGCGAACAGGCCGCAGGGGCCGAAGCCGACGACGACGG
The DNA here is from genome assembly GCF_054049415.1 of Roseateles sp. P5_D6. Classification (NCBI taxonomy): domain Bacteria; kingdom Pseudomonadati; phylum Pseudomonadota; class Betaproteobacteria; order Burkholderiales; family Sphaerotilaceae; genus Roseateles; species Roseateles sp. P5_D6. The sequence continues at coordinate 267,735 of NZ_JBFUMK010000004.1, read as the reverse complement.
GCCGCGGGCCGGTGTACTCGCCTCGACCCTTTCCAAATTGGGCCAGGAAGTGGTAGCCGGTGTCGGGCGTGGGCCGGATCTGGTGGTCGCCGGCAAAGCGCGCCAGCACGGCGGCTTCGTCGGTGCCTTCGCTCAGCGTGCAGTCCAGCGTGTAGACGAGCTGGATGTCGCTGCGCTTGCGGGCGTCATAGCCGCGGCGGAACACCTGGATGGTGGCCAGCTCGGTGTCGGCGAGCTTGAGCCGCGCCAGCACGGCGGGTCGCAACGCGTCTTCGGTATGGCTGAGCGGCAGGCGGAGTTCGGTGATGCGGATCATGGTGGTCAGGATTTAGCCGACAACAAAAACAAACAGGCCCCGCAGGGCCTGTGTGTGGGGAAGATCGTCAGGCGATCAGCCCGTCAATCAACCCGAATGCGGGCGCTTGCCCGGGTTCTTCTTGGAGCGGGTGTGCGAACCGCGCTCCAGGCTGCTCAGCTGGCCCTTGCCGGCGGTGAAGGTCACGCCCTTGGGGGCTTCGGGACGGGGGGTGGCGCGGCGAGCCGCTTCGGTGATGATCTTGTTGCCCATGATGGCTCCGTAAACAAAAGCCCACAGCAGGGGCGAAACGCAAAACAGCGACGAAAGGCGCGGATTTTAGCCTGTTCGGCCCAGCCAGGCTTCAAAGTCCGGCAGATCCATCGGCCGGGCCAGCAGATAACCCTGGATGAGATCACAGCCGCAGGCCGTGATGCAGTCCAGTTCGGCGGCGTTTTCCACCCCTTCGGCGGTCACCTTGAGGCCCAGGCCCTGGCCCACGCCGACGATGGATTTCAGCAGGGCCTGGCGGCGTGGGTCGCCGTCCACGTCCTGCACAAAGCTGCGGTCGATCTTGAGTTCGTCCACCGGCAGGTGCTGCAAATAGGCCAGCGACGACTGGCCGGTGCCGAAGTCGTCGATGGCCAGGCTCACGCCCCAGGCCTTCAACGCGTTCAGCACGGCGATGGGATCGGTGCCGCTGGACATCAGGCCGGTCTCGGTGACCTCCAGCTGCAGCTGGCCGGGGTCGACGCGGTATTCGGCCAGCAGGGCGGCCAGGCGGGCCGGCAGGGTCTGGTCCTGGATGTCCAGCGTCGAGATGTTGACGGCAATGCTCATGGGCTCGCGGCCCTCGGCCTCCCAGGCTGCCAGGGTGCGCACGGCGCGGGCCAGCATCCAGTCGGTGATCTGGCGGATGCGGCCGCTGCGCTCGGCAAAGGGCACGAAGTCGCCCGGTGGCAGCCAGCCGCGCTGCGGATGCTGCCAGCGCACCAGGGCCTCGGCGCCGGTGATGCGGCCGGTCTTCAGACAGCGCTTGGGCTGCAGGAACTGGCGCAGCTGGTCCTGCTGGATGGCAGTGGCCAGGTCAGACAGCAAGCTCAGGTGCAGGGCGCGCGAGGCCTCGGCGCTGGGGTTGAAGACGGCAACGTCCTGGCGCAGGCGCTTGGCCTCGAACATGGCCTGCTCGGCACGGCGCAGCAGGGCCTCGGTGTCAGCGGCATGCTCCGGCCAATGGGCCACGCCGAGCGACACCGACAGGTCCAGCGACTGGCCCTGCCAGCTGAGCTTGTGCTCGACCTCTTCGCGCAACTGGGCGGCCAGCGCGTTGGCATGGTCCAGCCGTGCCACGGGGGCGAGGGCCGCGAAGGTGCCGCCGGCCAGGCGCCCGTAGGCGGCGACGCCTTCGAACAGGCCCTCCAGCTTGGCTGCCGCACCGCGCAGCAACGCGTCGCCCGCGTCAAAGCCCAGCACGCTGTTGACCGCCTTGAGCCGGTCGACGTCGATGCAGATCAACACGGCCAGCTGCTCGCGCTCGGGCAGGTTGGCCAGCAGCCGGTCGCCGTCGGCGATGAAGCGGGCGCGCTGGGGCAGGCCGGTCAGCAGGTCGATGTCGGCCAGGCGGCGCAACTCGGCCTCGCGCTCGCCGACGGCTGCGGCCATGGTGTTCATCGCCGCGGCCATGTGGCCGAGCTCGTCGGCCGAGTCCACCTCGATGCGGTGGCCGTACTGGCCCTGCGCGATCAGCTCGGCGCCGTCCTCGGCGCGCTTGAGCGGGATGACGATGGAGCGCGTGACGCCCACCGCCAGCAGCGCCCCGGCGACGAGGGCGCCGATGCACAGGGCCAGCACGCCGGTGCGGTCGACGTCGATCTGGTCGCGCAGCTCACGGGCCTGGGCCGTGCCCGCACGCTCCTCGCTGGCCGCGAGCTGGTGGATGGCGCTGACAAAGAGGGACAGGGCCGATTCGGTGTCACTGCCCAGCAGGGCGCGGGCGGCCTGGAAATCGTCGCGCTCGATGAGGTTGCGCACGTCGACATAGCTGGCGCGGTAGTCGGCCAGGCGCAGGCGCACCTCGGACAGGCGATCGGTGCGGGGCCCCAATGGCAGCACCATGGCCAGCCGCTGCATGGCGTCGTCGAGCCGATTGTTGGCCGACGCGATCTCGGGGTAGGCCGACACGCGCAGCTCGGCGTCGGGGCTCATCAGCACCAGCAGCTTGCGGGCGACGGCCTCGGCATTGCGGTTGATCTCGTTGACCGAGTCGCGGATGACGGCCTGGTCGTCGACGATGCGGTTGAGTGCATCCGACAACCCCGTGAGGCGATAAACCGACAGGGCGGCGAGGCCCATCAGCAGCAGCAGCAGCAGACCGAAGGCCAGGCCCAAGCGGGTGCGTATGCGCAGCCGCCGCGACAGCCGGCTCAGGGGCCTGTCGAGGCTGCTCATGGGGCCGACGGCATCTCAGGCGTCATGCAGCGCTCCAGCGCGCCAGCAGCAGCCGCGCGGTGGCCACATTGGTGGCGCAGGGCACGTCGTGCACGTCGCAGGCGCGCACCAGGGCGTTGATGTCGGGCTCGTGCGGCTGGGGCGTCATCGGGTCGCGCAGGAAGATGACGCCGTCCAGGTCGCCCACCGCCAGCCGCGCGCCGATCTGCAGGTCACCGCCCATCGGGCCGCTGAGCACGCGCTCGATGGTCAGGCCATGGGCTGCGTTCAGCCGGGTGCCCGTGGTGCCGGTGGCCATCAGCTGGCAGCGGCGCAGCAGCGGCAGGAAGTCGGCGACCAGGGAGATCATGGCGTCCTTTTTGCCATCGTGGGCGATCAAGGCAAGCTTCATGGTCGGAAAGGCGGGGAGTTCTGCAAAGGATTGACGTTACACGCAAGACGTGACCATAAACGCGCAAGACTTGGCACATTGCCGGTCTGGCGGCACCTGTTACTCGATGTACCCGCCGCCGGCCTGCTGCCATGGTCTGGCAGCGGGGCTCGGCAGCATCGCCAATCTATCTCGCCAACCCCGCAAAAGACACCATGAACTTCCGCCAGCTCCACCAGGGCCCCGGGCTCCTGAAGATCGCCAACGTCTGGGACGCCGGCAGCGCCGTCCTGGTCCAGGCCTTGGGCGTGCCGGCCCTGGCCACGACCAGCGCCGGCCTGGCCTGGGCCCTGGGCTACCCGGATGGCAACCACCTGCCGGTCGACGAGCATGCCGCGGCACTGCGCCGCATCGCCCGCGTCGCCCGCGTGCCGCTGTCGGCTGACAGCGAGGCCGGCTACAGCGACGACCCGGCGGTGGTGGCCGACAACATCCTGAAGTTCGCCGAAGCCGGCGCCGCCGGCATCAACATCGAGGACGGTGCCGGAGCGCCCGCCCTGCTGTGCCGCAAGATCGAGGCCATCAAGGCCGCCGCGGCGCGGGCCGGTGTCGATATCTTCATCAATGCGCGTTGCGATGTCTGGCTGAAGAACCTGGCGCCCGGCCGGGCGGTCGAGGAAGTGCTGCTGCGGGCGCGCGACTATGCAGCGGCGGGCGCCGATGGCCTGTTTGCCCCTGGCGTGACGGCCGTGGCCGACATCGAGGCCCTGGTGGGCGGCCAGCCCCTGCCGTTGAACGTGATGGCGCGGCCGGTGCTGCCGGGCCTTGACGAACTCCAGCGCCTGGGTGTGCGCCGCATCTCGGCCGGCAGCGCCATCGCCGAGGCGGCCTGGGGCCGCGCGCAGCGTGCGGCGACGGGCTTCCTTGAGCATGGTGCTGGCACTGAGCTGTTCGACGGCGCCGCGCCCTATCCGCAGATCAATGGCGCCCTGGCTTCGGCTCAAGGCTGAAGCGACACCCGCAGCTGCAGTTCACGCTCGGGCCGGCCGGCGGCATCCGCGCTGCTCAAGGTGCCCTTGGGAGCGGGGGATGCCGCGCTGCCGCTGCGTGCGACGGTCTGCCAGCGGTCCAGCGCCAGCTGCAGCGTCGACTGGAAGGCGTGGTCGTCCTGGTCGATGTCGAACGCGACCTGCACCGGCGCCTTGCCGCCGGGCCAGGTGGGCGTCACGGTGAAGCTCTGCACCGAGCGGCGCTCGGCGCTGCGCGGGCTGGCGTAGACGCGTTGGGGCGTGCGGGTGGTCGGGTCGAGCTCGACGACGGCATCCACCCACTGCAGAGGCTCGCGGGTCGTCAGGCGCAGCATGCCGCGTTGGCCGTTCAGCACGTTCAGGCGCTGGATCTGCTGGGGCGCTGGCGCCGCGGTCGAGGTGACGATTCCGGCGCCGCGCGGCGAGATCGAGCCCGCCGTGCCGACCACGACCGCACCGTCGCGCACGGCGGCCTGTGCGGCGGGCGGCAGGTTGGAATCCACCCAGCGCAGCTCGACGATGAGCTGCACGGCGGGTGGGGCGGCGGTGGCCCAGGGCGCAACCAGGGCCAGCAGGAGCAGGAGGCGGCGCTTCATGCGCCCAGCTTATTCCTCAACGGCCTTGGCCCTGGCCGCCAAAAGCCGCGGTCCGAACAGGTTGATCGCCAGACCGGCCAGCACCAGGGCGGCGGCGATGAGCTTCCAGGCCGGCAGCGGCTCGCCCAGCAGCACCGCGGCCGAACCCATGCCGAACACCGGTACCAGCAGCGCCATGGGCACGATGCGCCCGGCCGGATGGCGGGCCAGCAGCCAGCTCCAGACACCATAGCCGAACAGCGTGTTGCCGACCGACTGCCACAGCACCGCCGTCCAGGTGCCGAGGTCCGACGCCGCCAGGCCCGCGGCCATCTGCTGCGGCCCGTCGATCAGCAGCGCCAGCAGCAGCAGCGGCGGCACCGCGAAGGCGCTGCTCCAGACGACGTAGGCGAGCATGTCGATGCGGCCGGCGCGCTGCGTCAGCAAATTGGCGCAGGCCCACGAGAAGGCGGCCGCCAGCACCATGGCGATGCCCACCGCCGTGGTGGTGCCGTCGGTGTGCGAGGCGATGACAACAATGCCGCTGGCTGCCAGCACCAGCCCCAGCCATTGCGCGCCCAGCACCTTCTCCTTGCGGATGCGCACCGCCAGCAGCAGCGTGAAGAACACCTGGGTCTGCACGACCAGCGAGGCCAGCCCCGGCGAGATCTGGCTGCGCATGGCGAGATACAGCAGGCCGAACTGGCCCACGCCGATGAGGATGCCGTAGCCCGCCAGATTGCCCCAGCCCACCTGCGGCCGGCGCAGGAAGAAGCAGGCCGGCACCAGGGCGAAGCTGAAGCGCAGCACGGCCAGCGTCATCGGCGGCAGCGTGTGCAGGGCGTATTTGATGACGACGAAATTGCTGCCCCAGATCGCCACGACCGCCAGTGCGAGCAGGAAATGGCGCAGCGGCAGGGTCTGTGCGGAGGGGGATGACATGGAGGCAGTCTAGGCGGAGGCACTTCTACAATTTTTGCCATGGATTTCCTCGTTCCCGCCACGGCGCTGGCCGGCCTTGAAGCGGCCGCGCAGGGCGGCGAGGCGGCAGCGCTGGCCGAGTTGGCCTGGCAGCTGCGCCAGCGCGACAGCCGCCGCGCGCTGGCCCTGTGTGAGCAGGTTCTGGCCATGGCGGGTCTCACGCCTTCATTGCAGGCCCGGCTGGCGCTCTCGCGTTGCGAGATCGCCGCCCTGCAGGGGCGGCTCGACGAGGCCGAAACGCAGCTGGCGCAGGCTCGGCGCAGCGGCGGCGGGGCCACGCTGGAGGGTGATGCCTTGCTGGCCGAGGCCGTCGTCGCCAAGGCGCGCGGCCAGCGCGAGCGCGAGCTGGGCGCCTATGCCCGTGCTGCGGCCTGCCACGCACGCGGGCCTGACCCGCGCCGCCAGGCCATCGCCCGCGCCTGGCTGGCCTACGAGCAGTCCTTCGCGACGCCAGCCGATGCGGACGCACCCGCGGCCGAGCCCGCTGCGGCTGCCTTTGCCGACGCTGCGCTGGCACTGCCGCTGTCCCGCCGCGACCCGGCGCGCGCAGCGGCGCTCTTCCTGCGTGCGGCCGATGCGGCCCGCCACTGGGGCCTGCTGCGGCACGCCCTGGTCTGCACCATCAATGCCGGTACGGCCCTGCAGGGCCTGGGCGAGTTTGACCGCGCAGCTGCCTGCTACGACCAGGCGACGCTGGAATCGCGCGCGGCCGGTTGGCCGGCCTTGATCGGCGCCTGCGAGACGCGGCTGGGCGCGCTGCTGAAGGAGATCGGCCGCCTCGATGAAGCGCTCGTGCTGCTGGGCGACGCGCTGGCCTCGCTGGCGGGCGTGCCGCCTGGCATCAACAAGGCCAACGCCTGTGCCGAACTGGCCCAGACGCTGCTGGCCCTGGGCCGCGGCGTCGAGGCGGTCGGCCCCATGACCGAGGCGATCGCGATGTACCGCGCGGTGCGCTCCACGGACAACCTGACGGTCAACCTGCTGGGCCTGGCGCGGGCGCTGTCGGCGGCAGGCCAGGTGGACGTGGCGCAGGCTGCGCTGGATGAAGCGGAGCAGCTGATCGCACGCCATGGCTTCAACGCGCTGGTCGTCGGCGTGCAGGAGGCGCTGACCGAGATCCACCGCCGGCACCCGCACCTGGCGCCGCCGCCCGGCCTGGTGTTGCCAAACGCGACGCTGCACCACGGCGAGGCGACGCTGGCCGAGGGGCTGAAGATCGTCGGCTGGAAGGCGCCGGCCTCCCTGCACGTGGCCCTGGCCGAGGACTGGGCCGCGGCCGGCGACATGGGCCGGGCCTATGGCCATGCCCGCCAGGCCCTGGCGCTGAAGGACGGCGAGACCGAGCGCATGCGGCTCAGCCAGACGCCGGCGGCGCTGCGCCGCGGCGCCGTGCCGCAGGGCGCGGGCGCAACGGCCGCCGAGCGCCTGCTCAGCCCCAAGGAGCGCGAGGTGCTGGTGCTGGTGGCGCGCGGCTACGCCAACAAGGAAATCGCCACGGCGCTGGCGGTCAGCGACGAGACGGTCAAGTCGCATCTGAAGAAGATCTACGCCAAGCTGGAGGCCGGCTCGCGCAAGCACGCGGTGACGCGAGCGCGGGCGCTGGGAGTCATCGGCGTGGCGGGCTGACCGGGTTTTTCCTCCCCGCGCTCGCGGGTCCCCCGCCGCGGGGGATGGGCGGGGTCGGGAGGCGGCCGCACAGTGCCCTCACCCCGGACAAGACGACCACGAGCCCGGGCCGGCGGCATGAGCGCGGGCCCTGGGTTGGCGGAGCGCTGTCCGCCCGCAAACCCAACCGCTTTTCGCCATGAACCGAGAACCCCTTTCCGCGCTGCGGCGCCTGGCCCTGCTGGGCGGCCTGGCCGCCTTGCTGGCGCCAGCCGCGCACGCCACCCAGCTGGTGCACCAGAACCTCAAGCAGATGATCGCGGCCGCCGACGTCATCGTCAGTGGCGATGTCGCCAAGGTCAGTGACGGCATCGACCGCGGCGTGCCGTTCACGGAAGTGACGCTCAAGGTCAAGGGCAGCGTCAAGCGTGAGCTGGCGACGGACAGCAGCTACCGCTTCCGCCAGTACGGCCTGCTGAAGAACCGCCGCATGGCCGATGGCAAATACCTGCTGGCCACACGCATCGAGGGCCTGCCGGGCTGGACGGTCGGCGAGAAGGTGACCGTCTTCATGAACAAGCCCTCGGTCCGCACGGGCCTGACCAGCCCGGTGGGCCTGGCCCAGGGCAAGCTGACCGGCAGCGGGCCGAAGCTGGCCAATGCCTTCGACAACCGCGGCCTGTTCCAGGGCATGAGCGTGGACCCGGCGGTGCTGAGCCCGCTCGAGGCCGAGATGCTGACCCGCAACAGCGGCGCCGTCGACGGTGGCGTGCTGAACCAATTGGTCAAGCGCGCGGTGCGCGAAGACTGGATCGCCAAGGGAGTGATGCGCTGATGAACGCCTTCCTCAAATTCCCGCTGGCCGCGCTGTTCGCGGCGGCTTCCCTGGCCCAGGCCGCCGGCCCACTGCTGCTGACCGAGCACCCACGCAACCCGCAGCCGCTGCGTTGGGACACGAGCAAGCCCATCCAGGTCTACACCGACATCGGACCGCTGACCTACCGCGACAGCGGCACGGAGTTCCTCAGCAACGCCCAGGCCGACAGGATCACCGCCTTTGCGCTGAAGCAGTGGAGCGATGTACCGACCTCGACCTGGAAAGCCGTCACCGACCCGGCCAAGTTCAAGAAGTTCAGCCAGCTCGCGGGCGTCGGCGTGGACGTGAAGGACGGCGAGACCGCCAAGCGCGTCTATGGCCAGGCGCTGGAGGGCGGCATCTACGTCATCTACGACCAGCGCGGCCAGGTCATCGAGGAGTATTTCGGCGTGCCCAAGGACCAGGTGCTGGGCATCGCCTTCGCCGAGATCGCCGAGGACCGCGACGGCGACGGCTACCCCGAGACCATCGTCAAGGCCACGGCCGTCATGAACGGCTATGTCGTGCCGCATGAGCCGTTGGACCCAGACCAGCCCTGGATGCCGCCGCCCGACATCGACGGCAAGCGCATCGCCGGCGTGTTCACGCACGAGTTCGGCCACGCCATCAACCTGTCGCACTCGCAGGTCAACGGCACCATGGCCTATTTCAGCCATCCCTACTACTACGAGGCTTTCCCCGGCGTGCCCGGCTGCGTGCCGGCCCTGCATTCCTGGCGCGACGACGATCCGGCGGCGAAAAAGATCGACCCGAAGTACATCGAGACGATGTTCCCCTTCATCGACCCGACTTTCCCCGATGCCAACGGCCGCAACGCCGGTTACGAGCAAAGTACGGTGGACCGCAGCGACGACATGGCGGGCATCTCCGACCTCTACCCGAGCGCAACCTACCTGAAGACGCGCGGCTCGGTGGCTGGCACGCTGTTCCTGAAGGATGGCCGCACGCCCTATGGCGGCATCAATATCGTCGCCCGCAACGTTGCCGACCCGCTCGGCGACGCGATCTCGGCGATGAGCGGCGACAAGACGCAGGGCCTGGTCGGCCCCGACGGGCGCTTTCGCATCAACAACCTGAAGCCCGGGCAGAAGTACGTGCTCTACCTGGAGGAGATCGTCGCTGGCGGCTATCCGACGACGCCGACCGCGCTGGTCTCCGAGGCCGAGTACTGGAACAGCAACGAGCAGTCCAACGCGGCCAACGACCGCGCCTGCACGGCCAGCGCGATCACGGCCGAGGCGGGTGTCACCAAGACGGCCAACTTCTACTTCAATGGCTACAAGGACGGCGTGCAGTACACGCCCATCGTCTACGGCTTCCTGGGCAGCATGTCCAAGGACGGCGAGCGCGCGGCGGGCTGGATCGACAACAAGCCCTTCGTCTGGGACTCGCGCAGCGGTGTTGAATGGGCGCCGGACGGTGTCGCGGGCGTCAACACCAGCATCACGCGCGACGGCCGCAAGCTCATCGTGCAGGCCGACCTCAACGGCAACGTCATCGGCACCGATGGCGAAGGCCAGCCGGTGAAGACCAACTCGGCCACGATCTGGGACACCCGCACCGGCGGCCTGACCGACCTGGGCAACCTCAACCGCGACCGCTGCGGCGGCAGCAGCCAGATCGGCGTCAGCAGCAGCTACGGCTGGGCGCTCGATTCGACCGGGCGCACGGCCGTCGGCACGGCCTATGTGGACCGCAATGGCGATGGCAGCTGCGAAGGTGGCTGGTCCGGCGACGCCACCATCGGCGGCGAAGTCATCCCCTTCATCTGGACGGCGGGCCGCGGCATGCGCGCGCTGAGCCTGGACGGCGTGGACCTGAGCGCCGAGCCCTGGCACCGAGCGCATGCGGTCTCGGCCGACGGCCGCGTGGTGCTGGGCAACAGCAACTTCATGAAGGCCTATGCCTGGATTGACGAGGGCAAGCCGATCGACCTCTACAAGGCCGTCGGTGCCATCGACGGCTATGCGATGACGCCCGACGCTGGCCGCGTGGCGCTGAACACGGAGCGCGACGGCGTCGTGTTCTGGAATGCCAACAAGGGCAGCAAGGCCAGCGCCTTCACGAAGTTCAGGCAGATGCAGTGGTGTGTGGACATGCCGCTGCTGGGCCTGGACGTGACCTGCGAGAGCGAGGGCGCCGCAGCCATCCAGCAGCAGTTCGGCGCCATCCCCGTGCAGGTGGCCGACATCAGCGACGACGGCAAGATGATGATCGGCTCGGCCGGTGTCTGGTTCAGCGGCCTGCGCGGCGTGCTGTGGCTGGAGGACATCGGCTGGATCCAGCTCAGCGACTTCTTCCGCACCCAGGGCGTGGCCGAGGCCTATCGCTACGGCCTGGACGGCCCGGCGTCGATGAACGCGGCCGGCAACGAGATCGTCGGCGGCATCCCGGGCTACCCGATGAGCTGGTATGTCGACCTGAAGAAGGCCTTCGTCTGCAAGCATGGCAACTCGACCGAGGTCGGTTTCCCGAGCGAGTTCGTCGACGAAGTGAAGCACGGCGCCCGCATGGGCCGCTGCGAGCATCTGCGGCACTCCGATCGCTAGTCGATGCAGGTGCGGTTGCGCCCTTCCGCCTTGGCCTTGTAGAGCAGGCGGTCGGCGCGCTCCAGGGTCTGGGCCAGGGTGTCGCCGCGGCGGTGCCCGGTCAGGCCGATGGAGACGGTGATCGCCACCTGCTTGTCGTCACCAATGTCGATGCGCAAGGCGGCGGTCTGTTGGCGCAACCTCTCCATGCCGGCCACGGCCGGCGGCATGGCGGTGTCGGGCAGCAGCACGAGGAACTCCTCGCCGCCCCAGCGCGCCAGCACGTCGGTGCCGCGCATGGCGGTCTGGCCGCCCTGGGCGAAGGCGCGCAGCACGGCATCGCCGGCCGCATGGCCGTGCTCATCATTGACGCGCTTGAAGTGGTCCAGATCGACGAGGGCGATGCAGAAGTCGTGGGGGTGGCGAAGCGATCGCAACAGCTCCTGGTCCATCAGCGCCTGCATCTGGCGGCGGTTGGGCAGGCCGGTCAACTCGTCACGCGTGGCGATGGCCTGCAGCTGGGCCAGCGCCCGGGCCAGCTCCTCGCGCTGCTCGGACAGGCGGCGACGGATGCGGCTGAGCCGCGCCGTCAGCACGGCCACGGCGGGCAGCATGCAGGCCAGCATGACGAAGTGGCCGAACTCGACTTCGGGTGGGTAGGTCGCTGGCTGGAGCCAGGCCATGGTGCCCATGACCATGGCGAACAGCGCGAGTGCAAAGAAGCTCAGCACATAGGCGCTGCGCGCGCGCAGCTGGAACATGCCGAACATCAGGATCAGCGTCAGCACCGGGAAGGCGCCACCGCGCAGCAGCCCGGCCTGCGCATAGCCCAGGGCCGCGCAGCTGATCGCGAAGGCGATCTGTACGCTGGTCAGCGAGGGGTCGGTGAAGCGCCGCGACCAGCCGCTGCGGATGGCGGCATAGATCAGCGCCATGCCGCCCAGGGAATAGGCCGCCCAGCCCCACAGCACCGGCCCGAACTCGCCGCCGTTGACCTTGATGGCGTAACACAGCATCACGGCGCTGATGCCCATCAGCGCCATCGCGAGCGAGGTCTGGCGCAGCCGCAGGCGCTGGGCTGGTTCGCTGCCCAGCCACAGGTCGCCGAGCCGACGGAGGTACGACATCGCCATGGCGCTAGCCTACCGCGCCGGCGGTGCCGGGCCTTGCCCGCCTGCGTCCTTGTTCGAGCCTTCAGCCCACGTAGCCGGTCTGCAACGCTTGCGCCCAGTCGGGCCGGCCGTTGCGCGCGGCCAAGGTGGCCATAGCGCCGTGGTCATAGGGCACCGCGTGCTGGGCACAGTGCCAGGCGCCGTCGAGCTTCTCGACGATGGCGTAGGTCGCGTCGGGCGTGCCGCGCTCGACGACATAGCGCTCCGGCTCATCGTCCACATAGGCCTGCAGGCCGACGCTGCCGGGGTTGACGAGGACCTGGCCGGCGGCATTGCGCAGAAAGCGCGGCAGATGGCTGTGGCCGCAGGCGATCAGTGCGCTGCGTTGATCGCCCAGGCGCTCGGCGATCTCGGCGGCCGTGGCCAGGCCGAGCACGCCGCCGCGCGGGGTTTCGAGGAAGTGCTCACAGTCACCGCGTGGCGTGCCGTGGCACAGGAAGATGTCGGGCGCCCATTGCCACATCGGCTGCAGACTGCGCAGCCAGTCGAGCTCCGGCGTGCCGAGCGTGGACAGCGCATAGCCGTCGGAGGCGCCACCGGCGTCGGGCTGCCATTCGAGGATCTGGCGTTCGTGGTTGCCGGCCAGGATGGGCCAGCCCGAGGCCATCAGGAACTGCGCCGTCTCGCGCGGCAGCAGCGGGCCGGAGAGGTTGTCGCCCAGGCACAGCACTTGGTCGGCGCCGCGGCGGCGGATGTCGGCGGCAACAGCTTCAAGGGCGGGCAGATTGCCATGGATGTCTGAGACGAGGGCGATGCGCATGGTCTCGAGACTAGCCGCCCAAGTGACCGAGAGGCAACACGCCGCTGGCCTTGACCTCACCAAGCGAGAAGCTGGTGTGGATGTCTTTCACGTTGGGCAAGTTCAGCAGCGTGTCGATGGAAAAGCGCGAGAAGGCGTCCAGGTCGGTCGCCATGACCTGCAACTCGAAGGTGCCGGCGCCCGAGATGTAGTGGCAGGCGATGACCTCGGGCAGCTGGCGGATGGCGTCTTCCAGCGGCTTGGTGGCGGCGCCCGCGCTGCGCTCGGCGTCCACGCGCACAAAGGCCAGCACGCCCAGGCCGAGCTTCCTGCGGTCGATCTCGGCGCGGTAGCCGGTGATGTAGCCCTGGTCCTCCAGCCACTTGACGCGCCGCCAGGTCGGCGCGGCCGACAGGCCGATGCGCTGGGCCAGTTCGGCGTTGGACAGGCGAGCATCGGCCTGCAACTCGGCCAGGATGGCGATGTGGTGGCGGTCGAGGGCTTCGGGAGTGGCGCTGGAATCGACGACTTGAGAACTCATGGTTTGCCCTGATCGGCGAAGTGGCGATGCAATTGGAAGAGAATTTGGCGGACTTGAGCAAGAATATTGCCGGAGTGTCTGGTTTCGAGCGCAATTGAGAAAGCACTGCTCGCCCCCATTTCCCTACACTGATCGGTCCGGCCATACTGGCCCATGGCCCGCGCGCCTGCCTCACAAGGGCTGGCCTCTCGGGTCGCCATTCAGGAGCTCCCACTGATGAACGCCCCGCTGCCCGAACACATCCTGCGCGCGCTGCAGACTGTCTCCCTCGACGACAAATACGCGCTCGATTCCGGCCGTGCCTTCATGAGCGGCGTGCAGGCCCTGGTGCGCCTGCCGATGCTGCAGCGCACGCGCGACGCGCTGGCCGGCCTGAACACCGCGGGCTTCATCAGCGGCTACCGCGGCTCGCCGCTGGGCACTTATGACCAGGCGCTGATGGCCGCCAAGAAGCACCTGGCCAAGCAGAACATCGTCTTCCAGCCCGGCGTCAACGAGGAACTCGGCGCGACGGCCGTCTGGGGCACGCAGCAGCTTGACCTCTTCCCCGAGAAGGCCAAGTTCGACGGCGTCTTCGGCCTCTGGTACGGCAAGGGCCCGGGCGTGGACCGCTGCATCGACGTGTTCAAGCACGCCAACATGGCCGGCACGAGCAAGCACGGCGGCGTCATCGCCATCGCGGGTGACGACCACATCGCCAAGAGCTCCACCGCGGCGCACCAGAGTGACCACGTCTTCAAGGCTGTCGGCTTCCCGACCTTCTTCCCCAGCAGCGTGCAGGACATCCTCGACATGGGCCTGCACGCCTTTGCGATGAGCCGCTTCTCGGGCGTTTGGGCAGGCATGAAGACGATCCAGGAGATCGTTGAATCCTCGGCCTCGGTCAGTGTCGACCCGGACCGCGTCAACATCATCCTGCCGGAAGACTTCCAGATGCCGGCCGGTGGCCTGCACATCCGCTGGCCCGATCCGCCGCTCGAGCAAGAGTCGCGGATGATGAATTACAAGTGGTATGCAGCCCTCGCCTACATCCGCGCGAACAAGCTGAACTACAACGTCATCGAGGGCCAGAACGACCGCTTCGGCCTCATCACCAGCGGCAAGGCTTTCAACGACACGCGCCAGGCGCTGCACGACCTGGGCCTGGACGACGACACCTGCCGTCGCATCGGCATCCGCCTGCACAAGGTCAACGTCGTGTGGCCGCTGGAAGCGCAGATCACGCGCGACTTCGCCAAGGGCCTGCAGGAGATCCTGGTCGTCGAAGAGAAGCGCCAGATCATCGAATACCAGGTCAAGGAAGAGCTCTACAACTGGCGCGCCGACGTGCGCCCCAATGTGCTCGGCAAGTTCGACGCCGGTGACGGCGGCGAGGGCGGCGAGTGGAGCGTGCCCAACCCCAGCGAGCACTGGCTGCTGCGCCCGCAGGCCGACCTGACGCCGGCCATCATTGCCCGCGCCATTGCCAAGCGCCTGAAGAAGCTCGGCGTGGACAGCGACATCGCGGCCCGCCTGGATGCACGCCTGGCCGTCATCGATGCCAAGGAAAACTCGCTGAAGGCCGAAGAGAAGACCGCCGGCGGCGCCGACCGCACGCCCTGGTTCTGCTCCGGCTGCCCGCACAACACCTCCACCCGCGTGCCCGACGGCTCGCGCGCCGTCGGCGGCATCGGCTGCCACTACATGGTCACGTGGATGCCCGGCCGCAACACGGCCACCTTCACGCAGATGGGCGGCGAGGGCGTGCCCTGGGTCGGCCAGGCGCCGTTCACCGACGAGAAGCACATCTTCTCCAACCTGGGCGACGGCACCTACTTCCACAGCGGCAGCCTGGCCATCCGCCAGAGCATCGCTGCGGGCGTCAACATCACCTACAAGATCCTCTATAACGACGCGGTTGCGATGACCGGTGGCCAGCAGGTCGGCGAGCGGCCCGAGGGCCACACCGTCATCCAGATCATGAACAGCGTGATCTCGGAAGGCGTGAAGAAGCTGGTCATCGTCACCGACGAGCCTTTCAAGTACGAAGGCGTGGCCTTGGCGCCGGGCGTCACCGTGCACCACCGCGACGAGCTGGACGAGATCCAGCGCCAGTTCCGTGAGCTCGAAGGCACCACGGTCATCATCTACGACCAGACCTGCGCCACCGAGAAGCGTCGCCGCCGCAAGCGCGGCAAGCTGGTCGACCCGGCCAAGCGCGTCGTCATCAACGAGCTGGTCTGCGAAGGCTGCGGCGATTGTTCGGTGCAGTCCAACTGCCTGTCCATCGAGCCGGTGGAGACCGACTTCGGCCGCAAGCGCCAGATCAACCAGAACACCTGCAACAAGGACTACTCCTGCGTGAAGGGCTTCTGCCCGAGCTTCGTCACGGTGGAAGGCGGCGAGCTGAAGAAGCCCAAGAAGGAAGCGCGCAAGAGCCCCTTCGACGCCGCGCTGGCACCGCTGCCCATGCCCATCGTGCCCAACCCCGAGAAGGCCTGGGGCATCGTCGTCGGCGGTGTCGGCGGCACCGGCGTCATCACCATCGGCCAGCTGCTGGGCATGGCAGCCCATCTCGAAGGCAAGGGTGTCATCACGCAGGACGCCGCGGGCCTGGCGCAAAAGGGCGGCGCGACCTGGAGCCACATCCAGATCGCCAACAGCCCGGAAGCGATCTTCTGCACCAAGGTCGGCACCGCCGAGGCCGACCTCGTCATCGCCTGCGATGCCATCGTGGCCGCCAACAAGGCCACGCTGGCTGTCATGCGCGAAGGCCGCACCTATGTGGCGCTGAACACGCACGGCTCGCCGACGGCGACTCTCGTGAATGACGCCAACTGGAGCTTCCCCGGTGCCGCCTGCGAGGCCGCTGTGGGCAACGCCGTGGGCCGCGACCACCTCGGCGCCTTCGACGCCGAGGAAGTGGCCGTCAAGCTGGTGGGCGATTCGCTCTACACCAACCCGCTGATGCTGGGCTACGCCTGGCAGCAGGGCCGCATCCCGCTCAGCTACGACGCGCTGATGCGCGCCATCGAACTGAACGGCGTGCAGATCGACAACAACAAGATCGCCTTCGAATGGGGGCGTCGCTGCGCGCAGGACCTGAAGAGCGTGCAGGCGCTGTATGCGGCCCAGCAGGTCATCCAGATGGTCAAGCGCCAGGGCGTCGAGGAGATCGTCACCAAGCGCGTCGACTTCCTGACCGGCTACCAGAACGCCGCCTACGCGGCCGAGTACAAGGCCTTCGTCGACAAGGTGCGCGCGGCCGAAGCCAAGCTGGGCGGCACGACCAAGCTGACGGAAGCGGTCGCGCGCTATCTGTTCAAGCTGATGGCCTACAAGGACGAGTACGAGGTCGCCCGCCTGCACACCGACATGGGCTTTGCCGAGAAGGTGGCCGGCATGTTCGAGGGCAACTACAAGCTGGTGCATCACCTCGCGCCGCCGCTGCTGGCCAAGAAGAACAACAAGGGCGAGCTGGTCAAGCAGCCGTTCGGCCAATGGATTCGCCCCGCCTTCGGCCTGCTGGCCAAGATGAAGGGCCTGCGCGGCACGGCTTTCGACATCTTTGGCCACACCGCGGAGCGCAAGATGGAGCGCCGCTGGATCGCCGACTACCGCGCCGGTGTCGACAAGGCGCTGGCCGGCCTGACGACCGAGAAGCTGGCCGATGCGGTTGAGCTGGCCCGCGTGCCGGAAGACATCCGCGGCTACGGCCACGTGAAGGAGCGCCACGAGAAGGCCGCCCGCGCCAAGTGGGATGCGCTGCTGGCCAAGTTCTGACCGCGCGCAGCGCTTTGCCGTTCAGGGCCTGATCGTGGAGTGCTGCAGCACGATCAGCCAGCGACCGTCGATGCGCTGATAGGCAAAGCTGTAGCGCGCCGGCCGCGTCTTGGTCTGGCCTTCGACCTGCTCGCTGAACTCGTATTGGCCCGAGCGCACGGCGGTGTCGCCGAACAACTGCAGGTTGCCGATGATCCAGCGCATGCGCGCCGTCGGCCGTTGCGCCATCTGGTCGAAGAACACCGGCAACTCGCTGCCGTCCAGTGGCACGGCCGAGTATTCGTCGTCGGTGATCAACGCGCCCGGGGCATAGAGCTGCTGGAGCCGCCGCGGGTCGCGGTTGTTGTAGGCGTCCTTCCAGTCTTCCAGCGCCTGCATCAAGTCGTTGACGCAGTTGCTGCTGGGCTGGTCGCAACGCAGCGGCGGTGACACGACCACCGTGCGCTTCGTCGTGCAGCCGCTGCCGGCCAGCATCAGCAGCAGGCATGTCGCCGCAGCGAGCACGCGGCGCATCTTGTTGATCATTGCCATGTTCAGCTCCCCCTGCGTTGTGGTGCGAATTGTGAATCTGCCCGTCGCGGGGCAATCCCTGAACGGGGCCGCGTCCGGGGTTGCCTAGACTGCGCCCTTTCCAACAGGGAGAACCAATGAAGACGATGCTGCGCGGCCTGCTGGCCGCTGTCGGCCTGCTGCTGAGCCTGTCCACACAGGCCGCCGACGCCCCACCCGAGAACGCTGCCTGGACCGAGGCCAAGGCCGCGGCCAAGGAAGGCCCGGCCGACGTCGCCATCGCAGGGCAGGCCACGCTGCACCTGCCGGCCGGCCGCATCTTCATCCCCCAGCCCCAGGCCGGCAAGCTGCTGACCGCGATGGGCAACCCGGGCGAACACACCGAACTGGCCGGCCTCATCTTCCCCAAGGGCGACGGCGAATGGTTCGCCACGCTGCGCTACATCGCCTCCGGCTACGTGAAGGACGGCGACGCCAAGGAGTGGAAGGCCGATGACCTGCTGGCCAGCTACAAGGAAGGCACCGAGGCCAGCAACGACGAGCGCCAGAAGATGGGCGTGGCGCCCATCGAGATCACCGGCTGGGCCGAGCCGCCGGCCTATGAAGCGACCCAGCATCGACTCGTCTGGGCGATGAGCTCCAAGGAAAAGGGCGCGCCGGCCGACGCGGGCCAGGGCGTCAACTACAACACCTATGCGTTGGGCCGCGAGGGCTATCTGAGCCTGAATTTCATCACCGACCTGAAGGAGTTGCCGGACCAGAAACCCGACGCCAAGGCCTTGCTCGGCGCGCTGGAGTTCGACAAGGGCAAGCGCTACGAGGACTTCGACTCTTCCACCGACCATGTCGCCGAGTACGGCCTGGCGGCGCTGGTGGTCGGCGTTGGCGCCAAGAAGCTCGGCCTGCTGGCTGTGGCGTTCGCCTTCATCGCCAAGTTCGCCAAGATCATCTTCATTGCGGTGATTGGTGGCGGTGCAGCCATCACGAAGTTCTTCAAGCGCGACAAGCCCACGGTCTGATGTTCAAGCTCCTCGCGCTGCTCTTCACGGGCGCCAAGTTCGGCAAGCTGCTGACCACCGGCGGCAGCATGCTGATCTCGCTGGTCGTCTACGCCTGGATCTACGGTTGGCGCTATGCGGCAGGCTTCATCGCGCTGCTCTTCGTGCACGAGATGGGCCACTTCATCGCGGCGCGCTACAAGGGCCTGAACGTCGGCGCGCCGACCTTCATCCCCTTCGTCGGCGCCTGGGTCGAGCTGAAGGACATGCCGCACGACGCTCAGACCGAGGCTTTCGTCGGCCTGGCCGGGCCGATGCTGGGTACGGTCGGCGCCACGGTCACCTATCTGATGGCGCGCAGCTGGGGCGCCGACTGGCTGCTGGCCGTGTCCTACAGCGGCTTCTTCCTGAACCTGTTCAACCTGATCCCGATCTCGCCTTTCGACGGCGGCCGCATCACGGCCGTGCTGTCGCCGCGCATCTGGCTGCTCGGCGCGCCCATGCTCGTGGCGCTGTTCTTCTGGCGGCCCAGCCCGATGCTGATCCTGATGGCCCTGCTGGCCTGGCCCCAGCTCATCAAGGCCTGGCGGCATCGCAGCGACAGCCTCGAGGCGCAGACCTATTACGCCGTGCCCACGGCCGTGAAATGGGAGTACGCGACCTACTACCTCGTGCTGGCCGCCTACCTTGCCGTCATGTGCCACGACGTGCACGAAATGCTGGCCGTCGTGCGCGGCTGACACGAGCAGGCGAGCTGGCCTCGGGGCGCACTACGATCCAGCCGCACCCCGTGCCCGGAGTTCCCCATGACCCGCACCCGCCTGCTGCTGGCCTTGTGCCTGTCCGCCCTGCTGGCGTCACCAGCCAGCGCGGAGCGGCAGCTGCGCGCCTGCGCCCATCCGGCCGCCCAGCCGATGAGCTGGGAGCAGCAGGGCCGGCTGCACGGCGTCTGCGTCGAGGTCGCGCGTCGCGCCTTCGCTGCCGCCGGATGGACGCTTGCCGTCGAACCGGTCGGGCCCTGGTCCCGCTGCCGGGCCCTGGTCGAGCGCGGCGAAGTGGACGTGATGGTCTGCGCCTTCGACACCCCCAAGCGGCGCGGGTACGCCGTGGTCGTGGAGCCGGCGCTGGCACGCAATGAGGGCGCACTCTTCGTGCGGCGGGACAACCCGCTGCGCTTTGAGGGCTGGACCGATCTCGCCGGCCTTCGCATCGGCGTGGGCCTGGGCGTCAGCCTGGGAACGGAGGTGGACCAGCAACTTGCCCATCATGCCCTGGTGGACAACGCGCTCAGCGAGGAGCTGAACCTGCGCAAATTGCTGCTGGGCCGCCTGGATGCGGTTGCCACGGCGCGCGAATCGGGCGAGCAACTGTTGCGCGCCGTGGGCTGCGAGCAGGAGGTGCGCGTGCTGCCGCGTGGCCTCGGCGCGGCAGGGCTGTACCTGCAGATATCGCGGCAATCGCCGGGCGTGTCGGCCGCCGCGCAGGTGCGGGACTATCTGCTGCAGCCCGGCTACGCAGCCGAACTGCAGCAGCTGCATCGCCAGCAGGCCGAGCTCTATCGTCAGCAAAATCCGCCGCGCGAACTGGGGCGCTGCGGGCGCTGAGGCTGCCGGGCAAGCGAGGCTTCACCAGTCAAGTGCCGTCGTCGCGCGGCGCCGGCCTAGACTGGGCCGCACCATGCGCCAGGATGATGCCGACCCCGCCGCCGCTCCAGCCCGCCGCTGACCGCCGCAGGTGGCTGGGCCTGCTGCTGGCGGTGCTGGGCGCCATCGGCTTCTCGGGCAAGGCCATCATCGTCAAGCTGGCCTATCGCCACGGCGTCGACGCGGTCACGCTGCTGATGTGGCGCATGCTGCTGGCCCTGCCTTTCTTCGTGGCGCTGGCCTGGTGGGCCGGCCGCGGCAAGCCGGTGCTGACGCGTCGCGACTGGCGCGACATCGGCGTGCTCGGCTTCACCGGCTACTACCTGGCGAGCTACCTCGACTTCGCCGGCCTGGCCTACATCACGGCCAGCCTGGAGCGGCTGATCCTCTACCTCAACCCGACGCTGGTGCTGCTGCTGTCGGTCGTCTTCTTCCACCACCGGCTGCAAGCGCGGCAGGTCATTGCGCTGGCCATCAGCTATGCCGGCGTCGTGGCGGTGTTCGCGCATGAACTCAGCTTCCAGGGGTCCGACACGGCGCTCGGGGCGGCCCTGGTGTTCGGCAGTGCCGTCAGCTATGCCGTCTATCTGGCGCTGTCCGGCAAGGTCGTGCAGCGCCTGGGCTCGATGCGGTTGGCAGGCCTGGCCAGCAGCGTGGCCTGCGTGCTGTGCATCGCGCAGTTCGCGTTGCTCAAGCCCGCCTCCGCCTTCATCGTGCCCGAGCCGGTGATGTGGCTGTCGCTGCTGAATGCCACCGCCTGCACGGTGGCGCCGGTGCTGATGGTGATGCTGGCCATCGCCCGCATTGGCGCGCCGCTGTCGTCGCAGGTCGGCATGGTCGGGCCGATGAGCACCATCCTGATGGGCTACTTCATCCTCGGCGAGCCAATGAACGGCTGGATCGCGGTCGGGACCATGCTCGTGCTGGTGGGAGTCTTCCTCACCACTCGCCCGCGGTGATTTGGGCCGAGCGCTGGGCCGCTCCCGAGCCGGCCCGTCAGGCGATGTGCTTGCGGCTCAATGCCGCAAGCATCGCCGTCCCCTCGGGGGACCGGCTGAGCACGCCCGCGTTCAGCGCGGCGTGACTGGACGAGGGGCGGACATCACCTTCCGTAGAGGTAGCCCGGCAGCCACAGCGTCATCTCCGGCCACACGTACATGAACACCATGCACAGAATGACGATGAGCATGTAGGGCATCATGCCCGCGAAGATCTGGTTCAGCGTCACATGCGGCGGGCTCACCCCCTTCAGGTAGAAGGCCGACATGGCCACCGGCGGGCTCAGGAAAGCGGCCTGCAGGTTCACGAACACCAGCACGCCCCACAGCATCGGGTCGATCTGGAAGTGCGCCAGCAGCGGCAGGAAGATGGGCACGAAGATGACGATGATCTCGGTCCACTCCAGCGGCCAGCCCAGCACGAAGATGATGGCCTGCGACAGCAGCATGAACTGCAGCGGCGTCAGGTCCATCGACAGCACCCAGCGCTCCACCAGCGCCTGCCCGCCCAGCAGCGCGAACACGGCCGAGAACAACGCCGAGCCGACGAAGAGCCAGCAGACCATGGCCGTCGTCTTGGCGGTCAGGAACACCGCCTCGCGGGTCTTCTTGAAGGTCAGCGAGCCGGCCTGCCAGGCCATCAGGAAGGCACCTGCCGCACCCACTGCGGCTGATTCGGTGGCGGTGGTGATGCCGAACAGGATGACGCCCAGCACCACCAGCGTCAGGATGCCCAGCGGCATCACCGACGACACCAGCATGGTCAGGATCTCGTACTGCTCGGCGTCGAAGCGCCAGTAGTACCAGGCCAGCAGCAGGGCCGTCAGCACGCAGACGATGGCGAAGCCCGTGTAGAAGTTCTTCGGTACGGCCTCGGGTCGGGGTGCTTCGCTGACTGCGCCACCCATGCGCTGCAGCGGCTCGTCGGCGGCGGGCTTGGCTGCGCCCGGTTCGGCCAGGGCACCGGGCGGTTCCTGCAACCCGCCGCTGGCCCCTGGCGGTTCGGCCAGGCCGCCCGATGGGCTCGGCGGCTCCTGCAGCCCGCCGGGTGCGGCCGGCGCATCCAGCTTCTGCATCGCCGCGGGCGCACTGACCTCGGTCTTTTGCGTGTAGTCGGTGACGTACCACCAGGTCGTGCCGAGGCAGACCAGGGCCAGCCACACGGGTACCAGAGCGCGAAGCAGGCTGGCCAGCAGCCGGCCCCAGCCCATGGGTGCGCCTGAAGGGGACAGCACCGCCTTCAGCAGTGCCCACAGCATGCGCGGCGAATAGCGATCGGCCAGTGCGGCGATGGCCGGCGAGATCGGTGCGCGCTGCTGCTCCGGCGGCAACTGCGGCGCGACCTTCGGATTGATCATGCACCAACCGATCACGTAGACCAGGTACAGGAAGGCCAGGAAGAAGCCCGGGAACATCGCCGCTGCGTAGAGCTTGACGACCGACTGCCCGGCCACGGCCGCGTAGACGATGATCATCACGGAGGGCGGGATCAGGATGCCCAGGGTGCCGCCGGCCGTGATGACGCCCGCGGCCAGGCGCGTGTCGTAGCCGGCCTTCAGCATGGGCCGCATCGCGATGACGCCCATCAGCACGACGACGGCGCCCACCAGGCCGCTGGCAATGCCCCAGAAGGTGCAGATGACCAGGGTCGTGACGGCCAGCGAACCGGGCAGGCGGCGGAAGGCCAGCTGCACGCTGTGGAACATCTTGTCCACCAGCGCGCCGCGTTCCATCACATAGCCCATCAGCACAAAGAGCGGTATCGACAGCAGCGTGTCGTTGTTCATCGCGCCGTAGGCGCGCTGCACCATCAGGTCGAAGATGCGGTTGTCCAGCCAGGGCTGGCCGGGGTCGTAGAAGGCGACGAAGCCGAACAGCATGCCCAGGCCCATCAGCGTGAAGGCCGTCGGGAAGCCCAGCAGGATGACGACCACGATGAGGCTGAGCATGGTCAGGCCGAGGGCGGCATTACTCATGCGGGTTGCCTCCACTGGTGGTGCGCTGGCGCGCGATCTCGTCGATGTCCTTGGCGCGGTCGATCGCCTCGCGGGCGGCGTCGGCGTCGACATGCGTGCTGGCCGCCAATTGCTGCTCGACGACGTCGATCTCCTCGGCGTCGCGCAGCCTTGGCGTCCACGCCCCCGTGCGTATGCAGACGATGCAGCGCAGGATCTCGGACAGGCCCTGGAGCATCACCATCGCGCCGGCGATCGGGATGATGGCCTTGAAGGGGTAGACCGGCAGCGGCGTGGCGTTGAAGGTCGTCTCGTGGATGCGCAGCGAGTCGCCGAAGTAGGTCCAGCCGCTCCAGGTCAGCGCGCCGATGCCGGGCAGGAAGAAGACGACGTAGAGAACGAGGTCCAGCCAGGCCTGGGTGCGCGGCTGCATGCGGCCGTAGAGGAAGTCGCCGCGCACGTGGCCGTCGTGGGCCAGCGCGTAGGCGCCGCCCATCATGAACAGCGTGCCGTAGAGCATGTTGCTCGCGTCGAAGATCCAGGCCGTCGGCATGTTCAGCGCATAGCGCTTGAACACCTCGGCCACCACCAGCAGCATCAGCACGACGATCAGCCAGGCGGAGGCCTTGCCGACCCACGTGCTGATGCCGTCCACCCGATGCAGCAGCTTCTGCACATCCATCGCGACACCCCTCATGCAGGACAGGCCCCGAAGGGCCCGTCGATTGACACGCTCAGAGAGCCTTCAGCCCTTCTTGGCGAAGTAGTGGTTCCAGGCCATCTTGAAGTCGACCAGGTAGTCGTTCTGCCATTGGCCGGCCCGCTGGGCGAAGGCGCGCTGGCTGTCCAGCACCTTCTTGAAGTGCGGGTTCTCGGCCGACTTCTTGGCGATCACCTTGTCCCAGGATTCGAGCTGGTTGCGCAGGATGGCGTCCGGCGTCTTGTAGAAGGCCACGCCGCCCTTCTTCATCTCGGCGTAGTCCTTGGAGTTGCGGTCGATCGCCTTCCAGCTCATGTCGGCGCTGGAGGCCTGCACGGCGTAGTCGATGATCTTCTTCAGCTCGGCCGGCAGCGCGTTGTACTTGCCCTTGTTGAACAGGATCTCGAACTGCTCGGTGCTCTGGTGGAAGCTCTGCAGCATGCAGTTCTTGGCCACGTCGGGGAAGCCGAGGATGCGGTCGCTGGTGGCGTTGTTGAACTCGGCCGCATCGATGAGGCCGCGGTCCAGGGCCGCGACGATCTCGCCGCCGGGCAGCGGGTTCACGGCCGCACCCTGCTCGGTGTAGAGGTCCACCGCCAAGCCCACGGTGCGGAACTTCACGCCCTTCATCTGGTCGAGGTTGGCCACCGGCTTCTTGAACCAGCCATAGGGCTGGGTCGGCATCGGGCCGTACAGGAAGGACACCACTTCCATGCTGATGGACTTGTAGATCTCCTCCAGCAGAGCCTCGCCGCCGCCGTAGTTGTGCCAGGCCAGCAGCATGTTCGGGTCCATGCCGAAGCCCGGGCCCGAGCCCCACAGCGCCAGCGCCGAGTTCTTGCCGTAGTGGTAGGCCACCACGCCRTGGCCGCCGTCCAGCGTKCCCTTGTTGACGGCYTCGAGCAGCTGGAAGGCCGGTACCACTGCGTTGGACGGCAGCACCTCGATCTTCAGGCGACCGCCGGCCATGTCGTTGACCTTCCTGGCGAAGTCCTGGGCGTACTCGTGGAAGATGTCCTTGGCAGGCCAGGTCGACTGGAAGCGCAGGCTGACGGTCTCCGCTTTCGAGATCATGGGGGCTGCCAGGGCGGCACCCCCGGCCGTCGTGGCCGCGGCCGTCTTGATGAAGCGACGGCGAGCGCTGGGTTTCTGGGTCATGGGCTGTCTCCAATGGATGTTTTGAATGCGCCTTCAACAGAACCTGCGGCCGGGCGCGCGCCGCTGAGACCGAGTCTGGCTGGGAGCTGTCGGTGCGCAACTGGGTCAAACCCACGGGATTGCACGCACCACCCCCGAGCCGTTCAAAATCGCTGAACATTGGCGACAACGCCGATGAACCGCTCCCCCCTCTGCCGGGAACACACTGCAAACCCATATGAGCCCTGCCAACCGCTACACCCCCATCGCCATCGCGCTGCACTGGCTGCTGGCGCTGGCCATCGTCGGCGCCTTCGGCGTGGGCCTGTACATGACCAGCCTGCCGTTCTCGCCGACGCGGCTCAAGCTCTACAACTGGCACAAATGGGCCGGCGTCACCATCCTGACGCTGTCCGCACTGCGCCTGCTTTGGCGCCTGACGCACCGCCCGCCCGCCGACATCCCCATGCCGGCCTGGCAACTGAGCGCGGCCCATGTGACGCACAACCTGCTCTATGTGCTGTTCTTCGCTGTGCCGCTGACGGGCTGGGCCTACAGCTCGGCCGCGGGCTTTCCCATCGTCTGGTTCGGCGTGCTGCCGCTGCCGGACTTCGTGCCCAAGGACAAGGAACTCGCCGAGACGCTGAAGCTGGTGCACCACTTCGCCGCCTACGGCCTGGGCCTGCTCGTCGCCGGCCATGTCGGCGCCGCCCTCAAGCATCACTTCATCGACCGGGACGGCCTGCTTGCCCGCATGGGCCTGGGTCGCAACTGAACCGCACCTGAAAGGACTTCATGAAACGCCTGATCTCCGCCCTGCTGATCGCCACCAGCGCCCTGGCCGCCCAGGCCGCCACGCTGCAACCCGAGAAGAGCGACCTCAGCTTCACTTTCAAGCAGATGGGCGTGCCGGTGGACGGCAAGTTCAAGAAGTTCGAAGCCCAGCTCGATTTCGACACCAAGAAGCCCGAGGCCGGCAAGATCGCCTTCACGGTGGACCTGGGCAGCGTGTCCCTGGGCGACGCCAGCTTCGACGCCGAGCTCGCCAAGACGCCCTGGTTCGACACCAAGCGCAACGGCAAGGCCACATTTGTGTCCAGCGGCATCAAGGCCACCGGCCCCGGCAAGTACGACGTGGCCGGCAAGCTGAGCATCAAGGGCGCCAGCCGCGATGTCGTCGTGCCCCTCACGCTGGCCTCTGGCGTGGCCAGCGGCAGCGTGGCCATCAAGCGCCTGGATTTCAAGATCGGTGACGGCGAATGGGCCGACACGTCGATGGTCGCCAACGACGTGACCGTGAAGTTCAAACTGTCCTTTTCCGGCATCTAGTCGGCCTGTAACCTCCCACCCCTCTCTTCCCACCCCCCGGAGACCTTCACGATGAAGAATGCCCTGTTGCTTGCCACCCTGATCGCCGCCGCTGGCGCCGCTCAAGCCCAAAGCGCCACCTACGCCATTGATCCCAGCCACACCGCGGTCACCTTCGAAGCCAAGCATTTCGGCACCAGCACGCTGCGCGGCCGCTGGGACAAGAAGGAAGGCACGGTCACGCTGGACAAGGCCGCCAAGACCGGCAAGGTCGAGTTCACCATCGACATGGCCTCCCTCACGACCGGCACGGCCCCGTTCGACGGCCACCTGAAGAGCAAGGACTTCTTCGCCGTCGAGGAGTTCCCGACGGCCAAGTTCGTCGGCGACAAGTTCAGCTTCAACGGCGACAAGGTGGCCAGCGTCTCCGGCGAGCTGACGCTGCGCGGCAAGACCAACCCGGTCACGCTGACGGCCACCAACTTCAACTGCTACGAGAACCCGCGCCTGAAGCGCGAGGTCTGCGGCGGTGACTTCGAGACCACCATCCAGCGCAGCCAGTGGGGCATCGTCTACGCCATGCCCGCCGTCACGCCGGACGCCATCCGCCTGCTGGTCCAGGTCGAGGCCATCAAGCAGTAATCTGCCTGCCGACGCCCTCTGCAAGCCCGCCTCTGGCGGGCTTTTTGCTGTGTGATCCGTGAACTATTGCCGGGGCCTTCGCGGCCCTGTCTGTAATGGGTACGCGGCCTGTCGCCCTCCCCTGCAGTTCGTCCCGTGACCGCGCCGGCGCGTCGCTTCCGCCCCACAGGGCGCCGAGCCCCTGCGTACAGTGACTCCCAACGACAGACCCCGGCCATGACTCCCTCCTTCTCCCCCAGCCCCCAGCAAAAGCTCTGGATCGAGCGTTGGCAGCGTTTTTCCGCCACCGTGGTGCGGTATTTCCACATCTACGCCGGATGGCTGGTCGGCATCAGCTGGAAGCGTTTCGTGCTGCTGTCGCTGGCGCTGCTGATCGGCGTCAACGTGCTGAAGAACCTGCCTCCCTTCACCTGGCGCATCAGCGAGCAGGTCGAGGAGCATGACCACGGCGCCGTGCGCCGCCAGGCCAAGCTCGAGGCCGAGGCAAAGAAGGCTGCCGACCAGGCCCGCAAGGCGGTCGACAGGGCCGAAAAGGGCGGCAAGAAGGTGGCCGACAAGGGCGTTCACTACGAGGTCAAGATCGACGAGCGTGGTGTGCGCATCCAGCCCGTGCGCTCCGCAGCCTCGGCAGCCAGCGCCGCCGAAGGCGACGACGGCGAGCCCAAGGCCAACGAGGCCCCGGCCATTTCCATCGACTTCCCCAAGAGCGCCCGTCCCGAGGACATCCGCGCCGCCATCGACCAGGCCAAGGAGCAGCTCAGCCAGCTCAAGCAGGAGGCCGAGGAGGTCAAGGAAGCCCAGGAAGCCGCCGCCGACGCCCAGGCCGCCCTGCAGCAGGCCGCCGAGGAAGCCAAGGACGCGCAGAGCCGCAAGCGCGTCACCATCGTGCATGCCGGCGACTCCCTGGTCGACCTGGCCATCCTGTGGATCCTGGCCTCCGCCGTCATCAAGGCCATGTACAAGGGCCGCATTCAGGCCGAGGTCAAGGCCGCCCAGGCGGCCGAGAACGCCGAGAGCGAGGCCCTGAAGCGCCAGGTCATCGAGGCCCGCATGGCCGCCATGCAGGCCCAGGTGGAGCCGCACTTCCTGTTCAACACGCTGGCCTCCATCGACCACCTGATCGAGACCGACCCGCCGCGTGCCAGCCAGATGCAGAAGAACCTCATCGCGCTGTTGCGGGCCTCCATGCCCACCATGCGTGAGGCCAACGCCACCGCCACCCGCGACCTGGGCCGCGAGTTGGCCGTCATCAAGCCCTACCTCGAGATCCTGAAGGTGCGCATGGAAGAGCGCCTGCAGACCGAGATCGATGTGCCCGAGGGCCTGCTGTCGGCCGAATTCCCGCCCATGATGATTCAGGGCCTGGTCGAGAACGCCATCAAGCATGGCCTGGAGCCCAAGGCCGAGGGCGGCACGCTGAAGGTCAAGGCCGAGATCGTGAACGGCAAGCTGGCCGTCACGGTCGCCGACACGGGCCTGGGGTTTGGCCGGGCCGCCACCTCGGGCACCGGCGTGGGCCTGGCCAATATCCGCGAACGCCTGCAACTGCTGCACGGCAACCGCGCCAGCGTCACCGTCACCGAGAACCAACCCAGTGGCACGGTCGTCACGATCACCGTGCCCTATCGCAGCCGCAACGACGAAGGAGCCACGGCATGAAAACCCTGTTCAAGATTCTGTTCATCGGCACCGCGCTGATGGTCCTGATGGCGATGTTCGGCGGCTTTGCGCTGCTGCACCATGGCGGCCCCGACATGCACATCGTGCTGGACGACGGCGAGTTCTTCCTCGGCGGCAGCGATGTCGGCGACTGGCTGGGCGCGACCATCGGCCTGTTCGTCGCCGGCATCATCTGCGTCATCGTCGTGCCACTGGTGCTGCTGCTGGGTGTGGCCCTGCCGCTGCTCATCGTCGGCGGCGTGCTGGCCCTGGTCGTGGCCAGCCTGCTGGGCGTCGGCGCCGTGCTCGGCTCGCCGCTGATCCTGCTCGGCCTGCTGCTCTTCGTCGTCCTGCGCAACCGCAGCCGCGCCAACACCGCCAAATCGACGCCAGTCTGAACTAGCATCGTCGGCTATGAGCAATGCACCCATCCGTGCCGTTCTGGCCGACGACGAAAGACTGATGCGCGAGCAATTGCGCGCCCGATTGACCGAGGTCTGGCCCGAGCTGGAGATCGTCGCCGAGGCCAAGAACGGCCTCGAGGCGGTCGAGCTGACCAAGGAGCACAAGCCCGATATCGTCTTCCTCGATATCCGCATGCCGGGCCTGACGGGCGTCGAGGCCGCCCGCCAGATCGCCCAAATGGGAGATGAGGGGGAGGGCTCGGGGGACGACGACTGGCTGGTGCCCGAGATCGTCTTCATCACGGCCTACGACCAGTACGCCGTCGAAGCCTTCGAGCAGGGTGTGGCCGACTACGTGCTCAAGCCCGCCGAGCGCGAGCGCCTGCAGCTGACGGTGGCTCGCATCAAGAAGCGCCTGGCCCAGCGCGAGGCGCCCTCCAACGACTTCAGCGACAGCGCGCCGGTGCCGCTGCAGCAGCTACTGCACAAGCTGTCGGGGCAGATGAACCCGGCTGGCAAGCCGCAATATCTGCAGTGGATCCAGGCCACGGTCGGCCAGGCCATCCAGATGATCCCGGTCGAGGACGTGCTGTTCTTCATCAGCGACGAGAAGTACACCCGGGTGCAGACAGCCAAGGTCGAGGCCTTGATCCGCAAGCCGATCAAAGAGCTGGTGGACGAGCTGGACCCGCAGGTCTTCTGGCAGATCCACCGCTCCACGCTTGTGAATGCGCGCGCCATCGACGGCATCACCCGCGACTTCCGCGGCCGCCAGCTGGTGGGGGTGCGCGGTCTGACCGAGAAGCTCGAAGTCAGCCGCAGCTATACCCACTTGTTCAAGGGAATGTAGGCGCCTTCGAGGAGGCGTCTGCGTTTTCCTGTGGGCCGAGCGCCGGGCCGCTCCCAAGCCGGCCCGTCTGGCGATGTGCGAGCGGCTCAATGCCGCTTGCATCGCCGTCCCCTCGGGGGACCGACTGGGCTTGCCCGCGTTCAGCAGGGCAAGACCAGGCGAGGGGCGCCCTACTTCTCGACGAAAGCGCGCTCGATGACGTAGTCGCCCGGTGTCGTCGTGCTGCCTTCCTTGAAACCACGGATCTCCAGCATCTCCTGCATGTCCTTCAGCAGCGCGGGGCTGCCGCACAGCATGATGCGGTCGGTCTCGGGGTCCAGCGGCGGCAGGCCCAGGTCGGCCTGCAGCTTGCCGGTCTGGATCAGGTCGGTGATGCGGCCCATGTTCTTGAAGGGTTCGCGCGTGACCGTCGGGTAGTACAGCAGCTGCTCGGCAGCGAATTCGCCGAGGAATTCGTGCTGGTGCAGGTCGACCGTGAGGTGGTCGTGATAGGCCAGCTCGTTCACGTGGCGCACGCCGTGCACGACGATGACCTTTTCGAAGCGCTCGTAGGTCTCGGGGTCACGCGCGACGCTGATGAAGGGCGCCAGGCCGGTGCCGCTGCCCAGCAGATAGAGGTTCTTGCCCGGCAGCAGATAGTCGATCAGCAGCGTGCCCGTGGGCTTGCGGCCGACGATGATCTTGTCGCCTGGTTTGATGTGCTGCAGTTTGGAGGTCAGCGGGCCGTCCGGCACCTTGATGCTGAGGAACTCCAGCTGCTCTTCATAGTTGGCGCTGACGATGCTGTAGGCGCGCAGCAGCGGTTTGCCCGTCTCGGTCTTGAGGCCAATCATCGTGAAGTGGCCATTGGAAAAACGCAGGGCCTGGTCGCGCGTCGTCGTGAAGCTGAACAGGCGGTCGGTCCAGTGGTGGACGGTCAGGACGGTCTCTTCGTGGAAGGCACTCATGGCGGTCGTTCTTGCGGACGGTTGGGCGGACGGTTGGGCGGACGGTTTGGCGGGTTAACCCGGGTATTTTCGCCGGGAAGTGCTCACCCGCCGTCGCCAAGGGGTCAAGTCGCGGTTTCGATGCGCAGAAGCCTCGCCCCGGCACCCTCGCTGCGCTTGACGTCCTGGGGGTTGTAAAGGGCACAGGCCTTCAGCGACAGGCAGCCGCAGCCGATGCAGCCCGTCAGCCGTTCGCGCAACTGCTGCAGGGCCGCGATGCGTTCGTCCAGCAACGGCGCCCAGCCGGCCGACAGCCGCGTCCAATCCGCCTTGGTGGGCGTGCGGCCCTGGGGCAGGGTGGCCAGCGCCGCCTTGATCTGCGGCAGCGTCAGCCCCACCACCTGGGCCGCACGAATGAAGGCCACCCGCCGCAGCACGTGGCGGGGGTATTGGCGGTGCCCGCCGGCGCTGCGGCCGCCGGCGATCAGGCCCTCGGCCTCGTAGAAGCGCAGCGCGCTGGCCGCCACGCCGGCACGCTTGGCCAACTGGCCGATGGTCAGCGGTGCGGCGGACTCCATGGCGCTTGACTTCAAGTCCACTTGAACTTCGAGCATGGCGCCATGTTCCCACAGCCAAGAGCCGCCATGCTGACCAAGACCGCCTTGCCCGCGCCCGCCACGCTGGCCCAGTTGCACCATCTGCTCGACGCCGGTGCGGCGCTGGCGCCCACCTACCGGGGCCGACTGAGCAACCACCTGCCCATGGCCCAGCAGGCCTTGCTGGAGCTGGGCGCCTCGGCGGCGCGGCTGCAGGCCTGGACCGAAAGCTACGAAGTCCACCTCGAACCACGCGTCGCCGCTCGCCCGGGCAGCGTCACGGTCGAGCGCGACCTGGGCCGACCCGACAGCGAGACCGCCTGGCATGCTCACTTCGCGGCGCGCATTGCGGAGATCGGTGCGGCCGGCACGTTGCGCAAGGCTCTGTCCCTGCTGCTGCCTGGTGTCGGTGCCATCGCCTTCCATGGCCTGATCCGCACCGGCCATGCGGTGCTGGCCGGCCACGAGGGCGAGCTGGCCGCTGGCCTTGCGCACTGGGCGGCCCACTTCCTGCCGCTGCCGACCACGGCCGACGGCCCGCCGCTGGAACTGGCCGATTGGCTGCCGGCGCTGAGCGAGCTGTCGCGTCCGGCCTACCCGGCAGGTGCGCTGATCCACGGCCGCATGCAGGCCTGGGGCGAATCGCCGGATTTCGCCGCAGTCGCCGGGCGGCTGCGCCATGGGCCGGACGCACTGCGCGACCTGGCGCTGCTGGCGGCCCGCACCTATGCGGCGACCGGCAACTTCACCGTGCTGCATCTGCTGACGGCCAGCCACGCGATGGTGGTGCTGGAGCCCTGGTGGCCGGCGCCCCAGCTGGCGCGGGGCTTCAGCGTCGCCGCTGCTGCCGGCCTGCTGGCCAGCGGCGCCGAGCCGGCGCTGATGCTCGACCGCCCACCCAGCCGCCCCTGGCCGGCGCTGATCGCGGCGGCCTGCGAACAGGACGATGCCCATGCCATCAAGCTCACCCACGCCGCCTGGCGCCTTGGCCGCCGCTGGCCCGATCCGGCCTGGCGCCGCGTCGTTGAACGTGCAATTCCATTTTGATGGAAAACAAATTCCAGTAAACTGGATGAATGGATATCACGCAACGCATCGGCCATCGCCTGCACGAACTGCGCTCGGCTGCCGGCCTGTCGCTCGACGCATTGGCCAACAAGAGTGGCGTCAGCCGCTCCAACATCTCGCTGATCGAGCGCGGCCAGAGCAGCCCGACGGCCGTGGTGCTCGACAAGCTTTCGTCGGCGCTCGGCGTCAGCGTCGCGTCGATGTTCGAGGCTGGTCCGGCACCGACCACACCCTCGCCGCTGGCGCGTGTAGCCGAGCAACCCGTCTGGGACGACCCGGCCTCGGGTTACCGCCGCCGCAACGTGTCGCCCGCCGGCGTGTCGCCACTGCAACTGGTGGACGTCATCTTCCCGGCCGGCCAGCGCGTCTCCTTCGAAACCTCGGAGCGTGATGCCGACATCCACCAGCTCGTCTGGATGATCGATGGCGCCATGGAGATCGGCCACGGCAGCGAGCAGTGGCAGCTGAACCCGGGCGACTGCCTGGCGATGCGGCTGGATGCGCCCATCCGTTTCCACAATCCTGGAACCAAGCCGGCGCGTTACCTCGTGGCCTTGAGCGGGGCCAAGTCATGGCGCTGAACCTCGTCACTGTCGCTCCGGACCACACTGACGCGCGCTTGCTGCTGGACGAGTTGTCCGCTGCACTGCAGGCGATCACCGGCGACAGCGGGCGCAGCGGTTTCGCGGCCGACGACGTGCGCGGGCCGCGCAGCCGTTTCGTCATCGCACAGGACGAGGCCGGCGCGGCGCTGGGTTGCGGCGCCCTGCGACCGCTGCAAGATGGTGTGGCGGAACTCAAGCGCATGTACGCCCGCCCCGGCTCGCACGGTGTCGGCGCGGCGTTGCTGACTCATTTGGAGTCATCTGCGAGGCACTTGGGCTACCGCGCCCTGTGGCTGGAAACACGCGCCGTGAACACCCGCGCCGTGTCGTTCTACGAGCGGCATGGCTACCGGCGCATCGACAACTTCGGCCGCTACGCAGGCAACGCGGCGGCGGTGTGTTTTGGCAAGGAACTAGACATGGCCGTCACGATCAAAGAACTGGATGCGGCGCAGGCCGAGGCGCGCATGGACGAACTGGCCGTTGTGCTGCTCGACTGCGTGGCGGGTGGCGCCTCAGTGGGCTTCATGGCCGACCTGTCGACCGAACGTGCTCGGGTGTTCTGGCAAGGCGTGGCAGGGCAGGTGGCTGACGGCAAGCGGCACCTGTTCGTGGCGCTGGATGACGCCGGGCGGGTGTGCGGCACGCTGTCTCTCGTCGTCGACATGCCCGACAACCAGCCGCACAGGGCCGACGTGTCCAAGATGTTGGTTCATCGCAGCGCGCGCCGGCAGGGTGTGGCCGAACACCTGCTGCGGGCGCTGGAGGTAAAGGCTCGTGAGTTGGGCAAGACGACGCTGGTGCTGGACACCGTCACCGGCAGCGATGCTTCGCGGGTCTATGAGAGAACGGGTTGGCAGCGAGCGGGCGACATTCCGAACTACGCATTGATGCCGGAAGGGCCGTTCTGCTCGACGACCTACTACTTCAAGCCGCTCTGAACCCGATGCCTCTGCGTTCGCGGACTTCAGGCTTCGCTCGATGCTCCGCCTCCAGTTGAGCCAGGAACTCATCCGGCGTGAATGCCTCGCCGAGGATCTCGACCTGGTTGCGCACGGCCGCGAAGTCGCCATGCGTCAGGCAGTCCATCGCCACCAGCCGTGAGCGCTGCTCATCGGCCGGGGCGGCGCCCGCCTCGCGCTCGAACATCGCCACGCGCTGTTCGGGCTTGAGCGCCTTGAAGCGGATCTTGAACGCGAAGCGCCGCAGCGCCGCCTCGTCGAGGTCGTCGAAGAGGTTGGTCGTGCAGATGAAGAGGCCGCTGAAGCGCTCCATGCCGGCCAGCATCTCGTTGACCTCCGACACCTCGTAGTTGCGCTCGGCATGCTTGCGGCTGCGCAGGAAGCTGTCGGCTTCATCCAGCAGCAGCACGGCGCCTTCGGTCTGGGCCGTTTCGAACATGCGCGCCATGTTCTGCTCGGTCTCGCCGACGAACTTGCTGGCGATGTCGCTGGCGCGCCTGACCATGAGCGGCCGGCCCAGGGCCTGGGCGATGTGCTCGGCCAGGGCGGTCTTGCCGCTGCCGGGTGGCCCGTAGAAGCAGAGTTGACCCGCGCCCTTGCGGCGCAATGCCTCGACGATGCGCGGGATCTCGAAGCGGCTTTCGCAGTTCAGCAGATCCAGTGCGTAGCTGGTGACGCAGGGCCGGGCCATGCTGCTGCCGTCGTCGCGGCCCAGGGCCTTGTCGGCGTTGAGCAGCTGGCGCTCGATCAGTTTCTCGGCGTCGTCGGCCGAGCCGGCCAGCTGGGCGAAGCGTACGGCTGTGCGGATCTGCGCGGGCGTCAGGCCCGGGCGTTCCGCCAGCTTGGCGATGAAGCCTTCGCTGACGGGCACCTCGCCCAGCGCCTTGGCCACCAGCCCCTTGCGGGCGCCGGGCGGCGGCGACTTCAGCTCCAGGTGGTACTGGAAGCGGCGCCGGAAGGCCGGGTCGATCTGCTCGATGCGGTTGGTGACCCAGATGACCGGCACCGGGTTGGTTTCCAGGATCTGGTTGACCCAGGCCTTGCCGCTGACCGAGTTGCCGACCCCGCCTTCGCCGCTGGCGTCCAGCCGGTTCAGCAGCGAGGCTGTGTCGCTGGACAGCGGCGGGAACACATCCTCGACCTCATCGAACAGCAGGGCCACATTGGCGCTGGCCTTCAGGAAGACCTGGCTGATCTGCAGCGAACGGTAGCGGTCGCGGCCCGACAGTGAGTTGCCATCGCGGTCGGCATACTCGACCTCGTACAGATCCAGCCCCGCAGCTGCGGCAGCCACCTTGGCCAGCTCCGTCTTGCCCGTGCCCGGCGGGCCGTACAGCAGCACGTTGACGCCGGTCGCGTGCGTGGTGACGGCCTGGCGCAACAGGCCTTGCAGCAAGCTCAGGTCATCACTGACGAACTGGAAATCACTGGCGCCCAGCGTGCTCAGCGTGGCGGGCCGCGTGAAGACGGCCATCAGGTCATGCGGGCCCTGGTATTCGCGCATCAGCACCGGCGGCAGCTGGTCGCTGACTTTCATCAGGTCGGCCAGGTCGGTGATGTTGTGCTCGGAGATCAGGTTCTCGACCATGCCGATGCGCTCGAGGCGTGAACCGGCGCGCAGCGCCTCGGCGACCTCGCGTTCGTCCACGCCGGCAACGGCGGCGATTGCCGCGAAGGCTTCCTGCGCGGTGTTGACCTTGAACTCGACCAGCGCCCCGCGCAGCTCACGCTGGTAGCGGGCGAGGGTGCCGTACAGCAGGATGGCCCGCTCGGCGGGGTTGAGCTGCAGCAGCGTGCCCAGCGCAGCGATGTTCTTCTCGACCAGCGTCGACTCGCGCTTGAGCTGGCGGTCCA
The DNA here is from genome assembly GCF_054049415.1 of Roseateles sp. P5_D6. Classification (NCBI taxonomy): domain Bacteria; kingdom Pseudomonadati; phylum Pseudomonadota; class Betaproteobacteria; order Burkholderiales; family Sphaerotilaceae; genus Roseateles; species Roseateles sp. P5_D6. The sequence continues at coordinate 231,999 of NZ_JBFUMK010000004.1, read as the reverse complement.
GGTACTCGCAGGTGGTGGCCAGCAGGGCCATCATGTCCTTGGGCGCATCCTTGACGTATTCGTCTAGGTAGAAGAACAGTGTGGCTTCCGAGAAGGGGCCGCTCCATTGGCCGAAGCGGTCGAGGAAGGCTTCGTCACTCAGCGCATCGTGGCCGCGCCACAACTCGTTGCCGGCGCAGCGCTGGCCCAGATAGCCGCGCAGCCTTTGCAGCACACGCGTGGGCCAGACGAGATGGCGGCCCGTGAAGGACAGCAGGCCGTTGAAGTCGCGCCGCAGGTTGAAGCGGCCGGCGTGCCTGACGGTCAGCGTCAGCACGAACTGCGAGCACATGCGGTCCAGCACCGGAGCGCTGTCCAGGCCGGGCGAGGGCAGCAAGCGGGCAGATGCCCGGGCGGCTGTCTCAGCGGCGACTCGCTTCACCATTCGATGGGCTCCTTGCGCAGCCTGCAGCGGCGGCGCGGACCCATCTTGTATCAGGCTTGGCGGCAGAGCAACGTCAGATCGGCCCCCTAAACGTTCAGTGCATCACGACCGGTTGCTGGCCCATCACGGCATAGCGCTCGATGAAGGCGTCCAGTTCGTCCTCGGAAGGCTCGCCATCGTCGATGAGGGCCTGCACGCCTTGCTGGAAGGATTCGGCCAGGGCGCCTTCGATGAAGATTTCCTTGCGGGCGAACTTGTCGACGATCTCAAAACCGCCTCGGTTCAGCTGCGGGCCGGCCTCCACCGCCTGGAGCTCGGCGTGTGGGACGTCGAACTGGACGACGATGAAGCTGTCGGAGTTGTAAAGCATGTGCATGGAGTTCTCCTCAGGGCTTCAGCTGCGGGTGAGGCCTGGTGTTTCAAGCCCCGCTTGGTTCAGATACTGGCAGAACGCCCTGCTGTTCGGGTCATCCCATGCGCTGACAACGTGTAGGAAGCGTCAGGAGTTCACGTCGGACAGACGGATCTCGAAACCGCGCGTTTCGGGGTCGCCCTGGCGCAGGCGGACCGGCCAGTAGCCGCGGTTGGGGTCCAGCCACAGCTCCACGCCAGGGTCTCGCTCACCCAGCGGCAGGCGTCGCAGATGCAGGCTGCCGGCGTCTTCAGGCGTCGCATCCACGGTCTCGAAGGTCCATTCCCGCAGTTCGCCGCGCAATCCGGCCACCCAGACACGCCAGCGCCCACCCGGTGTCGGGGCGGCCTGCACCAAGGCGGCGAGTTGCAGCCACCAGGACAGGCGGTCCTGCGCGCCCTCGGGCAGTTCGAGCTGGGCCGGGCTGGCCGAGAAGCTGACACGCCGCCCTTCGGCATCGAAGTTGATGGCTTGGCGGTCCTGGCCGCCGCGCTGCAGCGCGAAGCGTTCGGGGGCCAGGCCCGCACTGCCGGTATGGCCCAGGCTTTCCAGGGCCGGCAGCGCGCGCTCGCCGATGCGGCGGGTCAGGCGCAGGCTGTAGCGGCCATCGGCTTCGGGGCGCCAGTCCAACAGCGCCTCGCCATCCTGGCCGCCCTGGCGCAGCCGGTACTGCCAGGCGGCTGGGCCGGCCAGGCGCAGCGGCGGGGCCTCGGGGGCGGCGATGGGGGCTTCAACGGCGGGCATCGGTGGCCTGGCGCTGGCGCGGGGCGAGCGGGCCTGAGGCAAGGGCCGGGTGGATGGGGTGGGCTCGGGCAGGGCCATGGGCAGCGTCGGCGGCTGCAACAACGCGATGCTGACGGCCCGCGCCGGCCGAGCGGCGCTGTCGTCGCGCACCCGCTCACCGCCCAGCAGCAGCGCGTGGACGAGCAGGCTGGCCGCCAGTGCAACCGTGGCGGCGCGGGGTGAGGGCAGGGCGGCGCGCATCGCACAATGCTGCCATCACCCTGAACTCCCGCTCATGAAACTCGCCAGCTACGCCGACGGCTCGCGCGACGGCCACCTCGTCGTCGTGTCGCGCGACCAGACCCAGGCGCATTACGCCACCGGCATCGCCACGCGCTTGCAGCAGGTCCTCGATGACTGGGGCTTCCTGTCGCCGCAGCTCGAAGACCTGGCCGTGCAGCTCAACCACGGCAAGCTGCGCCACGCCTTCGCTTTCGAACCCGAGAAATGTGTCGCGCCTCTGCCACGCGCTTATGGCTGGGCCGTTGCCGACGCCGAAGGCGGCGTGCGCCGCGAAGCTGGTCAGTTCCATGGCGCGCATCAGCCTTTGAGGGCGCCGGCGGCCTGCGAGCCGGCCCTTGCCGTCATCACGGGCGACCTGGCAGCAGCGAGTGATGCCGCCTCGGCACTTGATGCCATGCGCCTGCTGACTTTTGCCGTGGACTGGCGCCTGGACGGCGAATTGATCGCCACCCACTGCGCGCCGTTGGCCGTCACGCCTGATGAGTTGGGCGAGGCCTGGGGCGCCGGCCGTCTGCAGGCCCGCCTGGTGGCCCTGCACAACGGCGCCAAGCTCGATCCGCGCGACGTGGCTGCCCTGCCCGGTGACGCACTGGCGCGTCTGGCCCGCTTGCGGGCGCTGCGCGCCGGGCAGTTGGCCGGCTCGGCCCTGGGCGGGCTGGATCTGCCGCTCGCGCCCGGTGACAGCCTGCGCCTGGACCTCAAGACCGCCGACGGCCAGCACAGCCTGTTCGGCGCCATCGACATCGATCTCGCACCGCCACCCGCATCCGTATGAGCCAAGCCATCATCATTGACACCGACCCGGGCCAGGACGACGCCATCGCGCTGCTGCTGGCCGCTGCCAGCCCGGAGCTGGAACTGCTCGGCGTGACCACGGTAGCCGGCAATGTGCCGCTGGCGCTGACGACACTGAACGCCCGCAAGGTCTTGGAATTGGCCGGCCGGCGCGACGTGCCCATCTGCGCCGGTGCCGACAGGCCGCTGGACGTGCCCCTGGTCACCGCCGAGCATGTGCATGGCGACACCGGCCTGAACGGCGTCGAGCTGCCCGAGCCGACGCTGGCCCTGGACCCGCGCCATGCGGTCGACTTCATCATCCAGACCCTGCGTGAGCGCGAGGCCGGCACCGTGACGCTGTGCCCGCTGGGGCCACTGACGAATATTGCGCTGGCCCTGCGCCAGGCGCCCGACATCGCGGCGCGCATCCGCCGCATCGTGCTGATGGGCGGCGGCTTTTTCGAGGGCGGCAACGTCACGCCGGCCGCCGAGTTCAACATCTATGTCGATCCGCAGGCGGCCCATGAGGTGTTCACGAGTGGCGTGCCCATCACGATGGCGCCGCTGGACGTCACCCACGAGGCGCTGACGACGGCGGCCCGCATCGAGGCCATCCGCGCCTTGGGCAACCGCGTTGGCAGCGTCGTCGCCGCCTGGATGGAATTCTTCGAACGCTTTGACGAGGAGAAATATGGCCAGGACGGCGGCCCGCTGCACGACCCCTGTGTCATCGCCTGGCTGCTGGCGCCGGAGCTGTTCACCGGCCGGGACTGCAATGTGCGCGTCGAGACCCGGAGCGAGCTGACGCGCGGCATGACGGTCATCGACTGGTGGGCCGTCACCGGCCTGCCTGCCAACGCCCAGGTGCTGCGCCATGTCGATGCTGACGGCTTCTTCGCGCTGCTGACCGAGAGGCTGTCGGCTCTGCAGTGAGTGCGTCATTGAGCGAAAGCCGGGATGGTCCGGCAGGGCAAGATCCGGAACTCCATTAGTACGCGCTTGACGCATAGATGATGTGCAAACGGGTATCGACATCATTTATATCCGGTGAGACACTGGCCACTGGGGGGGACACCGCAGCGCCCGGGGTGGAAGAGGCGCATCGTCGCGCGACGGCGCGTCGAGGAGACATCGATGCCGACCAGAGACAAGCTGCTGGAGGTCATCGCATTGCAGACCGAGGTGGCCGGACTGGGGCTGGACCTGGACTTGGACCTTGGGCGCCTGCTGGATCGCGTCGTCAAACGCACCCTGAGCCTGGTGGATGCCGACGGCGCCGCCCTGGAGATGGCCGAGGGCGACGAGATGGTCTACCGCGCGGCAGCCGGCATGGCGGAGGGCAGCCTGGGCCTGCGGCTCAAACGCAGTCACAGCCTGTCGGGCCTGTGCGTCGCCCAGGGGCGGGCACTGCGCTGCGACGACGCACTGCTCGATCCGCGCTGCGACCGCGCCGCCTGCGAGCGCCTGGGCCTGCGCGCCATGGTCGTCGTGCCGCTGCGTCATCACGGCGTGACGGTGGGCGTGCTGAAGGCCATGTCCAAACGCGAGGGTCATTTCGCTGACCGGCATCTGTCCCTGCTGGGGCTGGTGTCCCAGCTCGTCGCCGCGGCCATGTATTTCGCCACCCGCTATGCGCCCGCCGAACTCTTCCACAAGGCGACGCATGACGGGCTGACGGACCTGCCCAACCGCTCCCTCTTCCTGGATCGCCTGCATGCCTCGCTGGCCCAGGCCATGCGGGACGGCCAGCCGCTGGCCGTCATGATGCTGGACATGAATGGCCTCAAGCGGATCAACGACGGTTTCGGTCATCGTGCCGGCGACGCGGCGCTGTTGGAGTTCGCGCGCCGCCTGGTTGGCGGCCTGCGCCAGTCCGACATGGCGGCGCGGCTTGGGGGTGACGAGTTCGGCGTGCTGCTGCGGCCGCTGGCGGCCGACGGCGGCCTGGAGGCGACGATGCAGCGGCTGGCGGCGCATCTCGACGGCGGCTTCGAGTTCGAAGGTCGGCTGCTGCAGGTCGGTGCCAGCATGGGCACGGCCTGCTTCCCCGAGGATGGGATGGATCTCGGCCGGCTCATCGAGCTGGCCGACCAGCGCATGTACCGCCACAAGCGCGGCCTGCAGCACGCCCACGCCTGAGCCGGTGGCAAGATGGCGCTCCGTCTCACCGGAGCCCGCCATGCAACGCCGCCTCGTCATCGCCAGTGCCCCCGCGCTGTTCCTGCTGCGCCCGGCCTGGGCGCTGAACCTCAGCGAGGGTGATGCCAACGCCGGCATCCGCGCGGCCCTGGAGCGCGGCGCCAATTCGGCGGTGTCGCTGCTGGGGCGTCCCGACGGCTTTCTCGGCAACCCGCTCGTCAAGATCGAGCTGCCGGGTTATCTGAGGGACGCCGCCAAGCTGCTGAAGGCCACCGGGCAAGGCAGGAAGCTCGACGAGCTCGTCACAGCGATGAACCGCGCCGCCGAAGCCGCCGTGCCGGCGGCCAAGCCGCTGCTCGTCAAGGCGGTGAAGGACATGAGCGTCGAGGACGGGCTGAAGATCCTCAGGGGTGGTGACGACTCGGTGACGCAGTTCTTCGCCGTGAAGACGCGCGAGCCGCTGGGCCAGCAGTTCCTACCCATCGTGACCAAGGCGACCGAGAAGGTGTCTCTCGCCGACAAGTACAACGCCGTCGCCAGGAAGGCCGGCGGCTTCGGCCTCGTCAAGGGCGACGAGGCCAACATCCAGCAGTACGTGACGGCCAGGGCGCTGGACGGGCTCTACCGCATCATTGGCGAGGAGGAGAAGAAGATCCGGCAGGACCCGGTTGGTACGGGCAGCGCCATCCTCAAAAAGGTTTTCGGCGGGCTGGGCTAGGGCCTGTAGTGCGCCTTGTGCCACTCGGCCAATGACACGTCGGGGTACTCGTCAAAGCGCGGGTCCCGAGGCGAGCCCTCCACCTCGACCCAATCCGCCTTGGAACCCACCATGCAATGCACGTGCTCGGGTGGCGTCGGCAACGGCGTGTCGATGGCGCTGGCATGCGGGTGCACAAGCTCCGGCCAGGTCGGGTCCCAGAGCCACAGCGCGCTGCCGCACTTCATGCAGAAGTAGCGCCGCCCGCTGCTCTTGTGCCGGCCCTTGCCTTCCTTGTTCGGCAGCTTGGCGCGGTAGATGCGCAGATGCCGCTTGCCCTTGACCTTCATCGTGTGCGTCTGAGCGCCGAGGTTGATCGCATAGCCGCCGGCGCCGGCCGTCTTGCGGCAGATGGAGCAGTAGCAGCGCATGAAAGGGACGGGTGAGTCGGCCTCGACCGAGAACTTCACGCTGCCGCAATGGCATGAGCCTTCGAGGTGCATTTGCTGGCCTTTCTGTGGGATGGCGTGCAGGAGCCCATGATGGCCGACAATCCCGGCCCTTGCCTGTTTGCTGCCGCTTCGACGGCTTTGCGATGAATTCCGATCTTCCTGATCCCGTCACCCCGTCCGAAGAACCGGCAGCCGCTGTGCCCGCACCCGTGCCTGTGCCTGAGGCCACACCGGCGGCCACACCCGAAGCCGCGCCCCAGATCGAGAGCGCGACCGAGGTTTCCGCCGACGCCGCGCCGGCTGCTGCTGGCTCGCCCGCTGCGCCGGCGGTAGACGCCACTGCCGAGCTCAAGGCCCTGTTCCCGGCCCTGTTCACCGGCAAGCCCAAGCCTGTCAAGCTGCGCGTGCAGGCCGACATCCAGGAGCGCGCACCGGGCAAGTTCAGCAAGGCTCAGCTCAGCGCCTTCCTGCGCCGCCACACCGGCAGCACCGGCTATCTGATCGCGCTGACCCAGGCCAAGAGCCGCTTCGACCTCGACGGCAACCCCGCCGGTGAGATCACGGAAGAGCATCTGAATGCCGCCAAGGAAGAGCTGACCCGCCGCCGCGGCCTGAAGCAGGAGCGCGAGCAGGTGGAGCAGGAGCGCCACCAGCTCGAGGCGCAGCAGCGCCGCAACCGAGCCCAGCTGCTGTGGGACTTCGAGCGCACGACGCTGACCGAGGCCAACTTCTGCGTGCTCAAGGGCGTGGTGGCTGAGGAGCTGCCGGGCCTGCTGGAGATCGCTCGCAAGGAGCGCGCCGAGGCGCCGCCTGCCCCGCCGCGGGAGGTGCGCCGCGAGGGCCCCCCGCCGCGCCGCGATGACCGACGCCCCGGTGGCGGCGGTCGCCCCGAGGGTCGCTCAGAAGGTCGCCGCGAGGGTGGCCGGCCGCCGCAGCGCCAGGGGCAGGGCAGGAAGCCCGATCAGCCGCGCCGCGACCAGGCGGCCAAGCCCCAGGTAGCAAAGGCGCAGCCGGCCCCCGAAGCTGAGCCGACCAAGGATCAGGCGCCCGAGTAATCGGGCCGCGTCATCAGGCCGAGTAGCGTTGCTCCAGGTAGGCGAGCAGGGTGCGGATCGTCTGCGCCTCGCCGCCCACTGGCCGGCCGGCGCGAGGCGCGTCGTTCCAGGCGAACAGGTCGACGTGCAGCCAGTCCTGCTGAGGCGGCAGGAAGTCTTCCAGGAACAGCGCGGCGTTGATGGCACCGGCCAGCGGGCTCTTGCCGGTGTTGACGATGTCGCCGATCGTGCTCTCGATGCCAGCGTGGTACGGCGCCCACAACGGCATATGCCAGAGCGGGTCGTCCAGCTTCAGGCCCAGGTCAACGAGGTCGCGGGCCGTGTCCATGTGCTTGGCAAACAGCGCCGGCAGCTGGGCGCCCAGGGCCACGCGCGCGGCACCCGTCAGCGTCGCCAGGTCGATGACGAGGTCGGGCTTGCCCTCGGCGGCATAGGCCAGCGCGTCGCACAGGATGACGCGACCCTCGGCATCGGTGTTGCCGATCTCGATGTGCAGGCCCTTGCGGGTCTTGATGACGTCACCGGGCCGGTAGGCGTTGCCCGAGATCGAGTTCTCGACCGCCGGGATCAGCAGCTGCAGACGCACCGGCAGCTTCAAGGCCATGATGAGGGTGGCCAGGCCCAGCGCGTTGGCCGCGCCGCCCATGTCCTTCTTCATCTGGCGCATGCCCTCGCCGGGCTTGATGTTCAGGCCGCCGGTGTCGAAGCAGACGCCCTTGCCCACCAGGGCCAGCTTGGGGTGCTTGGGATTGCCCCAGTTCAGCTCGATCAGGCGAGGTGAGCGCATGCTCGCGCGGCCGACGGCGTGAATGCTGGGGAAGTTCTTCTTCAGCAGGGCGTCGCCGATGGTTTCTGCATAGGTCGCGTCGTATTGCTTGGCCAGGGCCTTGGCGGCGGCGGCCAGCTCGGCCGGGCCCATGTGCTCGGCCGGCGTGTTGACGAGATCGCGCGTGGCCGAAATCGCCGCAGCCAACGCCAGGCCGCGTTCGGCGTCAGCACCGCCCTTCAGCACCAATGTGGCCGGCGCGCGCTTGGCTGGCTTGTAGAGGTCGAAGCGGTAGCCGCCCAGCTCCCAGGACATGGCCGCGCCCTCCGGCAGCAGGGCCAGGCCGGCGTCATCCAGCTTGTAGACACCTTCCGGCAGGGTCAGCGGCAGATGGCTCAGCGAAAAGGGGTGAGCGCTGTGGGCCACGCCGGCAAAGACCTGGGCCAGGCGGCCATCGGCTCCGGGAATCAGGGCGTGGCTGTCCGGCGCACCGACAAAGCCGACCGTCGCCAGCCAGGCGCGGGTGGCCGGTGGCAGGCCGGGGGCCAGGGCCTGGAAGGCGGCGCGGTCCACGACGGTGATGGGAGTGGCCTTGGCCGGGAGGGTCTTTTTCAGCTGGACGGTCATCGCGGAGTCCTGGATTCAAAAGCGGCATTGTCTGCATAGCCGGTGACCGCAGGCCACAAGTGCAAAGAAGTGTGTTTGGCCTGTCAACCACCCCCAACCAGCCCGCGTTGTGCCTCCCAATCGCGCCCCACTCGGCGTGAGACGGCCCTCAAAAGGCCAGACAGCCATGATGAAGATCCAGCCCCGCACTGAACACCCGCCGCGCCGCCTGCCCCTCTCCGAGGTGGCCTGGAGCGCCGAGGAATCCGTCGAAAAGGGCCGCAAGCACGAGGCCTTCGACACCGGTTTCTACAGCGGCGAACGCCGCGGCCTCGCCCGCGCCATGCGCCTGGACCGCAAGCGCTGAAATCGGCAACTCTCCTCTTTGCAGCCCGCCGTCCGACACCGGACGGCGGGCTTTGTTTTGGGCTGAACGGGAAATCCTCCCGGATTTGCTGGCGTGACAGCGCCGAGAATGCGCCCCCATGAAAGCCGCCCGCCGCTCCATCGCCTTCTTCTCCGGCCTCCTGCTGTACTGCTTCGGCGCGGGCGCCGCCATGAAGTACGCCAGCACCGGCCTGCCGCGCCAGGTCTATGCCCAGCTGGGTGGCCGCAACAGCCTTCAGGTCATGCTCGGCGAGGCCGTCGCCATTGCGCTGCTGCTCTTCATTGCCGCGCTGATCTGGGGCTATCTGACGCTGCGGCCGCAGCGCCGCCGGCACCGCCCCTATGTCGCGTGGATGATGTCCGGCGTCGGCGTGGCCTGGGCGGGCTGGTTGATCTTCGGCGCCTTCAGCTTCGCGCTGAAGCCGCGCGCCTACTCGGCGCCCCTGCAGAGCATGCTGCTGTCGTCCAGTGCGGCGCCGCTGTTCGGTGCCTTCAACATCTTCGGCGTCGTTGGCGGCGTCTGGCTGGCCGGCCGGCTGGCCAAGAGGCGCCAGGTCGGCTTGCCCACCACGCGCTCGCGCCGCCACCACGGCGAGGAGGAGTCGGCCGCTGATGCCGGCGCCGACAGCACGGTGTCGACCATCGCGCCGCACTCCGTGTCGCCACCGGTGAACTGAGCCGAGGCGCATGCCCCGCGCGGTCTGCCCGCGCTGCGAGCGCCCGGCCTGCACCTGCCTGTGCGCCACGCTGCCGGCGCCGCTGGCCGTGCGCACCGAACTGCTCATCCTCCAGCACCCGGCCGAGGCCGGCCATGCCAAGAACACCGCCGCCTTTCTGACGCTCGGCCTGAGCCCAGCCGCGTGCCTGCTGCGCGGCGAGGCTTTCGACCCCGCACTGGCCCGCCCCGGCACGGCGCTGCTCTACCCGGGCGAGGGCGAGCCGGGCACGTTAGCCGAAGTGAATCACCTCATCCTGCTGGACGGCAATTGGCGCCAGAGTCGCCGCCTGCTGGCAGTCAACCCCTGGCTGGCCGCGCTGCCGCGGCTGAGCTTGCCCGAGCAGCCCGGCCGCTATGCGATACGCCGAGCCCACCGCCCTGGCCAGCTGTCAACACTGGAAGCCGGTTTGCATGCCTTGGCCCTGTTGGAAGGCGGGCCGGAACGCTTCGCACCGCTGTGGGCCGCGTTCGATGCATTTGTTCAGGCAGGCCTGTCACGACAGGGTGAAAGCGGGATGGCCTAGGATTTCGGGATGTTCTCGTTCCTGCGCCCCCTCCTTCCGGCTCTGCTGGCCGCCCCGCTGCTGGCCTTTGCCGCACCGCCCGAAGCGTCCACGGAGCATGTGCAGGCCCGCCTCGTCTCCAGCCAGGCCGCGGTGGCGCCGGGCCAGCGCTTCACGGTGGCACTCGAGCAGAACATCAAGTCGCACTGGCACACCTACTGGCTCAACCCGGGCGACTCCGGCCAGGCGACGACGATCGACTGGAGTGGCGCCCAGGCCGGGCCCATCCAGTGGCCCACGCCGGCCATCCAGGCCATCGGCCCCATCGTCAACTACGGCTACGAAGGCCGCGCGGCCCTGCTCGTCGACTTGACGGTGCCGGCCGACGCCAAGCCCGGCAGCCGCTTCAAGCCGGCAGCCGAGGTGAAGTGGCTGGTCTGCAAGGATGTCTGCATTCCCGAGCAGGTGTCGCTCGGGCTGGACCTGCCGGTGGCGGCCGAGGCCAAGGCCGGCCCCGACGCAGCCCAGATCGAGGAATGGCGTGGCGCCATTCCCAGGCCCGCAACCTTCGCCGTGCAACTCAAGCCCGCGCCGCAAGGCGTGCGCCTCAGCGGCCCAGCGACTGGCCTGAACCTGCCCATCAGCAAGGCCTATTTCTTCGCCGACACCTGGGGCGCCGTCGCTCACAGCGCCCCCCAGGTGTTCCGAGCCGAGGGAGCCGGTTGGGTGCTGGACATCCCTGCCGGTGACGAACCCTTGCCCGCTGGCAAGCCGTTGTCCGGTGTCATCGTGCTGACGACTGCGGCCGGCGAACAGGCCTGGACCGTCTCCGTGCCCATGCCCGAAGGCGCCGGCAAGGGACCCGGCCCGGCCGATCTCAACGCTCCTGCGGCCGAAACCGCCACGCCCGCCCCCGCGCCAGAAAGCGACCTCGGCCTGCTGCCTGCCCTGGCCCTGGCCCTGGTTGGCGGCCTGATCCTGAACCTGATGCCTTGCGTCTTCCCGGTGCTGTCCATCAAGGCGCTGGCCCTGGTGCGCGAGGGCAACCACAAGGCGGAGGGTCTGGCCTACACGGCCGGTGTGCTCGTCAGCTTCGCGGCGCTGGCGGCGGTGTTGATCGCGCTGCGCGCCGGCGGCCAGCAGGTGGGCTGGGGCTTCCAGTTCCATTCGCCGGTGTTCGTGCTCATCGTCAGCTATCTGCTCTTCCTGGTCGGGTTGAACCTGTCAGGGTTCTTCGAATTCGGCGGCAGCTTCACCGGTGTGGGCTCCAACCTGGCCGCGCGCCAGGGCCTGGCGGGCAGCTTCTTCACCGGTGTGCTGGCGGCCGTCGTCGCCACGCCCTGCACGGCGCCTTTCATGGGGGCCGCGCTGGCCTTTGCGCTGTCCCAGCCGGCGGCGGTGCTGCTGGCTGTCTTCCTCGCGCTGGGCCTGGGCCTGGCGCTGCCCTTCCTGCTGCTGGCTTTCTGGCCCGCGGCGCAGCGCTGGTTGCCGCGGCCCGGCGCGTGGATGGACAAGTTCAAGCAGTTCCTCGCCTTCCCGATGTATGCGGCCGTCGTCTGGCTGCTGTGGGTGCTGGCCCAGCAGGCCGGCCCGGATGGCGTCGCGATGGCGCTGGGCGGCCTGGTGCTGATCGCCTTCGCGCTGTGGCTGCACCGCGCTGGGAGGGGCGTCGTCAGCGGCGTGGCGGTGGTGGCCAGCTTCGTGCTGGCGCTCAGTGTCATTCACTGGATCAGGCCCGTGCCTGCCGACGCTCATGCTGCCGCCCCGGGATCGGCCATCGAGGCCTACAGCGCCGAGCGCCTGGCCGAACTGCGCGCTCAAAACAAGCCGGTCTTCGTCAACATGACGGCGGCCTGGTGCATCTCCTGCCTCGTCAACGAGCGCGTCGCGCTGTCGCGCCCCGAGGTCAAGGACGCCTTCGCCAAGGCCGGCGTGGCCTATCTGAAGGGCGACTGGACGCGTGAGGACCCGAACATCACCGCCGTGTTGAAAGCCCATGGCCGCTCCGGCGTGCCCCTCTACCTCTATTACGCACCGGGCGCCGCCGAGGCCCAGGTGCTGCCGCAGATCCTTACCCCCGGTCTCATCGTCGAGGCCATCTCTGTGCCCCCCGCCTCTTCCAGGAGTTCGACATGACCTTGCTTCGCCGCAGCCTGCTCGCCGCCCTGATCCTTCCTGCACTGGCCCATGCCACGGCCAATGTCGACGCGCCCGCGCCGACCTTCTCTGCCACGACGGCCGACGGCAAGACCGTCAATCTGGCCGACTACAAAGGCAAGACCGTCGTGCTGGAGTGGACCAACCACGACTGCCCGTATGTCAGGAAGCACTATGGCAGCGGCAATATGCAAACCCAGCAGAAAGCCGCCGCGGCCCAGGGCGTCGTCTGGCTGCAGGTGATCTCCTCCGCGCCCGGCCAACAGGGCTTCGTGGACGGTGCTACCGCGCAGAAGCTCAACGCCGACCGCGGCGCAGCGCCCACTGCGACCCTGCTCGACCCCAAGGGCGAGCTCGGCAAGCTCTACGGCGCGCAGACGACACCACACATGTACGTCATCAAGGCCGATGGCACGCTGGCCTACAAGGGCGGCATCGACAGCCTCGCCACGCCCGACAAGGCCGACATCGCCAAGGCCGAGCCCTACGTCACCGAGGCCCTGGCCGCGGTGGCTGCGGGCCGCAAGGTCGAGAAGGCGTCGACGCGGCCCTATGGCTGCAGCGTCAAGTACGCCAGCTGATCAGAAAACCGACAGCCCCGTCTTCGCGACGAACAGCTCCAGCGCCCGGCGGCCCAGCAAGGAGTTGCCGGTGCTGTCCAGCGCTGGCGACCAGACGCACAGCGTGAGCTGGTCGGGCACCACGGCGACGATGCCGCCGCCGACGCCGCTCTTGCAGGGCAGGCCGATGCGGAAGGCGAACTCGCCGGCCGCGTCATAGGTGCCGCAGGTCAGCATCAGCGCATTCACGCGGCGCGTCTGCGCCGTGCTGAGCACGGGCGTGCCGGCCAGCGGGTGGCGGCCGTCGCGGCACAGATAGCCGGCGGCGCAGGCCACCTGTTCGCAGCTCATGGCAATGGCGCATTGGTTGAAGTAGACGTCCAGCACCGTGGCCACGTCGTTGTCCAGCGTGCCAAAGGCCTTCATGAAATTGGCCAGCGCCGTGTTGCGAAAGCCGGTGTTGGCCTCGGACTGCGCGACCTCCTTGTCGATGCCGACGGGCTCGCCGCACAGCCGGCCCAGCAGCGCCAGCAGTTCGGCCTTGGCGTCGCCCTGCGACACCAGCCGGTCCGCCACTGCGATGGCACCGGCATTGATGAAAGGGTTGCGCGGGATGCCGCGCTCCGTCTCCAGTTGCACCAGCGAGTTGAACGGGCTGCCCGAGGGCTCGCGGCCGATGCGGTCCCACATGGCCTCGCCCAGCGCGCGAATCGCCAGCGTCAGCGAGAACATCTTGGACATGCTCTGGATGGAGAAGGGCACCGCGCTGTCGCCAGCCGCGGCCGTCTCGCCCGCGCAGGTGCGCAGCGCGATGCCGAACTGCAGCGGCGACACCCGCGCCAGCGCCGGGATGTAGCTGGCGACCTTGCCGCCGGCCGTGGCGAGTTGCGGGCGCAGTTCGGCGTTGATCTCGTCGAGGATGAGCTGGAGGTCCATGGCGGCCATTCTGGCCCGGGACAATGCCTCACCCATGCAAGCTCTACTCGACGTCATCGCCGCCTCGGCGGCCCTTCCCCAGGGCGCTCAACGCCTCTTCCACGGCCGCGGCGGCCTGCATCCCGGCTGCGAGCACCTGACGCTGGACGCCTACCCGCCTGCGCTGCTGCTGACCAGCTTTGAGCCGCTGGCCGACGAGGCGCTGGCTGCCATCGGTGCGGCGATCCAGGCGCGCTGGCCTGAGGCGCCCTGGGTCTTCCAATGCCGCCAGGACGGCGGCCGCGTTCAGACGCGCCTGATGGCCGGCACCCTGCCCGAGCCACACGTCGTCAGCGAGGCTGGAGTACCCGATACACGCTACCTCGTGCACCTGCTGCGCGGCCAGAACCATGGCCTCTTTCTCGACATGGCCGAGGGGCGACGCTGGGTGCGCGAGCAGGTGCAACCGGGCGCCAAGGTGCTCAACCTGTTCGCCTACACCTGCGCCTTCTCGGTCGTCGCGCTGCAGGCCGGTGCAGCCGAGGTAGTCAATGTCGACATGGCCTCGGGTGCGCTGGCCATCGGCCGCACCAACCATGAACTCAACGGTGTGAAGGCGGGCGCCAGGTTCCTGGCCCATGACATCTTCAACTCCTGGGGCAAGCTGACCCGCGGCGGGCCCTATGACCTCGTCATCTGCGACCCCCCCAGTTTCCAGAAGGGCAGCTTCGTCGCAACCAAGGACTATGCGCGGCTCGCAAAGCGGCTGCCTGCGCTGCTGGCGCCCGGGGGCCACGCATTGCTTTGCCTGAACACGCCCAAGCTGGGCCTGGATTTCCTGCACGGCGTGATGGCCGAGCACGCACCGGAGCTGGCATTCGTCGAACGCGTGGCGAATCCGGAGGTGTATGCGGACGTCTCGGCAGATCGAGGACTCAAGGTGTTGGCCTATCGCCTGCCCTGAGCCTGCCGCGCCTCAGGAAAGTCGCCCCAGCTCCGCCAGCAACTTCGCCCGCGCTGCCGGATCGTTGACCGACTCCGCCAGCCGGTTGAAGAACACCGCCCGGCTGTCCGTGCCGGCGGCGGCCCGTTTGATCAGCACCTTGGCGATAGGCCCGACATGTTTCGCCAGCAGAACCTGAGCCTTGTCCATGACGGCCTCGTTCAGCGGCCCGCCGATGAGGGTGCCGCTGCCCGCGGAGCCGGCTGAGCCCGCCGTGACGCCCTTGGAGCCACCGGCCGACGGCGAACCGGCCGTGCCGCCGCCTGCCGTGCGGTGGTGGCCGCCGGTGACGAGGCTGGCCTGGCCGAGGAAGGCGTCGCGCGCACGCGGGTCGGTGACCTGCTCGGCCAGCTTGCTGTAGAGCTCGTTGATATCCTGGCACTCGCGCGCGGCGCGGCGCACCAGCACGCTGGCCAGTGGGCCGACGTGTTTCGCCAGCGTCAGCTCGGCCTGGGTCAGCTGGGCCTTGTCCCAGTGCGAGGGCGTGGGGGCACTGGCAGTGCCGGCCGTGGAACCGGGCAGCGAAGAGCCGGACAGCGAAGGCGGCGCGACGGTGGGTGTGGCCAGCGGCTGGGTGGGGCGGGCGCGCGCGGGGGCCAGCATCACGGTCTTTTCCCAGCCGGTGTCGTCGATGTTTTGACCGATGCCGTCGGTGATGGCCTGCTTGAATTCCTCGGCGGTGGCATAACGGTCTTCGGGGCGCTTGGCCAACGCGCGGGCAATGATGGCGTCGAACCAACCCGGGCGCTCGACACCCTCGATGGTCGACGGCGGCTGCGGCATGTCGTTGACGACCTTGTACATCAGCGCCTCGGTCGTGCCGGCGAAGGGCGCGCGGCCGGTGAGGAGCTGGTAGAGCACGACGCCGGCGCCGTAGATGTCCACGCGCCGGTCCATGGGCTTGCCCAGGAACTGCTCGGGCGCCATGTGGCTGGGGGTGCCCACCATGTAGTGGGTTTGCGTGAGGTTGGTGCTCTCGATGCGGGCGATGCCGAAATCGGCCACCTTGAGCCGCCCCCCGGCCGTCGTCATGATGATGTTGGCGGGTTTGATGTCGCGGTGCCAGACGCCCTTCTCGTGCGCATGGCCGAGGGCATCGAGCAGCTGGCTCATGATGCCGGGGATGTCGGTGTCGGTGAAGCGAACCTTGGCGCCGAGGTAGCTGGCGAGCGAGCGGCCCTCGACAAACTCCATCGCGATATAGGCCACGTTCTCGGCGCGGCCGAAGTCGTAGACGGCGACGATGCCCGGATGGTGCAGCCGGCCGGCAGCCTGGGCCTCGTTGCGGAAACGCGAGGCCGGTGCACCGGGGCTGTCGTCGTCGGCGTCGAGCTGGGTGCGGATGGTCTTCAGCGCGACGGTGCGCTGGATGTCGGGGTCGAAGCCCTTGTAGACGACACCCATCGCGCCCTCACCGAGAACCTCGGTGATGCGGTATTTGCCAAGCTGTGTCGGGTGCTTCTTGTCGCTCATGCGCTGAAATGACTCATGTGTCCAGCAGCTTCATGGCCTGCACGACGCTGGCCCGCATGCGAGAGAAGGAATGGGACAGCGTGGCGATCTCGTCCTTGCTGTTGGCCTGGAACTCGGGCGCATCCAGATCGCCCTGGCTGACGCGGTCGGCCAGGGCCGACAGGCGGGTGACGGGGCGCACGACCAGCATCCAGACCATCAGGTTCAGCACGACGCCGACGGCGACGAAGACGCCGATCAGCGACGTGATGAAGACCTTGAAGGTCTGGTCGGCGCGCTGCAGCGGCACGCCCAGGGGGACTGAAACGACCTGCGCGCCGATGACTTCGTTGAGGTTCCAGCCAAAGCCGTTGGCGGGGCCGTACTTGGCGACCATGGTGGCCGGCGCGGCCTCCACGCTGCTGTGGCAGGCCAGGCAGGCGGGGTCGGTGATGCGCAGCGGGCGAGCGATGTACAGCGAGGGGCCGGCGGGCGTGTCGCGCGTGCCGACGGTTTCCTTCAGGTCGGCCGAGGAGCGGAACTGGCCGACGATGTCGACCTCCCAGCTCGTTGCGCGGTCGCGCGGGTTGGTCGGGTTCAGCGTCGCTTCCTTGTAGGCGAACTCGGGGTGCTTGGCCAGCAGCGTCCCCAGCACCTCCGTGGCGGAAAAGCTCGGCACCGTCTCCGGCAGGAACTTGTCGGTCATCTGCGAGACCAGCAGTGGCTTGATCTTCGTGTTGGTGTAGCTGCGCACGGCCAGCGCCTTCTCCATCAGCATCTGCGCGGTGGCGATGGTTTCCTGCTTGGCGTTGTCCTGCAGCAGATTGCGCGCGATGTAGCCGCTCAGGGCGATGCCCAGGCTCATCACGAGCAGATAGACCAGATTGAATTTGGCGAGCAGTTTCATGGTGTTTTTCCCGGAGGCCGGCAATGGTAGTGCGCCGATATGGCTGAGTGGCTTCGTGCTTGCTCGTGGTTCCCGGTGCAAATCCACAGAAGAAAGGGCGCCGGACCGAAATTGGGCCTGCCGATGCAGGTCTGGCCGCCTCCTTCGGCCGCCGTGCCTGGCTGCGCATGCCCGCCTGGCCGCTGCGCATGCTGGCCGGCGAGATGTCCACGCTGCTGCTGGACGGCCAGTGCGTCGTTCCTGCCGCGGCGCGGGCCGCAGACTATTGCTTCCGCTTCCCCACGCTGCAGGCGACTTTGGCCGACCTGGCGGCGCGGCATGATGCCGGCCATGAACTCGCCCATTGACCGCTGCAACGACGGCAGTGCGAACCCGCCGCGGCTGCGCCGCGACATCAACCTCGGCACCCTGGCCGAGCTGCCGCGCGCCTCGACCGGCTGGCGCGAGACGCACGCCGAGCAGCTCGCCCTCTTGAAGGCCGACGGCCACGAAGCCGTGCAGATCTGGCAGCCCACGCGCGAGGCCGCCCGGGCCGCGCGCGACGCCGGCCTGGCCGTCACCGGCATCTGCCGCGCACTGGTTCCAACCGAGGTGGACGCCATCGTGCGTGAGCAGCGCGACCTCGGCTGCGAGATCACGACGCTGCACGTGGGCAACAGCTTCGAGACCGACGCCGAGATGGATGCCCTTGCCGCGGCCGTGCTGGAAGCCTCGGCGCGGCACGGCCACCCGCTCTATGTCGAGACCCACCGCGGCACGATGACCCAGGATCTCCGCCGCACGCTGGATCTCGTCGAACGCTGGCCGGCGCTGCGCTTCAACGCCGATCTGTCGCACTGGTACACCGGCCACGAGCTGACCTATGGCGGCGAGTTCCACGAACGTGCGCAGCGGCTCGCGCCGGTGTTCGAGCGCGTGCGCTTCCTGCATGCCCGCGTCGGCAACCCGGGATGCATCCAGACCGGGCTCGACGACCCCGGCGACTACCTCAGCCACTTCCGCTGGATGTGGCAGCGCTGCTTCGAGGGCTTTCTGCGCGGCGCCGGGCCGGGTGACTACCTGAGCTTCAACGCCGAGCTGCTGCCGCAGAAGATGGGCGCCGACTTCTGGCTGCACTACGCCCAGCCGCGTGTCGACCTGGCGGGCGACCGTTTCAACGGTGAGCCCAGCGACCGCTACGTGGACGCCGGGCGGCTGTGGCAGATCGCCGGCGAATGTTTCGAGGCGGCAACACGCGCCGTGGTGGGCGCGCCGCGCTGACATTCGCTTCGCGGCGCATTGCTGGCATGTGAATGGCCCCGGCGTGACAGCCCTGCGTCAGCACATCGGCCGCTCTCGCGCCATACTGCTGCCACCATGCGCATCCTGCTCGTCGAAGACGACGAACAACTCGTCGAAACTACCGCCCGCGCGCTGCGCTCCCAAGGCTGGGTCGTGGACTGCACCGCCCGCGGCGAGCCCGTGCCGCGCTCGCTGAAGGAGGACGCCTACGACCTCCTCATCCTGGACATCGGCCTGGCGGGCATCGACGGCTTCGAGACGCTGCGCCGCGTGCGCGCCGAGAGCATCGCCGTGCCGGTGCTGATCCTGACCGCCCGCGACGCCGTCGAGGACCGCGTGCGTGGCCTGGAAGGCGGCGCCGACGACTACCTCGTCAAGCCCTTTGCACTGACCGAAC
Organism: Roseateles sp. P5_D6; assembly: GCF_054049415.1. NCBI lineage: Bacteria > Pseudomonadati > Pseudomonadota > Betaproteobacteria > Burkholderiales > Sphaerotilaceae > Roseateles > Roseateles sp. P5_D6. Next base: position 213,365 of record NZ_JBFUMK010000004.1, on the reverse strand, counting down.
TGGTCGCCCGCGCCCGCGCCCTGGTGCGGCGCAGCCAGGCGCGCACCAGCAACCAGCTGCAGCTGGCGCGCCTGCGCATCGACCAGGAAGCCCGCCGCGCCTACATCGACGACGAGCCATTGGCCCTGTCCGCCCGCGAGTGGGATGTGCTGGGCTTTCTGATGGCGCGCTCGGGCAAGGTCGTGCCCAAGGAACACATCGCGCTGGCCAGCAATGCCTGGGACCAGGGCGTCAGCGACAACGCCATCGAGGTCTGCCTGTCGCGCCTGCGCGCCAAGATCGAGCCGGGTGGCGTGCAACTTCGCACTGTGCGCGGCCTCGGCTACCTGCTCGAGGAAATAGGCTGACGGTGGCTGACATTGGCTGAGGGTTCACGCTCCAGCCTGCAGCGGCGGCTGTTCGGCTGGCTGATGCTGCCGCTGGTGCTGGCCTTGCCCGTGCTCGGCACGGCGCTGTACGAGCAGGTCAGGCACAGCGCGCAGAGCTGGCTCGACGAGGGCCTGGAGGACACCGCGCTGACGCTGGCGGGCCAGATCGACGTGCGCAGCGGCGAGCCCCGCATCGATGTCAGCGCCACCATGGACCGCGCCCTGCGCTTCGACCGCCAGGACGATGTCTTCTACCTGGTGTTGGCGCCGCGCGGCGAGGTGCTGCAGGGCGACGCCGGCCTGGCCGAGTTGCAGCCCCGCCCGGCCCCGCAGGCGGCGGGCCACTCCTCCTACGGCGACGTCAGGCTGCGCGGCCGAGAGCTGCGCCTGGTGCAACTCGGCCATGACTGCGGCACCGGTGTCTGCCAGATCCTCGTTGCCGAGACCCTGCACAAGCGCGACGCGCTGCAGAGCGAGATCGGCAGCTCGGTCGCGTTGAACGGCGTGGCGCTGGCTTTGCTGCTGGCCCTGGCCGGCTGGTGGGCCATCCGCCAGGGCCTGGCGCCGCTGACGGGCCTGAGCGCCGAGCTGGAGCATCGCGACCTGCACCGGCTGACACCGCTGGCGGCCAGCCTGCCGCGCGAGCTGGTGCCACTGCAGGCCGCCTTCAACCGCCTGTTCGAGCGCCTGGCCCGCGCGGCCGGCGCCCAGCGCGAATTCCTGGCCGACGCGGCCCACCAGCTGCGCACGCCGCTGACCTCGCTGCAGACCGAGATCGAGCTGGCCATGCTGGAGCCGCACGACCAGCGCGTGGACCCGCTGCTGGAGCGGCTGCGCCAGCGTGTCGTGCGCAGCGCCCGCCTGGCCCAACAGCTGCTGTCGCTGGCCCGCGCGGAGGACCGCAGCGTCGACGTGGGGCAGCGCATCGACCTGCGCGACATCGCCACCGAAAGCGGCCAGGACTGGGCCCATCGCGCGCTGCCTGCGGGTGTCGACCTCGGCTTCGAACTGGCCGAGGCGCCGGCGCTGGGCCATGCCTTCCTGCTGCGCGAGCTGCTCGAGAACCTCATCCACAACGCCGTCAGCTACGCCGGCGCAAGCGCCCGCATCACGGTGCGTTGCGGCAGCGATGCGGCCGGACCGTGGCTGGAGGTCGAGGACAACGGGCCCGGCATTGCGCCAGCCGACCGCCCCGCCGCCATGCTGCGTTTCCGCCGCGGTGACGCTGCCACGGGCACCGGCAGCGGCCTGGGCCTGGCCATCGCGGCCGACATCGCGGCCCGGCACGGCGGCCGGCTGGAGCTGCTGGATGCCCACGCCGGCCCGGGGCTGCGGGCGCGGCTCAGCCTGCCGCCGGTGCCTGCGGACCCAGCCCCAGCTGCTTGAAGAGATTCATCGCGACGACGACGCGCCGCCCCGGCGTGGCCGGCACCTCGTGCATGGTGATGCCCGGGAACATGATCAACGTGCCGGGCCGCGGCTGGTAGGCGCTGGTCTTGGAGAACACCAGCGGCGCGCAACCGGCTTCAGCTTCCAGGTAGACAACGCAGCTCAGGTCGGCCGGCCAGTGGTTGTGCGGGGCCGTGTAGTCGGCCTCTTCGTAGATGGCGCCCCAGCAGTGGGTGACGAGCAGGTCCAGCCCGAGCGAGTCGAGCTCGCCCGACCAGGCCTTGGGCGCGGCCGCCTTGGCGATCTCGACGACGCTGGCGCACAGCGGCAGCAGCTTGGCATTGAGCATGTGGCTTTTCCACGGGCTCATGTACACCGACTTCACGTTGGACTCGGGCGATTGCGGGTGGCTGACGCGCAACTCCTCGATGGCCTCGCGCGCCAGCTGCAGCCGGTCCGCGATCGGGCCCAGCTCGGCAATGATGACGGGCAGTTCGGTCTGGACGCTGGCGCCGACGATGCGTACGGATTCGGGAGTGCTCATGCCGACATTCTGGCCATCGGCGCTGGCGGGCCAAGGCCGGAAAAACGCCCGGTTCAGCCCAGCGCTTCGTACAGCGCCTGCATCTCCTGCGTCAGCTTGTGGCGCGCATCGAGATGGATCATGGGCCGGCTCAGCTCGTGCGACTCCTTCACCTTCACGCTGCTCGACAGATACGGCTGCAGCACCGGCAGGCCCTCGTCCAGCAACTCCTGCACGACGCGCTGCGGCAGCGAGGCGCGGGCCTGGAACTGGTTGACGACGATGCCCTCGACCGACAGCTCGGGCGCGTGGTCGGCACGGATCTCTTCCACGGCCTCCAGCAGGCCGTAGAGCGCCCGGCGCGAGAAGTCGTCGCAGTCGAAGGGGATCAGGCAGCCCTGGGACGCGATCAGCGCCGAGCGCGTGTAGAAGTTCAGCGCCGGCGGCGTGTCGATCCAGATTTCGTCATATTCGTCCGCCAGCGGCAGCAGCGCGTCGCGCAGCTTGTAGATCTTGTAGCGGCTCTCCAGCTTGCCGTGCAGCTCATCGAGCTCGGCGCTGGCCGGCATCAGGTGCAGGTTCTCCCACGGCGTCTCGACGACGAACTCGGTCGCRCCAGGTGCGCGCACGCTGAACTTCAGCGTTGACTCGAAGAATTCAGCCGAGCCCGGTGCGCCTTCATCCAGCGCATCGCCCATCAGGTAGCGGCTGGTGTTGCCCTGGCGGTCCAGGTCGATGACCAGCACCCGCTTGCCCGCTGCCGCGGCAATCGCCGCCAGGTTGCTGGTGATCGTGGACTTGCCCACGCCACCCTTCTGGTTGAACACGACTCGCCGCATCGCCGCCTCCGTTGCTGGATGCGGCGATTGTGCACTGCACAAAAGTCAGTGGGCCGGCGTGGTTTCGGCGAGCGGATGGGCGATGCCGCCATCGCCATAGGTGCGCACCACCTCGGCGATGACCACCTGGTAGCCCCTCAGCCATTTGGCTTGGGCCTGCTTGGCCTCGCGGTGCGCGGGGTGGCTCATCAGCTGCTGCAGGGCCTCCATCGAGTCCCAGTAGTAGACGTTGGAGATCAGCCCGTTCGCTGCGTTCTCCCAGGCTTCCTCGCCGAGGTAGCCGGGAATGGCGCGGGCGATGGCGGCGATGCGGTCGTCCAGCGCGAAGAAATCGGCGTCGTAGTCGCCCTTGGCGAAGGTGAAGGTGGAGGTGTACATCAGGTGATTGTCGCGAGGGCGCGCTCGACGAAGCGGCGCGGCACTGTCGTCTTGGGTACGCGCACCGGGAACCAACTGCGGATATCGCTGTCCACGCCGATGCCGTGCATGAAGTTGTACAGGCCCTTCTTCAGCCCCTGGCCCAGGCCGTCGTGGTCGGTGGGCGTGGGGTCGATGAAGGCGACGTCGTTCTTCGCAAAGCGGCCATCGGCGGGCAGGGGCTGTAGCGTGACGCCGTATTCCGCCGGGTTCAGTCCGACGGGCGAATGCACCGTGCAGGCGAAGCGGTGGAAGAAGCCGCTGTGGATGCAGCCGTTCTCGAACAGCTGGCGCACGTATTCCAGCGCGTCCACGGTGTCCTGCGTTGTCTGCGTGGGGAAGCCGTACATCAGGTAGGCATGCACCAGCACGCCGGCGTCGGCAAAGGCCTTGGTCACGCGCGCCACCTGCTCGATGGAGACGCCCTTCTTCATCAGCTTCAGCAGCCGGTCCGATGCCACCTCCAGCCCGCCCGAGATGGCGATGCAGCCGCTGTCGGCCAGCAGCTGGCAAAGCTCGGGTGTGAAGGTCTTCTCGAAGCGGATATTGCCCCACCACGAGATGGCCACGCCGCGGCGGATCAGCTCTTCGGCCAGGGCCTTGAGCGCCTTGGGCGGCGCGGCTTCGTCGACGAAGTGAAAGCCCGTCTGGCCCGTCTCCTTGACGATGGCCTCGATGCGGTCCACCAGCACCTCGGCCGAGGCCGCCTCGTAGCGCGAGATGTAGTCCAGGCTGACGTCGCAGAAGCTGCATTTCTTCCAGTAGCAGCCATGCGCCACGGTCAGCTTGTTCCAGCGGCCGTCGCTCCAGAGCCGGTTCATCGGGTTGAGCATGTCCAGCAGCGACAGATAACGGTCCAGCGGCAGGCCGTCCCAGGTCGGTGTGCCGACGTCATCGAAGGGAATGTCGGGCTCGACGAAGTTGGTGTACTTGACCGCATCGCTGTCGCGCCAGAAGGTACGCACCAGGCGGGTCTTGGAGCGCTTGCCGGCGACGTGCTCCAGCAGCGCCAGCAGTGGCCGCTCGCCGGCGTCCAGCGTCACGTAGTCGACAAAGTCGAAGACGCGCGGCTCGGCCAGCTCGCGCAGTTCGGTGTTCACATAGCCGCCGCCCAGCACGCAAACGACCTCTGGCCGTGCGGCCTTGATCGTCTGAGCGATGCGCAGGGCCGCATAGACCGAGCCGGGGAAGGGCACGGACAGCAGCACGACCTCGGGTTGGTGCTGTTCCAGCGCGGCCAGCGTCAACGTGTGAAGCGTGCGGTCGACGAGATTGGGCGGTGCGGCCAGGGCGGTGGCCAGCGGGTCGAAATGCGCTTGGGCCGCGGCCAGGGATTCGGCATAGCGGACGAACTCGAAGCGTTCATCGACCGCGTCGCGCAGCACGTCGGCGAGGTCGTTCAGGAAGAGGGTTGCGAGGTGGCGCGCGCGGTCCTGCAGGCCTAAGGCGCCAAACGCCCAGGCGAGCGGGTCGCCGCCGTCCTCGTCGACATAGGCGTCCAGCGAGGCGAAGCGCGCGCCCTCGGGGAGGAAGGCGCGGGTGTTGATGCGATGCGCCAGCGTCGGGTCGCGGCCCTGCAAAAAGCCGAGGACGCGCGGCGTGGCGGCCGCTATTGCGTCGAACTCGGCAGCGAACCAGGCGGTCTGCGGCGTGCGCTTGGCTTCGGGCAGCGCCAGCACGGCGTCACGCAACTGGGCCAGGCCGGCGGGCGTGAACAGCTCCAGCACCAGGGCCAGCGCCAGGTCCACCTGCTGCGCATCGATGCCGCGCGAGCGCAGGAAGCCCGTCAGGTAGGCGGTGGACGGGTAGGGCGTGTTCAGCTGCGTCATCGGCGGGATGACGGAGAGGACGCGGGAACGATCAGACGGCATGCCGTGATTGTCGCGGCCGTCGGCCTCACGGAGATTGCATGCCGGCCGCACCTAGCCGGCCGTGTCTGCAGCGTGATGCTTTGCTTGGCCTTTTGCTAACTGACGGGAAATAGGCACATCGTTTCGTGCCCTATTGCACGGATAGACTGATTAGCAAATATCAGCCGAAAAGTGCGAGTGAAAAAACTGAACAGGAAATTGCCGAGCTGGTGGGGTGCAATGGTTGCAGCGGCGCTGCTGAGCGCATGTGGCGGCGGTGGTGGGAGCGGCGGCGAGCCTCCCACACCGCCGACCCCCTTGCCAGATACCCTCAGCGTCACGGCACCGGCGACGGCCGAGTCGACCAGTGAGCTCCAGTTTGGCAGCAGCGCGCCCTCGACGGCGGGCCTCAGCTTTGGTTGGGATTTCGGTGACGGCAAGACCAGCACCGAGACCAGTCCGAAGCATCAGTACGCCAAGGGTGGCGATTACGACGTCAAGCTCACGGTGAGCAACGCTGCAGGCGCCTCAAAGACGGAGGCCGTCCGCGTCAGCATCACCAACCTGAACAACGTCAGGGGCCTGCAATGCTCCAAGTCAGGCGATGGCGGCTGGTGCTGGCAGCAGCCGTTACCGCATGGCAATGTGCACACCGACAGCTTCTTTGCATCCAAGACCACGCTGTTCGTAACGGGAGAGCATGGCGAGCTGTCCCGGAGCACGGATGGCGGCGTCACCTGGTCGATTGAGGCCAGCGGTTCCACGAAAGCGCTGAGGGCCGTCAGTTTCGTTTCGGCGAAGCACGGCTGGGTCATGGGTGACGATCCCTCGTTGCTCCGCACGACCGATGGTGGGGTGACATGGAGCCGTACGGCTCCCGTGCCCGTTGCACTGCAAGCCGGCTTTGGCGGGCGGCTGGTGGCTGTTGACGACCAGATCGCTATCGTCGGCACCACGGGCCTGCACACGACCGATGGGGGCGCAACCTGGGCGCGGCACGATTTTTTTCTCAGCGACATTTCGTCGCGCGGGACGTTCTGGGGTTTCTCCGGTACCGAGTTGAGACGCTCCACGGACTTCGGACGGACCAGCACGGTGGTGCTCGACCTGTTGGCTCATGGCAATGGCGGTAGCGCGTTCTTCAACCTGGTCGACGACCAGACCATGGCTGCCGGATGGGCGTTGTCGACGTTCGACCCGGCCACGGTGAGCTGGGTAGCAACCTATACGCTCCTACTGAGCTTTGACGGCGGCGACAGCTGGCGCCGCGTCGACCCGAGCACCCTGGATGGCAACGCGATGCCGTCAAGCGACGGGCTGCGCATCATCCGGGCGAGTGCTGCGGATCGGGTGCTGCTCGCCAGCCTCCGTGATCAGCTGATCTCCAGCAGTGACGGCGGAACGCACTGGAGCACCGTGCGGCTGCCTGCGCTGAGCGCCGCCACCGGCGAGGGAGCCCTGGCCGTCGGCACCACGGTGCTGGTGCCGTCACGGGGCCCCCTTATCTGGCGGCCATCCGAATTGGGAGGCGAGTACGCAGAACGCGGTCTGGCCTGGAGCGGTGACGGAGGGCAAACGTGGTCCTCCGCATCGGTGGAGGGCCTCAGCAAACCCACCTATGCGGCCTTCAAGCGCCTTCGTCAGGTCGATGGCAACGTCTTCAGCATGCAGGACAGCACCGGGCGCGCCTTCCTGTCGACCGACGGAGGACGCAACTGGACGATCGCGGTCGACGCCGCTCTGCTGCGCAACGACCTTCCCTCGTCGCCCTGGTTTGGCGAGTACTCCATGAAACTCGCCTTCCTCGACGCCAAGCGCGGCCTTGGTCTGGATGCGACGGGCCAACTGCGCCAGACGAGCGACGGCGGGCGAACCTGGACGACCAAGCCGAGCACGGGCCTGCCCTCCACGGCCACCAACACGGCGCTGCGCTTCGTCGACGACAAGATCGGCTGGATGCTGCAGAGCGACGGCCGCCTGTACAAGACGTCGGATGGCGGCGCCACATGGCGTGATGGCCAGCTAGTTCATGGGGGCCTGGTGCGATTCGACTTCGTCGACGCCAACCGTGGCTGGGGCGAGCCGACCGATCGGCGCGGGCTGGTGTTTACCCGCGATGGCGGCCAGACGTGGATGACCCTGTCACCGCCGCAGACGGTGAGCGTAGGTGGGCTGTTCTTCGGAGACGGGCGACAGATCGTCATCTATGGACGTGGCACGTTGCTGGCAAGTACGGTGGACGATGGCCAGACCTGGACGGTTCTCGCGCCCAACGTTGAATCGCCGTTCAACACGCGCAGCAAAGTCATCGCGAGCGATGCCAAGACCTGGTGGTCCGCGCAAACCTTCGGCTTGTACCGTTCGGACGACGCTGGCGCCACCTGGACCGAGGTGACGGGCGTCAGCGGGCAGTTCGCTGACATTGCGTTCGCCGATGCCAACAACGGATGGGCGGTGGGCCGTGGAGGCATGGTTGTTGCCACCACGGATGGCGGCAAGACGTGGGTCAGACAGCCCACACAAGCAGACCGCGACCTGTGGCGCATCCAGACCGTGGACAGCAAGACGGCCTGGATCGAAGGTGAGGCGGGGACGGTGCTGGCTACCGGCAACGGGGGGCGTTAGTGCGCCGGCCCCGGTGCGCTGTGGCGGAACGCGCCGACCAGGCGCGGCTCACGCTACCAGCCACCCCGCCAACTTCTCCGCAATCATCAATGTCGGCGAATTCGTGTTCCCGCTCTTGATCGTCGGCATCACGCTCGCATCCGCGATGCGCAGCCCGCGCACGCGCAGCCGTGAGTCGACCACCGCACCGGGGTCGTCCTTGCGGCCCATGCGGCAGGTGCCCACGGGCTAGATGGTTGTTGATATCGCGCGCCAGTTCCTCGTCGGTCTGGTACTACGGCCGCCGCCAGCGTCAGCTGCTGCAGCGCAAGACTGAGGCCCGGGCACCCCAACATGGCTTGCGTCGATCGGCGCATGACTTCCTATCTGGGCGGTGCTGCATTCATGACCGAACCGTCGATGTGTAACGGTCACCCGGCGCTGCCGGAAGCGCCACTTGTTCACAACGCGTCGCTGCGATTTCAAATACATTCTTTTTCACTGATGACAAAGGCACACCCGAGCGAAAGCCGGGGTCGCAAAGCTTCCGGTCTAAGGCCCGCCTGGCGGGTTACGACAGCGGGGTTGCCAAGGACAAGCCGCCGGCAGGTCGCCGTCGACATGGCAGCTCTTCCGTCGCCGGGATGCGGCGCGACGCCCGACCGGGCGTGTGCGTAGGAATCAGCGCAACAACGAAAGCTGTCCATGAAGTCCACCACGCTCCCTCTTCGATTCGTAGTTCTGATCGAGTGGCGCCTGCACGCGGCGCTTGCGCTGCTGCTGACGCTGGCTGCATTGCTGTGGCCTGCACTGGCGCAAGCAGCGCCGCGCGACAAGATTGCCGCCGATCTGCGCCAGGCCGTCGATTCGGCCGCTGCGCCTCGCCAGCGCTGGCAACAGGAACTGGCTGGTCGCCGCTACGTGCACACCCTGGTCGTCAGCGACGGGCGGGACGCCGAGCTGGTCGAGCTCCGCCGCGCGGTCGTGGCGGCGGGAGGCACCGTCTACTGGCGCTACCAGTCGGTGCCGGCGCTTTTCGTGACCTTGCCCGTTGACAAGGTTGACGCGCTCGCTGCGCGGCCGGACGTGCAGAGCATCTCGCCGAACCGGCGCGCGGCCCGCACGTTCAGCCTGACCGAGGCCTCCACCGGCGCAGCCGACGTGCGTGCCGCCACGATCGGCGCGGCGCGGGGCCTGGACGGCTCGGGCGTCGCCATCGCCGTGCTGGATTCGGGCATCGCTGGGAACCACACCGCGTTCACCGATGGCCAGCGCTCGCGGGTCGCACGCGCCGTCGACTTTGAGAAGGTGACGCAAGGCGGCGCGGGCCGCGCCTGGCAGCCCGGCGTCGACCGATCCGACGCGGCGCTCGATGAACGCCCCCAAGCGGCGGGCGGGGCGGATGCATATGGCCACGGCACGCATGTCGCGGGCGTCGCCGCAGGCCGCTCGACGTCGCGTCTGCCCGAGTCGAGCGGCATCGCCACCCAGGCCTCGCTGGTCGACGTCAAGGTGCTTGACAGCCGCGGCGAAGGCGAGCTGAGCGATGTGCTGGCCGGGATCGACTGGGTCATCGCGCATGCGAAGCAGCAAAACATCCGCGTGCTCAACGTGAGCCTTGCCGCCGATTCGACCGAGTCGTATCGGACCGACCCGCTGTGCGGCGCTCTGCGCGGCGCGAGCGCAGCCGGCCTCGTGGTGGTCGTTGCCGCCGGCAACTACGGCACGGACGCTTCCGGCCAGGAGCGCTACGGCACGATCAGCTCGCCGGGCAACGAGCCCTCGGTCATCACCGTGGGGTCGGCCAACACGCAGGCGACGGCCTCGCGCAGCGACGACGCAGTCAACCATTTCAGTTCCCGCGGGCCCACCCGCGGCGGCCTGTTCCTGCCCGACGGGCGCCGCGTCGCCGACAACCTGCTCAAGCCGGACCTGGTGGCTCCGGGCAATCGCATCGTCGGCCCGATGGCGGCCGGCAGCACGCTCGCCACGGACTTCCCCTCGCTGTCGGCGCCCTATGGCGGCACGGCGCAGCCGCGGGGCCGCGAGCTGATGGACCTGAGCGGCACTTCGGTCGCTGCGCCGGTGGTGTCCGGTACCGTGGCCCTGATGTTGCAGGCCAACCCCGGCCTGACGCCCCCGTTGGTGAAGGCGATCCTGCAGTACACCGCGCAGGCCCTGCCGGGCGCCAACCTGCTGCAGCAGGGCGCGGGCCTGTTGAACGTCGACGGCGCGGTGCGGCTGGCCGGTGCGCTGCGCAGCGATCTCGCCACGGTCATCGCCAGCGGCCGCATCGCGGCGGGTGCGCCGCTGCTGGCGCCGGGCCAGGTGATGCCCGCGCCGGTGTCGATCATCGGCGGTCAGTCGGTGCCCTGGAGTCGCATCATCTTCGCCGGCGGGCGCCACCTCTACAGCGGCAGCGCGCTTTTCACCCGCTACCAGCCGGTGTACGACCCGGGCCTGTTCTGGGTGGGCGGCAGCGCGACGCGCGTTACTGTCCAGATCCGCCCCGGCGCGGCGCTGTCGACGATCACGGCGTCTCCCGTGCCGACGGGGCAGCGCTTCCTGACCGACGGCGTCATCACGCTGAATTCGCTGGTCGGCCGCAGTTCGCTGCTGGGTCGCACGGGCGTCTTCGTCCCCACCGCGACGCTTTCCGGCTGGCTGGCATCGGGCAGCGGTGTGGTGCTCAGCGAAGGCGTCGTCCTCAGTGAGGGTGTGGTCCTCAGCGAAGGGGTCGTCCTCAGCGAAGGCGTGGTGCTGAGCGAAGGCGTGGTGCTCAGCGAGGGTGTCGTGCTGAGCGAGGGCGTGGTGCTCAGCGAGGGTGTCGTGCTCAGCGAAGTTGCCCGCACCGGCGAACGATGATGGTTGCTGCAGGCGCCGAGCCCGGAGTGAGCTGGCCTCGGCGCGTCCATCAGGCACTGATGCCGGACTACAACCGCAAGGCGGCGGTGTATTGGTGGGCGGTGGTCTGCATCGGTGTGGTGGTGCTCGCGCACTCGTTGCGCCACGTTGTGAGCCTTTCGCCGGATGCCTGGTTGCGCGTGGTGGGCGGCACGCTGCTGGCGATGCTGGCCGGGCTGGTGCCGGTGCGGATTCCGCGTTCAACGAACTCGTTCACCGCTGGCGAGATCTTCATCTTCCTGCTGCTGCTGCTGAACGGGCCGGAGGCCGCGGCCGTGGCGTCGGCAGCGGAAGCGCTGGTCGGCGCCTGGCGCACCTCCAAGCGCTGGACCAGCCGCATCGCCAGCCCCGCGATGGCGGCCATTGCCATGTTCAGCGCCGGCACGGTGCTGCACGTGGCACTGGGCGAACTGCGTAGCCATCAGCTGGAGAGCGACAGCCTGATCCTGCTGGGCGCGATCCTGTTTGCGCTCGCCTACTTCGTGCTGAACACCGTGATGGCCACGGCCGTGCCACGGCTCAAGCGCAACGAGCCGCTGTCGGTCCGGGCATTCGTCGACGCATTCGGCTGGCTTGGCATCGCCTACGCGGGCAACGCCTCGGTGGCGACATTGCTGTTCCTCAGCTTCCGGCAGTCGGGCATCGTCGTCGTCGTCGCGGCCACGCCGATCATCGTGATCCTGCTGACGACCGGCCACTTCTTCTTTCGCCGCGAGGAAGCGGCCGAAGCGGTGCGCAAGGCGCGCGAGCAGCAATTGGCGCAGAAGCAGGCGCTGGAGAACGCGCGCCAGTCGGGCATGGCCGAGATCGCCACCAACGTGCTGCACAACGTCGGCAATGTGCTCAACAGCGTCAATGTGTCGGCCGAGTTGATCAGTGGCAAGGTCCGCGGTTCGGAGGCCGCAGGGCTGGCCCGCGCGGTGGCGCTGCTGGACGCGCATGCGCAGGACCTGGGCGACTACCTCACCCGCGACGCGCGCGGGCGGCTGCTGCCAGGCTATCTGAAGCAACTCTCGGTGGCGGTGGCCGAGGAGCGCCAGCAGATCCTTGACGAGCTGGCGGCGCTGACGCGCAGCGTGCGCCACATCAAGGAAATCGTGGCGACGCAGCAGTCCTACGCCGGCGCGTCCAGCATGGTCGAATCGACCCGCATCACCGACTTGATCGAGGATGCGCTGCGCATCGATACCGGCGGCATCGGCCCTCTGCGCGTGGAGCGCGAGTTCGAGGATGTGCCGGCATTGATGCTGGACAAGCACCGCACGCTGCTGATCCTGGTGAACCTGATTGGCAACGCGCGCCATGCGGTGCTGCAGGCGCCGCCCGACGTCGGGCAATGCATCGTGGTGCGGGTACGGGCGGTTGAAGGGGATCGCCTCCAGGTGGCTGTTGCCGACAACGGTTGCGGCATCGCGCCGGAGAATCTCACGCGCATCTTCGCGCACGGGTTCACGACCAAGCAGGACGGCCACGGTTTTGGCCTTCACAGTTGCGTATTGGCAGCTCAGGAGATGGGCGGTACGCTGACTGCCCACAGTGACGGCCCCGGAACCGGGGCCACCTTCACGCTTGAACTACCGCTGACCGCTGCCACGGACACCCAGGCATGAACTCCTTCGAGAACCGTCGCGTCCTGCTGGTCGACGACATGCCGACGATCCATGCGGACTTCCGCAAGATCCTCGCGCCCGAACTCGGCGCCGCGTCGGCGCTGGAAGCCGCCAAGGCGGCATTGTTCGGCGACGAAATCACCGCAGCCGCCCAGCCCTTCGAGCTCGACTCGGCCTACCAGGGCCAGGAAGGCCTGGCCCGCGTGGTCGAGGCGCTGGCGCAGGGCCGGCCCTATGCGGTGGCCTTCGTCGACATGCGCATGCCGCCCGGGTGGGATGGCGTGGAGACGGTCGAGCGCCTTTGGCAAGCCGACCCGAGGCTGCAGGTGGTCTTCTGCACCGCCTACTCCGACGCCTCATGGGAGGAGGTGCTGCAGCGCCTGGACACCCGCGGCCGGCTGCTCATCCTGAAGAAGCCCTTCGACAACATCGAGGTGAGCCAGCTGGCCAACGCGCTGGCTGCGAAATGGCAGGCCACGCAGCAGGCTGCCGCGCAGATCGATCAACTTGAAGCCGCGGTGGCCGCGCGTACCACCCAGCTGACGCAGGCGAACGCGGCGCTGCAGGCGGAAATCACGGAGCGCAAGCAGCTGGAGACCCAGCTGGTGCAATCGCAGAGCCTGGCGTCCATCGGGCAGCTCGCCGCCGGGGTGGCGCACGAGATCAACAACCCGATTGGCTATGTCTTTGCGAACCACGGCACGCTGGATACCTACCGGGAACAGTTGTTCGGGCTGCTCGGCGCCTACCGCGCGGCCGAGGACCAGCTGCCCGCGAGCCTGGCCGCATCGCTTGCAGCACAGCGGGAGCAGGTGGGCCTGGACTATCTGCACGACGATATGCCGGCGCTGATCCAGGAGTCGCGCGAGGGCCTGATGCGGGTTCGCCAGATCGTGCAGGATCTGAAGGATTTCTCACGCGTCGACGCCGGGCAGGAATGGCAGCGCGTCGACCTGCACGCGGGCATCGAATCCACGCTCAACCTGGTCGCTGGCGAAGTGCAGCACAAGGCCGACCTGGTGCGGGAGTTCGGCCGGTTGCCGGACGTCGACTGCATGCCGTCGCAGATCAACCAGGTGGTACTGAACCTGGTCGTCAACGCAGCCCATGCGATCGATAGCGGGGTGCGCGGCACGATCACGCTTCGAACCGGTTGTGAAGGCGACGCGCATGTGTGGCTGGAAGTGGCCGACACGGGCTGCGGCATGCCGCAAGAAGTGCTCGGGCGCATCTTCGAGCCCTTCTACACCACCAAGCCGGTCGGCCAGGGCAGAGGGCTCGGGCTGTCCTTGTCCTACGGCATCGTGCAAAAGCACGCCGGGCGCATCGACGTGCACAGCCAGGTCGGCAGCGGCACGACGTTCCGCGTCACGCTGCCGGTGCGGCGAGCCGAGGCGACGCCGGGCTGAGCGCGGTGACTGGGGCCCAGGTCGGTGCGCCGAATGGCTACTGCGCCAACCACCCCGCCAGCTTTTCCGCAATCATCAATGTCGGCGAATTCGTATTGCCGCTCGTGATCGTCGGCATCACGCTGGCATCCGCGATGCGCAAGCCGCTCACGCCGCGCACGCGCAGCCGCGAGTCGACCACCGCGCCGGGGTCGTCCTTGCGGCCCATGCGGCAGGTGCCCACGGGGTGGAAGATGGTCGTCGCGATGTCGCCGGCCAGCCGCGCCAGTTCCTCGTCGGTCTGGAACTGCGGGCCCGGCTTGTATTCCTCGGGCTTGAAGCCGGCCAGCGCAGGTTGGGACACGATGCGGCGCGTCAGCTTCAGGCTTTCGGCCGCGACGTGCCGGTCCGCCTCGGTGGACAGGTAGTTGGGCCGGATGGCCGGCGCCACCGTCGCGTCGGGCGAGGTGGCGAGCACCGTGCCGCGGCTGGTCGGGTTGAGGTTGCAGACGCTGGCCGTGAAGGCGTTGAAGCCGTGCAGCGGTTCGCCGAAGGCATCCAGCGACAGCGGCTGCACGTGGTATTCCAGGTCGGGCCAGACCTTGTCGGGGTGGCTGCGCGTGAAGGCGCCGAGCTGGCTGGGCGCCATGCTCATCGGGCCGCTGCGGCGCAGCGCGTACTCCAGGCCGATCATGGCCTTGCCGAGCAGCGAGGCCGAGCGCGTGTTCAGCGTCTTCGCGCCGTCCACCTTGTAGACGGCACGGATCTGCAGATGGTCCTGCAGATTGGCGCCCACTCCCGGCAGGTGCTGCTCGACCGTCAGCCCCAGGCTCTGCAGCAGGTCGGCCGGGCCGAGGCCGCTGAGCTGCAGGATCTGCGGCGAGCCGATGGCGCCAGCGGCCAGGATGACCTCGCCGCCGACGTTGAGCCAGGGCTGTTCGACGCCATGAGGTGTCAGCACCTCGACGCCGCTGCAGCGCAGGCCCGTGTCATCCTTGAGCAGGCGCAGCTTGCGCACCTGGGCGCCCGTCCACAGCTCGAAGTTGGGTCGCCCAAAGGTGGTCGGCCGCAGAAAGGCCTTGGCCGTGTTCCAGCGCCAGCCCTTCTTCTGGTTGACCTCGAAATAGCCCACACCCTCGTTGTTGCCGGCGTTGAAGTCGCTCGTGGCCGGGATGCCGGCTTGGGCGGCGGCGGCGGCAAAGGCGTCGAGGATGGGCCAGCGCAGGCGCTGTTGCTCGACCCGCCACTCGCCCTTGTGGCCGTGCACGGCGGCAAAACCCTCGGGTGCGGTCTTGGGCGTGTCCAACCGCCAGTGGTTCTCGTGCTTGCGAAAGGCGCGCAGCACGCGCTCCCAGCGCCAGGTGTCATCATCTGTCGTCTCGGCCCAGTGCTCATAGTCGCGGCTCTGGCCACGCATATAGATCATGCCGTTGATGCTGGAGCTGCCGCCCAGCACCTTGCCACGCGGGTAGCGCAGGCTGCGCCCGTTCAGCCCGGCCTCGGCCTCGGTGTTGAAGCACCAGTCGGTGCGCGGGTTGCCGATGCAGTAGAGGTAGCCGACGGGGATGTGGATCCAGTGGTAGTCGTCCTTGCCGCCGGCCTCGATGAGCAGGATGCGCTTCTCCGGGTTGGCGCTGAGCCGGTTCGCGAGCAGGCAGCCGGCGGTGCCGGCGCCCACGATGATGTAGTCGAAACCTTGTCGGGACATTGAGCGCTAACGGGGCGTGCTTGGGGGGTGAGATGCAGCCCCTAGCGTAAATCACTCGGCGGCGGCGCTGCCCAGGCGATACCAGTCAAGCTTGCGCGTGAGTGTCATGACCGCGGCCAGCACGGCGAACAGCAGCACGGCGCCGATCACCAGGGCCGTCTGCTCGCGGCTCAGCAGCACATACAGCGCGCCGTACAACAGCGCGATGCCGCCGCCGAACGCCGCGCCGCGCAGCCAGCCACCCAGCATGGCCGCGGCGTACTGCGTCAGCACCAGGGCCGCCGCGCCGGCTGCGATCAGATAGGCGACCAGGAAGGGCAGATGCTCCGACAGGCTCAGCAACAGCAGGAAGAACAGGCTCAGCGCCAGGCCGACCAGCAGGTACTGCACCGGGTGCACGCGCCGGCCCGTCAGCAGTTCGGTCAGGCCGACGGTGACGAAGGTTAGCGCGATGAACATCAGGCCGTACTTGATGGCACGGTCGCTCATGACGTAGGGGTTCACGGGGTCGATCAGCTCGACGGCGAGGACGTCCAGGCCACCCCCCTTGACCACCTTGCCGCCGTCGGGGTAGGGCGCCTCCAGCGCGCCACCACCCGAGAGGTCGGGCAAGGCATGGCCGGCCTGCACATCGGCTACCGCCGTGCTGGCCAGCGACGAGACCTGCCAGCGCGCGGAGAAGCCGCTGACGCCGATCTGGTGCTCGATGGGCAGGAACTGGCCAGTGAAGCTGGGGTGCGGCCAGCTCGATTGCAAGGCGACGTGGGTATCGCCGGCGGCAGGCACGATGCCCAGGCGCTGGCTGCCGACGAGGCTGAGTTTCAGCGAAAGCACCAAGGGCTCGTCCGTGTGAAGTTCGGCCAGCGTCGCATGCAAGCCACCGTGAAGGGTCGGGTGTGCGCTGCCGGGCAGGACGGCCAGGGTCCCGCCATCCCGCTTCAATTCGGCGGTGCGGATGCCGCGTGGGTCGCTTAGCGCGATGACCACGGTGGGGTCGCCGCAGCTCAGCCGCCCGTTCGGGTGTTCGGCTCGCGGAGCCAATGCGGTGAGCCGTTCCCAGCGCGCCTCCACGTTCAGCTGGGCGAGGTAGGTGTTCACCTTGAAGAGACCGCGGTGCCGCACTTCCGGGCTCACGCCGCCGTCGATCTTCAACGTGGTTGGCGATGCCATCAGCTGGAAGTCACGCGTTTCGATGGAGTCCTTCTTCTTGTCCACGCCCGGCACGACCCAGCTTTCCTTGCAGTCGCGCACGAGTAGCGGCCCGGCGAAGGCCTGCGGGCCGGCAAGCGACTGCTCGACGCTCTGCGCGGCCTCGCGCTGTCGCCATTGGCGCTCGTGCACGAGCCCGCCGATCTGGGTGAGCACGATGCACAGCACGGCGGTGATGACGGCCAGGATGGCCAGCTTGGAGAAGGTGGGGTTGAGCTTCATGCCCGCCAGCATCGCCAGCGGCGGTGAGGAGGCGACGAAGTGCGTGAAGTCTGTGTGAAGTCAGCGAGGCAGCACGAGCGTCACCCGCAACCCCGGTTCCGCCGCCTCGAAGGCCAGCCCGCCGCCGTGCAGCTCCGCCACGCGCCGTGCAATCGCCAGGCCCAGGCCCGAACCCTTGACCAAGCTGCCCGGCCGCGCCGTCGAGAAGAAGCGTTTGCCCAGCTGTGAAAAAGCCGCCGCCGGCACGCCCGGGCCGTGGTCGCGCAGCGCCAGGCGTGCGGTCACCGGTGTCGTGGTGACGGCCAGTTCGAGCGTCGAGCCCGCCGGAGCGAAGTCGATGGCGTTGACCAGCAGATTGCCCAGGGCCAGCTCCAGCAGCGCCGTGTCCACTTTGACGATCGCTTCCTCGCGCGCCGTCCAGGTGACGTTCACGCCTTTCTGCGCAAGGCGTGACGCCTGCCGCTCGAGCTGGCCTTCGGCCCAGTCGGCCAAGGTGATCTGCTGGCGCTCGCCCGGCCCGACCTGGGCCTCCAGCTGCGACAGTGCCAGCACGCGCTCCACCAGCGTCTGCAGCCGCGCGGTCTGGTCCAGCACCTGGGCGGCGAAGCGCTGGCGGTCGGCGGCGGGCAGCTCGTCCTGCAGCAGCTCGCCGCTGGCGCGCAGCGCGGCCAGCGGGCTCTTCAGTTCATGCGTCAGTGCGCGCACGTCGTGTTCGAGCTGCTCACGGCCTTCGAGGCGGCGGCGCATGTCGTCCATGGCATGGGCGAGATCGCCCAATTCACCTGGCATGGCCGGCGGCGCAATGGCCTGGCCAGCCTGGGCCTGCTGGGCATAGCGGCGCAGCCGCCGCACCGAGGCGACCAGCCACAGCGTCACCGTCACGCCGACGATGAGGCTGGCGGCCAGCAGTGCGGCGCCAGCCCAGAACACGCGGCGCTCGGCGCGGTCGATGAAGCGCTGCACGCTGGCCACCGGCTTGGCGACGCTGACGACGCCCAGCGTGCGGCCGTCCTTGAGGATGGGCGCCGCGACGACGAGGATGGTGCTGCGGTCGTCCGCGGAATAGCGCGTCGAGCGCGCGCCATAGTCGCCGCGCAGCGTCAGCGCCACGTCGCGCCACTGCGAGTAGTCCTGGCCCACGGCCGAGGGCTGGCCGGAGTCGAGCACGACGCGGCCGTGGGCGTCGGTCACATAGATGCGCAGGTCCAGGCTCTGCTTGCGCAAACCCCAGATCGGTACGTCGACCTCGCGTTTCACATAGCGCTGCAGCCGCGCGGCCAGAGGGCTGTCGGGCTTGAGGCCGTTGGCGCCCATCTCATCGGCGGCGGTCTCTGCCATCAGATGGGCGGTGTCCACCATCAGGTCTTCCATGACCTCGCGCACGCTGGGCTTGACCTCGGCCAGGAAGACTTTCAGCAGTAGCACTGCGCTGAGGCCGGCGATCAGGAAGAAGCCGAAGAAGACTCTGAGCCCCAGCCGCACGTCAGGAACTCCGAACAAAGCCACAGAGGCACAGAGACACGGAGAAGCAGGCTTGTCCTCTGTGTCTCTGTGCCTCTGTGGCTGTGTTCATGGGCGGTTGGCGGCTGCTCATGGTTCCAGTGAATAGCCCAGCCCGCGATGCGTCTTGATGGGGTCGCGCGCCGGCGCCGCCTCGCGCAGCTTGGCGCGCAGCGTCTTGATGTGGGTGTCCACGGTGCGATCTGTGCTTTCGGCGCTGCTGCCCCAGACGGCGTCCAGCAGCGCGTCGCGGCTGTGGATGCGCTGCGGGGCGCGCAGCAGATGCGTCAGCAGGCCGAGCTCCAGCTTGGTGAGGTTGAGCGGCACGCCGTCCAGGCTGACTCGCGTACCGTCGACCGTGAAGCCCAGCATTGGCGCGGGCGCGGCCTGGGCGCGGCGCAGCAGGGCGCGCACGCGGGCGACCAGCTCGCGCGGGCTGAAAGGCTTGGCGAGGTAGTCGTCGGCGCCCAGCTCCAGGCCGAGCACGCGATCCATCTCCTCGCTGCGCGCGCTCAGCACGATGACGGGCAGGCGGGAGAGCGGGCCATTGCGCAGCTCTCGGCAAAGGTCCAGGCCGTGGCCGTCGGGCAGGCCGATGTCGAGGATGAGCAGCTCGGGCGCCGGTGCCGCGCGAAGGCGCTCGCGGGCCTCAGCCAGCCAGGCGCAGTGCTCGACGACGAAGCCCTCGCGCCGCAGCGCGAACGCGACGGTGTCCGCAATCGCCGGGTCGTCTTCCAGCAGCAGGATCAAGTGCGCCAACCCTTGGCCAAGCTCGCGACGAGCTGCGCAGCCGAACCCGGCGCACGGTTGACCGGCAGCGCCTGACCGGCCCAGAGGCTGATGAAGTCAGCCTGGCCGGCCCTGGCCGCCGCCTGGCGCATCGGTCGGCTGGCCGCGTTGGGCTGCGGGAAGGCGGGCAGGACGATGCCCTCCAGCTCCCGCGTGACGCGGTTGGCCACGCCGCGCGCCAGGCGGCCGGAGAAGGCGCGCGTCAGCGTCGAATCGGCGTCGCTCGCAGCCAGCAGGGCGGCGCGGTAGGGCGGCGACAGTGGGCATTCGTCGACCAGCAGAAAAGCCGTGCCGACCGTCACTGCGCTGGCGCCCAGCGCCTGCGCCGCCGCAACGCCGCGTGCGTCGGCGATGCCGCCGGCAGCGATGACCGGGACATCCAGCGCGTCGACGAGCTGGGGCACCAGCGCCATCGTGCCGATCAGCGCGCCTTCCGCGCTGCCCAGGAAGCCGCCGCGGTGGCCACCGCCTTCGTAGCCCTGGGCGATGACGGCATCCACGCCGCTGGCCTGCAGCAGCAGGCCTTCCGCCACCTGCGTGGCCGTGCCGAGCACGGTGAAGCCCTGCGCCTTCAACGCCGCCACGCGCGCCACGCCGGGGTCGCCCATGGCGAAGCTGATGACGGCGGGATGCGCGGCGATGGTGGCCTCAAGCTGGGTGTCGAAGTCCTCCTCGAAGCGCTCCGGCCGCGCCGGCGCTGGCAGGCCCAGTTCGGAGTGCCAGGCGGCCAGGCGGGCGAGGTAGGCGTCCAGTGCGCTGTCGTCGCGCAGCCAGGGCTGCGGGCAGAACAGGTTGATGCCGAAGGGCTGGCCGGTGCGCGCGCGGATGTCGGCGGCAATCTCGGTGATGCGTGCCGGCGTCAGATAGGCCGCGCCGAGCTGGCCGAAGCCGCCGCCTGCGCTCACGGCGGCCACCAGCGCGGCGCTGGACGCCTCGCCGGCCATCGGCGCCATCCAGATGGGAGGCAGGTCAAACAGGCTCATGTGGTCACCCCACGGTTCGTGCGGCCAGTACCGGGAAAAGCTTGATGAGGCCGTCGGCCAGCAGCTCCACCGCCAGTGCGGCGAGGATGAGGCCCATCAGCCGCGTCATGATGTTGATGCCGGTCTGGCCCAGCACCTTGGCGATCTTGCTGGACGCGGAGAAGACCACGAAGGTGACGAGGGCGACGACAACGCCATAGCCGCAAAGCACGGCCAGCTCCCACCAGACGCGCGTCTTGTCGGCGTAGATGACCATGGTGGAGATGGTGGCCGGGCCGGTCAGCAGCGGGATGGCCAGCGGCACGACGGCGATGCTGGCGCCGGCGTCGGCCTTGGTGTTGCCCTCCGACACATCCTCCTTGCGCGCCTCGGCCGGCTGGGCGTTGAGCATCTGCAGCGAGCTGATCAGCAGCAGGCAGCCGCCGCCCACCTGGAAGCTGGCCAGCGAGATGCCAAAGAACTCGATGATCTTCAGTCCGAACAGCGCGCTCAAGGCGATGACGATGCCGGCCGTGCTGGCGCTGACGAGGATGGTCTTGCGCCGCTGCGTGCGCGAAAAGGCGGACGTGAAGTGGATGAAGAAGGGCACCACGCCGACCGGATTCACGATGGCCAACAGCGCGACGAGGGGCTTGTAGATGTCCATGGCGACTGATTGTGGCGGGCCCCGATGCTGTCAAGGCCGAAAAACTCAAGCCTCTGCGTGTTCGCGCAGGGTGCGCAGATAGTCCAGCCCTGCCGCGCCGCGGCAACCCCACCAGCTGAGCAGTTCGCCGTCGACCAACTGCACGCGTGCCTGCGGGCACAGCGCCTGCGCCGCGGCGATATGCGCAGCACCGAAGCGATAAGGCTCGGAGCTCAGCAGCACGCGGTCGATGTCGCGAAGCCAGGCTTCATCGCCCGCAAGCGCAGGGTAGCGGCCGGCGCCGTGCTCTCCGCCCAGCACGTCGGGCCAGGTGCGCCAGCCGACTTCGACCAGCAGCGTCGAGACATAGGTGTCGCGCGCCACCGTCATCCATGGGTCGCGCCAGATCAGGTAGAGCACGTTCTCGCCGGGCCAAGCGCGCTCGCGGCAGCGGGCCAGTGCGGCGTTGAACTCGGCCGACAGCGCCGCGGCGCGTTCGTTGACGCCCGGCTGGTCGGCAAAGGCAGCGCGCAACTGCTCGAACAGCGCCAGGTTGTCCTCGGGCCGGCTCGGGTGGGTCACGATGACCTCGGGTACGAACTCCCGCAGCGCTTCGGCGGTTTCCAGCCGGTTCTCGTCCACGTTGACGATGACATGGGTGGGTGCGAGCTTTCTCAGCTTGGCCAGATTCACGTCCTTGGTGCCACCCACCTTGGCAACGGTGGCAACCACCTCGGCGGGGTGGACGCAAAAACCGGTCCGGGCCACCAAGCGATGGCCCAGCCCCAAGGCCACCAGCGTCTCCGTCGCGCTTGGCACGAGCGACGCGATTCGGGGCGACGTCATTCCGCTTCGGTCACTGCCAGATAAACGGCACAGCAGCCGCGCAGCCAGACCAGGGTCGGCAGCACCAGGGCGATGGCGAACACGACGCCGCCGCCGATCAATGCAGCCAGGCCTAGCGCGCCGCCCTGCAGCGGCACGCCACTGGCGCCCAGGCCGCGCGGCCCCAAGCCCATGACGCCGGCCAGCAACTGGTTGGCGGGCAGCTCCACACCCGCGCCGAGGATGGCCAGGCCGGCCACCATCCGCCCGCCGCTGACGACGACGAAGCTGACGGCCGCCGTGGCCAGCGCCGTCATCAGGTAGACGGCGGCCATCAGCAGCGCCGTTTCGGGCAGGCCGTGACGCAGGCGCTCGCGCAAAAAAACCAGCACGCCGGCGCTGCGCCGCCCCGCCCACACCGCTGGCCCCGCCAGAGGTCCGACGAGAACGACCAGGACGAAGCTGATGCCGCCCAGCACCAGCACGCCAGCCGGCAGCACGACGGCCAGCAGAGGCGCGCCGACGACCGGCCAATGCGTCGCCCACAGCAGCCCGGCGAGCACCAGGGCGGCCGCGCCGGCCAGGGCCAGGCAGGCCAACAGGGCGAGCAGCACGCGATGGCCGCTGCGCAGGGCGTCCGAGAGCGCGTCCTGAGGGTCGCGCACGGGCAGGCCGCGCGCCTGGTCCATCAGCATCAGACCCGTCGCATTGACGCTGAAAAAAGCGACAGCCAAGGCCAGCCCCACCCAGAGCGCGCTCAAGAGGCCTTGATCGCGCGCCAAGGCTGACTGGGCCATGGCCAGCAGCAGGCCGGCGGCGCAAAAACCGGCCAGCAGTGCATAGAGGGCGCGCAGATTGCGCGGCGCGTCGACGCTGGCGAGCACGCGGGTGAGGGGAACGAGCAGGCTGGTTGTCATGAATTCGGGTGGGGCGGGGCGATGGTATCGATGACGGGACCGTGATGGCTCCCAGGCGCCAGGGTTTGTGCTAGCTCTGAAAAACAACACTTGCCGGAGTGGCGTTCCGCAATCTCTTTACCCCGCCACCATAATCAATTGCCTGTGTCTGGACGCCGCACCTTCGCTTGAATGGTTCACGTAGGGTTGAAGCTCCACATGGTTTTTTGGTTTTGAGTAGAGAAGGGCTTCCCCATGGGAAACAAGCTTTATGTGGGCAATCTGGCCTACAGCGTGCGTGACGAATCGCTGCAAGAATCGTTCGGTCAATTTGGTACGGTGACCTCCGCGAAGGTCATGATGGACCGCGAGACGGGCCGTTCCAAGGGTTTTGGTTTCGTCGAAATGGGTTCGGACGCTGAGGCGCAAGCAGCCATCAACGGCATGAACGGCCAGGCCCTCGAAGGCCGCGCCATCGTCGTCAACGAGGCTCGTCCTCGTGAAGAGCGTCCGGGCGGCTTCGGCGGCGGCGGTGGCCGTTCCGGCGGTGGCGGCTTCGGTGGTGGTGGCGGCTACGGCGGCGGCGGTGGCCGTTCCGGTGGCGGCGGCTACGGCGGCGGCGGTAGCAGCGGCGGTGGCGGCGGCTACGGTGGTGGTGGCGGCTACGGTGGTGGTGGCGGTGGCCGCTCCGGCGGTGGCGGCGGCTATGGCGGTGGCGGCGGTGGCCGTTCCGGCGGTGGCGGCGGCTACGGTGGTGGTGGCGGTGGCTACGGCGGCGGTGGCCGTTCCGGCGGCTATTGATCCCACAGCCTCGCAAGAGATCTGAGCAAAGCGCCCTTTCGGGCGCTTTGTCTTTTCTGGGGCTGCATCTCTAGAACCCCAGCGTCGCCTTGGCGAAAACCTCGCTGGCGCGCACGGCACCTGGCTGTTCACGAGCCCGGTTCAGGCCCAGGCTGATGATGCGGCTCAGCCCGACACGGTGCTGGAACATCAACGACAGCACCCGCCCCCGGTTGTTCTGCGCAGCCAGATTCGCGCTGGCGTCGTCACGGCGGTTGAAGCGGGTCTGCTGCTGGATGAGCCGCAGGGAATCGCGCGGGCTCAGGTGCAAGACGACCAGACTCTGGGCGCTGCGGTCGGTGAAGGCGCGGTGGCCATCGGGTGCATCGACCCAGGCCAGTCCGAAGCGCTGCTCGAACTCCAGCCACAACCCGGCGGGCAGCGGCAGGCGCATCTGGGCCTGGATCTGGGCTTGCGCGCCCAGGCCCACGCGATCGGCGTCGACGTCCAGGCGCCGGCCCCATTCGACCTCGGCATCCACGTAGTTCAGCAGTTCGCCGGGGTTGGACTCGATGCCGATCAGCAGCGTGCGCGTCGCATGCAGCCGGCCTCCGCTGCGGGCGCGGTGGCTGTCCAGGCCAACATGGCCCCAGACGCCGGTGTTGCGTGCGGCGGCGAACCAGAAGCCTGGCTGGAAGAGGCGGTCGACGACCTGGCCTGCCGCGACGCCGAGCAGCGGATCGGCCAGGGTGCGTGTCTCCTGAACTTTCAGCTGCACCTCGTGGTCGTGCATGTCGATGCCGGCGAACTCCCGTGGCCCCAGGCGCAGATAGCCGAAGGCCGACGCACGTCGAATGCCGCTCTGGTTGACGAAGCCGTTGTCATTGGCAAAGCGCGGGCTGATTTCCTCGATGTTGACGTTGGCCGCCCAGTCGGCATCCCGGTGGCGCCAGGCCGCCCAGGCGCGGTGGCCGCGTTCGCGGCTCACGCGCAGTACCTGGCCGTCGGCGTCCAGGCCCAGCGTCGTATCGGACAGCAGCAGATGGCCGCGCCATTGGTCGCTGTCGCCGGCACGCCAGACAGCGTCGCTGCCGATGACCTGAGTCGTCAGCCCCTTGCCAAAGTCGCGCAGCGACACCAGGCCCGCCAGGCCGAGGTCGCCAAGTTGCGTGCGGCCGCGCGCGAAGCTGGCCTGGGAGCCGCGTGGCTGCACGCCGCTGCGCGTCGCAAAGGCACCGGCGCGCAACACCGTTCCGCCGCCCGCGTCGCGCAGGTGCAGGGCGGTGGCCTCGGCACCCGCGCCGCGCCAGGTGGCGCGCAGGCCCCAGTCGGGGTCGGTGATGGCACGGGTGTAGAAGGCCGCGAGGCTGCGGTTCTCGCCCGACTCATCGGGCTGGGTCGGGCCGACGACGTCGGCGCTCTCCAGGAAGAAGGGGCGCTTCTCGGGCACGCTGAGCGCAAAGCGCGTGTTGCCGGCGAGCTGGGGTGCGTCGAGTTCGACCTGGGAGAAATCGGGGTTGAGCGTTGCGTCCAGCACCCAGTCGGCGCGCGGTCGCCACTTGAACTCGGCGCCCAGCGAGGCCTTGCGCGTGCGGCGGGTGCCGTCCTTGTCATTTCCGTTGCTGCTGCTGCTGCTGTCGCGCGTCGAGCGCAACGTCAGCTCGGGCCGGAAGCCGATGAAGCTGCGTTCGCGCACCTGTTCTACCAGATCGCCCAGGCCATCGAGCGGCTGCAGCTCGGCGATGAAGCTCAGCGCGTCCTTGTTCAGAGCCGGCGAGCTGACGTTGAGCGTACGGTCGTCGCGCGGGATGTTGCGCGCGACCATGATGCGCCAGGGTGCACCGCCGTCGTGTGGGAACCTGAGCGCCGCGATGGGCCAGCGCAGCTCGATGCTGTAGCCGTCGGGCAGGCGGGTCGCGGCGGCGTGGATGTCGAAGTCTGGCGCCGAGTCCTCGGTGTCCTCTTCGGCCGCGAACAGGCCGTCCTCGACGCCGCCGGCCGCACTGACTCGCACGTACTGAGCCGTGCGGCGATGGCCGACGGGGTCGATGAAGACGGAGACGAAGTCCTGGTCGGCCTTGACCTGATCGCGCCGGGCCAGCGGGGCGCGGATGCGGCTGGGTTCGGGGTCCCAGGCGCGGATGCCAAAGATGAGGGCGTCCTCGGTGACGAGAACCTGCACCGTCGTTCGCCAGCGCGCGGCCTGCTTGTCGGCGGGCAGGAACTGCGCAAAGCGCTCGTAAACGGGCGCACGCAGCCAGGCCGCGTCATCCAGCTGCCCGTCAATGACAGGCGTGGCTTCGCCGGCTGCGAGGCGCAGGGCGGTGGGGTGTTGAAGTTCGGGGGTGTTGCCCCAGGCGGGCAGGGCCAGGGCGCAAAGGCCCAGGGCCATGCCCGAGCCGAGAAGGCGAAAAATCATGAATTTCGTCCGAGGTCGGCCGCCGAACGGGGCCGCAGGAATCAATGGGCTGGCGCCGTCAGCGGTGGACGTGCAGCAGCGAGCGGGCGGCGCTGAAACGATGTTCAGCGCGCGGGCTTAGCAGGGGTGAAGCACCTTGGCCATGATGTCCTCCTCGGCTGCATCGGCAGCTCTCGGGTCGAAGGCGCGCAGTGTAGCCACGGCGCGCGGGCCGTGAACAGTCCTATTCGCTCGCCCGCTTCTTGCGCGGCCGGCTGCCCAGTGCCCGGTCGTAGAGCCAGTTGGGCAATATCCGCAGCAGCTTGGCCAGCACACCCATCTGCCACGGAATGACGCGGTAGCTGACCTGGGCGCGGATGGCGCGCACGGCCTGGTCGGCGAAGTCGTCGACCTGCATCAGGAAGGGCATGCTGTAGCGGTTGCCGCGCGTCAGCGGTGTGTCGATATAGCCCGGCAGCAGGGTGACGACGCTCACACCGAAGGGGCGGCATTCGCCGCGCAGGCTCTCGCAGTAGGCGACGACGGCGGACTTGCTGGCGCTGTAGGCGCCGTGCCCCGGCAGGCCGCGGATGGCCGCGACGCTGGCGACGCCGACCAGCGTGCCCGAGCGGCGCTCGTTCATCGCCGCGACGAAGGGATGGAAGGTCGCGGCCAGGCCGACGTTGTTGGTCTCGAAGGTCCGGCGCATCACCTCGAGGTCGTCGAAGTGGGCCGTGTCCATGCCGATGCTGATGCCGGCATTGGCGATGACCACATCCGGCAGTCCTTGCGCGGTGATGCACTCGCGGCCGATGCGGGCCATGGCGTCCAGGTCGGCAACGTCCGCGCCGTAGACCTTGAAGCGGGCCGCGTCGAGCTTCTGCTCGGCCGCCCAGCGTTCGACCTCGGCGGTGCGGCGCGCGACCAGTGCGAGGCGTGCGCCGTCGCGGTAGTAGCGCAGGGCCAGGGCCTGGCCGATGCCGCTGGACGCGCCGGTGATGAAGACCAGCTCGCTCATTTCGGGGCCTTGGAGACGATTTGCCCCTGCGCCCTGCCCGTGAAGTGGACCTGGCCGGTCAGGTGACGGTACTCGAAGTTCTGCGCGTGCAGCGTCGAGCTGCCCTGGCGGATGGTGACCGGCAGGTGCGAGCGCAGGATCTCGCTGTTGGACAGGGCCTGCAGGAACTCGCCACGCACCTCGAGCTGGGCCGGCGCGTTCTCGCCGGCGCCGGGTGGCAGGCGGCGCAGGTGGACGTTGCCGAGCAGCTGCATGTCGCTGCCGTCGCCATTGCTGAGGGCGCGCTTGGCGTCGGCGATGGCCAGGCTGCCGTCCGGCCCGATGGCACGCACGCGGACCTCGTCGATCTCGACGGTGTCGGTGTCCGGGTAGTGGCGCAGTTCGGCGCCGGCGATCTGCACATGCAGCCGCCCATCGGCGCCGATGCGCTGGATCTCGAAGTTGGCCATGCGGTAGTCGGGCAGATGGCGCGGTGCCGCGACCTCGCCCGGTGCGTCAATCAGCGGCGTGTTCTTCACCAGCCACCAGGTTGCGCTGGCCAGCGCGGCCATCAGCAGCAGCGGCAGGTAGTTGGACAGCAGGCTCTGCAGCCGCCACAGCATGGGCCTGGGCTTCTGGCGGCGCGGCAGCGGTGCCGGCAATGCAACCGGTGTCACGAGGCCTTGCCCCCGTCCAGCGTGTCGTGATGAGTGTTGAGCAGACGCTCGTAATGGCCGGCGGCCATCAGCAGCACATCGCAATACTCGCGCGCCGCGCCGTAGCCACCGGCGGCGCGCGTGACATGGTGGGCGATGGCCAGTACCTCGGCATGAGCGCCGGGTGGCGCGCAAGCGAAGCCGGCCCGCGTCATCAGGGGCAGGTCAGGCCAGTCGTCGCCCATGACGGCGACCTCGTCCCAACTGGCGCCTAACTGGGCCAATAGGGGCTCGGCGGCGGCGAGCTTGTCGCGCGCACCGTAGACAGCGTGCTTCAGATCCAGGTCGGCGACGCGGCGGCGCACGGCCAGGCTGTCTCGGCCGGTGATGATGACCGGCGTGATGCCGACCTGCTGCAGCGACTTCAGCCCATGGCCGTCCAGCGTGTTGAAGGCCTTGAACCCTTCGCCATGCTCGCCGATGTAGATGCGGCCGTCCGTCAGCACGCCGTCGACATCGAAGATGGCCAGCTTGATGGCCAGGCCACGGCCTTGCGCCTTGACCAGGAGTTCGGGAGAGAATTTCAGTGCTGGCTTCACTTCAGATCACCTTGGCACGCATGAGGTCGTTGATGCTGATGGCACCCAGCAGGCGCTGCTCGGCATCGACGACCAGGACGACGGTGATGCGCGCGGCTTCCATCAGGTCGGCCGCGTCCACGGCAAGGGCTTCGGCGCCGACGGTGCGTGGCCTGGCATGGGCCACCTCGGCGGCTGTCAGCGCGCGCAGGTCGCGGCCCTGCTCGACGAGGCGGCGCAGGTCGCCGTCCGTAAAGATGCCAAGGACGTGATCGTCGCTGTCGACGATCACGGCCATGCCCAGGGCCTTGGCGCTCATCTCGCGCATCAGGTCGGTGAAGCCGGTGTCGGCCGCCACGCGGGGCAGGGCGTCGCCACTGCGCATCAGGTCGCGCACGTGCGTCAGCAGCTTGCGGCCCAGAGTGCCGCCGGGGTGGGAGCGGGCGAAGTCCTCTGCCTTGAAGCCGCGGGTGTCGAGCAGGGCCACGGCGAGGGCGTCGCCCAGGGCCATCTGGGCCGTGGTGCTGGCCGTGGGCGCGAGCTGCAGCGGGCAGGCCTCCTCGGTGACCGCGCTGTCGAGCACGATGTCGGCATGGGCGGCCAGGCTGGACTGCGGCCGCCCCGTCATGGCGACGATGGGAATGCCCAGGCGCTTGAGCACGGGCAGGATGGCGTTGAGCTCGTCACTCTCGCCGGAATTGGAGAGAGCCAGCACGACGTCACTGCTGGTGACCATGCCGAGGTCGCCATGGGCCGCCTCGGCGGGGTGGACGAAGAGGGCGGGCGTGCCGGTGGAGGCCAGCGTCGCGGCGATCTTGCGGCCCACGTGGCCGCTCTTGCCCATGCCCATGACGGCCACGCGGCCGCGGCAGGCCAGCATCAGCTGCACGGCGCCCGCAAAGGCGTCGCCCAGGCGGGGCGCCAGCTCGGCGAGGGCACGGGCCTCGACCTCGAGCGCCTGACGGCCGATGCGCACAGCGCGCTCGGCGGCAAAGACGGGAGAACTCATGAGGCCAGTGTAGACAAGGGCTCACGCGGGGTAACCGGCGTGGCATTCAGCCTCTTCGCGGGGCAGGTCAGAGCGCGCGTGAGACGCCAGCAAGCAGCAAGCCTGGTGGTTTCGGCGCCACCGGACAATGCCGGCCTATGCCGACCAAGCCATTAGATCGATCCGCGCGCGCCGCCTTGCCGGCCGGCGCACTGGCGCTGGCCCTGGCCCTGCTGGCGCTGCTGGCCTGGGACCTCAGCCATCTCGACCTCTGGGCGGTGCGCCTGGGCGGCGACGCCAACGGTTTCGCGTTGCGCGAGGCCTGGGTCACGCGGGTGCTGATCCACGAAGGCGGGCGGCTGGTCTCCTACCTGGCCATGGGCTTCATCGTGCTGCTCAATCTGGTGCCGCGGCTGCTGCCCGCGCTGAGCCGGCCGGAGCGGCGCTGGTGGCTGGTGACGACGCTGGTCTGCCTGGCCGTCATCTCGCTGATGAAGCGCTTCAGCCTGACGAGCTGCCCCTGGGATCTGGCCGAGTTTGGCGGTGTGGCCCATTACATCTCCCACTGGGTGCTGGGTGCGCATGACGGCGGTGGCGGGCACTGCTTCCCTTCCGGCCATGCGAGCGCGGCTTTCGCCTATCTCTGCGGCGGCTGGGCGCTGGCGCGGGCCTACCCGCGGGCTGCGCGCGCCTGGGTGCTGGCCTGTGTGTTGCTGGGCGTCGTCTATGGCGTGGGGCAGATGCTGCGCGGTGCGCATTACCCCAGCCACACGATGTGGACAGGTTGGATCTGCTGGGCGGTGACCGTGGCCGCCGCCCAGGTCCGGCCGTGGCGCTTCAAGCGCGGCGCCGCGGCCTGAGAGCGGCCAAGGCGGCCAGGCCACCGAGCAGCAACAGGGCGCTCGCCGGTTCCGGCACCGGCGTGACCGCGCCGGCGTCAAACGCGACGCTGCCGCCGGAGCCGAACAGGCCCAGCAGCACCGTCTCGTCGCCGCTGAAGACGGCCGTGGCCGAGTTGGTCTTGAGATTGAAGCTGCCCTCCACCCAGGCGCCGAAGCCGCCCTTGTTGTCCTGGGGCCGATAGCGCAGCTTCACGGTGTCGCCCGAGGTCATGGACGCGCTGGCGAAGAGTTCGCTGCCGCCGCCGCCGCCGCTGATGTGCAGGCTGCTGCCCAGGGTGTCGCTGAAGATCATCTGGAAGAAGGAGTCGTTGCGGCCGGCGGATACCTTGACCACGTCCAGCGTGACCGTCTTGACGTGCTTGCCCGTCGCGACGGCGAGGAACCACTTGGGAATCGAGACGTCGACATGCTGGGTCCAGGCCAGGTCGGAGAAGCTGGCCTTGCCGATGCCCCCGCTGCTGACCAGGGTCAGGCCCCAGGAAAAGCTTTCGATGTCGATCCAGTCCTTGTGGTCCTTGTCGGTCGATTCACCGGGAATGCCGTCGATGTGCAGGAAATAGTCGTTGGCGGCCTGGGCGAGGCCCGCCGTGGCCAGACCGATGGCGAGCACCGCCACCCGCCAGGCCTGCTTGAAACCAGAAGCCATGTCGAATCTCCTTGCGCCCGGAATGGGCGCAGAGATGCTGGGCAAGAGCGGGGGTGCCCGCCATCCCCACGATGCAAAGGGTTTCCACAGAGTCGAGGAGGGAACGGGCGTCCTAGACTCGCCGCACAGGGACCTGTTCACATGACGGGAATCGGTGCGAGAGGGACCGCGCGGGTGTACGGCTAGGCGTCGCGCTGAAGCCCGGGCTGCATGCCCGGGCGATGCGCGCAACAACGCTGTGCGCCCGCGCAGCCCCTCTCCCGCAGGGTTGCCGCCCAACAGCCCGCGCACGGCGTTGCGAAGCCTCGCTGGGGCCTACCCCAGCTTCGTTTCGCGCCTTGCTCGCGGGCTGTTGGGTGGCAACGCATCCGACTCCCGCCATGTGAGCAGGTCCCAACACCACGGAGGAGACACCGTGCAGCGGACCGATATCTCGGACCCGGCCTATTTCCACAAGGTCGTCGATTGCCAATGGGCCTGCCCGGCGCACACGCCGGTGCCCGAGTACATCCGCCTCATCGCGCAGGGGCGGCATGACGAGGCGTATTGGGTCAACTGGGTCAGCAACGTCTTTCCCGGCGTGCTGGGTCGCACCTGCGACCGGCCCTGCGAGCCGGCCTGCCGGCGTGGTCGCGTGGAAGAAAAGCAGGCAGCCAAGCCCGAGCCCGTCGCCATCTGCCGATTGAAGCGCGTGGCGGCGGACAACAAGAGCGACGGGTTCCGCGCCATGATCCCCAAGCCCGCCGCGCGCAAGAACAAGCGTGTGGCCTGCGTCGGTGCCGGGCCAGCATCGTTGGCGGTGGCGCGTGACCTGGCGCTGGAGGGTTATGCGGTCACCGTCTTCGACGGGGAAGCCAAGCCCGGCGGCTTCATCCGCACGCAGATCCCGCGCTTCAGGCTGCCGGAGCGCGTCATCGACGAGGAGTGCGGCTACATCCTCGGCCTGGGTGTCGAGTGGCGCGCCGGGCAACGCATCGAATCGATGAAGGCACTGCTGGCCGAGGGCTGGGACGCCGTCTTCGTCGGCTGCGGCGCACCCCGCGGGCGCGACCTGCCCTTGCCAGGGCGCCAGGAGGCCACCGAGCAGATCCACATCGGCATCGATTGGCTGGCCAGCGTGTCGTTTGGCCATGTCACCAGCGTCGCGCCGCGTGTCATCGTGCTGGGCGGTGGCAATACGGCCATGGACTGCTGCCGCTCGGCACGGCGCCTGGGCGCCTCGTCGGTCACGGTGACCGTGCGCAGCGGCTATGCGCAGATGAAGGCCTCGCCCTGGGAGAAGGAGGACGCCGAGCATGAAGGCATCCCCATCCTCGATTTCCATGTGCCCCTGGCCTTCGAGCATGTCGGCGGCAAGTTGACCGGCATGCGCTTCAAGAAGGCGCAGACAGGTGAGGAGATCGTCATCCCCTGCGATGAGGTGCTGATCGCCGTCGGCCAGGAGAACAGCTTCCCGTGGATCGAGCGCGACTCGGGCATCGCCTTCGACGAGCACGGGCTGCCAGTGCTGAACGCGCAGACCTTCCAGTCTTCGCTGCCCCATGTCTTCTTCGGCGGCGACGCGGCCTTCGGCCCGAAGAACATCATCACCGCCGTCGCTCACGGCCATGAGGCGGCCGTCAGCATCGACCGCCTGCTGCACGGCGAGCCGGTCACACAGCGCCCGCCGCCGCACGTCAACCTCGTGTCCCAGAAGATGGGCATTCACGAGTGGAGCTACGACAACGCGATCACCAACGACTTGCGCAGCAAGGTGCCCTGGACGGCTGCCAACATCGCGCTGGCCAGCATCAAGGTCGAGGTGGAATTGGGCTTCGACGCCGCCACGGCCTTCAAGGAGGCCCAGCGCTGCCTGAACTGCGACGTGCAGACGGTGTTCGCGCCAAAGCTCTGCATCGAGTGCGACGCCTGCGTSGACATCTGCCCGAYSGACTGCATCACCTTCACCGACAACGGCGATGACCTGCGCGAGCGGCTCAAGGCACCGGCGCTGAACCTGATGCAGGACGTCTATGTCGAGGGCGGTCTCAAGACTGGCCGCGTGATGGCCAAGGACGAGGACGTCTGCCTGCACTGCGGCCTGTGCGCCGAACGCTGTCCGACGGGAGCCTGGGACATGCAGAAGTTCCTGCTGGTCACCGCCAAGGCCGGCGCGGCCTGCCGTGACACCGCGACACGCAAGGAGGTGGTATGACGACGACCCCCACGCGCGCTTCGCGCACTGCCCCCCGAGGGGGCTCGGCCTCCCTAGGGGCGGCCCGTCGGGAGGCCGCATGAGCCGCATCGAAGCCGTCAACGACTTCGTCGTCAAGTTCGCCAACGTCAACGGCTCTGGCTCGGCTTCGGCCAACGAGTTGTTTGCGCGCGCCATCCTGCGCATGGGCGTGCCGGTCAGCCCGCGCAACATCTTCCCGAGCAATATCCAGGGCCTGCCGACCTGGTACGAGGTGCGCGTCTGCGAGGCCGGCTGGCTGGGCCGGCGCGGCGGCGTGGACCTGATGGTGGCCATGAACCCGCAGACCTGGGCCCAGGACCTGGCCGAGATCCAGCCTGGCGGCTATCTGTTCTACGACAGCACCAAGCCCATGCCGGCCAGCGCCTTCCGGCCCGACATCCACGTCATCGGCATGCCGGCCACGGCCATCTGCAACGCGACCTACGACGTGCCGCGCGAACGCACGCTGTTCAAGAACATCCTCGTGCTCGGCGCCTTGAGCGAGCTGATGGGCATCGAAGCCGCTGTCATCGAGAAGCTCTTTGCCGAGCAGTACAAGGGCAAGGAGAGGCTGCTGGACTCCAATGTGCGCGCCCTGCATGCGGGAGCTGAGTTCGCGCGCGACCATCTGTCGGTGCAGCCTTTCGGGCTCAAGGTCAAGACGGCCGATGCGGTCGGCGACAAGATCTTCATTGAGGGCAATGCGGCGACAGCCCTGGGCTGCGTCTACGGCGGCGCCACCGTTTGCGCCTGGTACCCGATCACGCCATCATCCTCGGTCGCCGAAGCCTTCGAGAAATACGCAACCAAGTTCCGCACCGACCCCGAGACCGGCGAAAAGCGCTACGCCATCGTGCAGGCCGAAGATGAAATCGCCTCCATCGGCATCATCACCGGCGCCGGCTGGAACGGCGCGCGCGCCTTCACCTGCACGTCCGGCCCCGGCGTGTCGCTGATGACGGAGTTCCTGGGCCTGGCCTATTTCGCCGAGATTCCCTTCGTCGTCATCGACGTGCAGCGCGGTGGCCCCAGCACCGGCATGCCCACGCGCACCCAGCAGGCCGACCTGCTCTCCAGCGCCTACGCCTCGCACGGCGACACCCAGCATGTGTTGCTGCTGCCCGAGGACCCGCGCGAGTGCTTCGAGTTCGCGGCCGATGCGCTGGACCTGGCCGAGCGCCTGCAGACGCCCGTCTTCCTGATGGGCGACCTCGACATCGGCATGAACCAGCGCCTGTGTGCGCCGCTCGAATGGAACGACGAACGCCGCTACGACCGCGGCAAGGTCATGACGGCCGAGCAGCTGGACGCCGGCAAGGAGTTTGCGCGCTACAAGGACGTCGACGGCGACGGCATCCCCTGGCGCACCCTGCCCGGCACGCACGCCAGCAAGGGCGCCTACTTCACGCGCGGCACGACGAGGAACGAGCAGGCCCTCTACTCCGAGCGCGGTGACGACTACATCCGCAACGTCGAGCGCCTGCGCGCCAAGTTCGCCACCGCCGCGTTGCTGGCGCCTCAGCCGCTGGTGCGCGCCGCCGCGCAGAAGACCAGCGTCGGCGTTCTCTATTTCGGCTCCACTTCGCCAGCCATGGATGAGGCGCTGGTGACGCTGGCCGAGGCTGGCATCCATATCGACGCGATGAGGCTGCGTGCCTACCCCTTCCCGCCGTCGGTGGCCGAGTTCATCGCCGCGCATGGCGCCGTCTTCGTCGTCGAGCAGAACCGCGATGCGCAGATGCGCCGCATGCTGGTCAACGAGCTGGAGGTGGCGCCGGCTCACCTCACGCCGGTGCTGCACTACGACGGCACGCCGATCACGGCCCGCTTCATCATCGACGCGATCACGCGTCATGTGCATGCGCTGGCCACGGCGCCGAGGAGTGCCGCATGACCTATCTTGCGAAGCCCAAGCTGCACCATCCCAGCCTGACCAAGAACGCGGTCGGCTACACGCGCCGCGACTACGAAGGCAAGGTCTCGACGCTGTGCGCCGGCTGCGGCCACGACTCCATCTCCGGCGCCATCGTGCAGGCCTGCTGGCAGCTCGACATCGAGCCGCACCGCGTCGCCAAGCTCAGCGGCATCGGCTGCTCAAGCAAGACGCCCGACTACTTCCTCGGTGCCAGCCACGGCTTCAACACCGTGCATGGGCGCATGCCCAGCGTGCTGACCGGCGCCTACCTCGCCAACCGCGAGCTGCTGTATCTGGGCGTCTCCGGTGACGGCGACTCGGCCTCCATCGGCCTGGGCCAGTTCGCGCACGCCATGCGGCGCGGCGTGCGCATGGTCTACATCGTCGAGAACAATGGCGTCTATGGCCTCACCAAGGGCCAGTTCAGCGCCACGGCCGATAAAGGCTCGGTCGCCAAGAAGGGCGCAACCAACAACGACACCGCCATCGACCTCGCGGCCCTCGCGTTGCAGCTCGGCGCCACCTTCGTCGCGCGCAGCTTCTCGGGCGACAAGACCCAGCTCGTGCCCCTCATTGAAGGCGCCATGCGCCACGGCGGCGCGGCCTTCATCGACGTCATCAGCCCCTGCGTGGCCTTCAACAACCACGCCGGCTCGACGCGCAGTTATGACCATGTCCGCGACCACAACGAGGCGCTGAACCGCATCGACTTCATCGACCTGGCCGAAGAGCAGGTCGTCGAGCACTCGCCCGATGTCATCGATGTGCCGCAGGCCGATGGCAGCACGCTGCGGCTGCGCAAGATGGCGCCCGACTACGACCCCACCGACCGCCTGAACGCGATGCATGCGATGCAACTCCATGCCGCAGCCGGCGAGATTGCCACTGGCCTGCTCTATGTCGACCCGGCGGCCAGGGATTGGCACGCTGCCCAGCGCACGGCCACGGTGCCTTTGAACACCCTGGGCGAAGCAGCACTTTGCCCGGGCGCCGCCGCCCTCGCCAAGATCAACGCCAGCCTGCGATAGCAGGCGCGGGCCGTCCTCGTGCCCGCGGCGAGTGTGATGACCGGATGATCCCAAGGTGGGTCACTCGGATCAATCCGGACAGTGTTTCCCTTGATCGAAGTCTTGCCGCCAGCGCCTAGTCTTGACGCGCTTGGGCGTTTTGCAAAATTCATTGACAGGGACTTTCAGTCCGTGGAGACCTTCTGGCCTCTGCCGTAGTCGCTTCCCTCTTCGGGGGCGCGTTCCCCCGGGGCTTGGACGCCCCGGTGTTAACGGGTTGGGTAGCAGGGTGCACTCGCCACGCTTTGCGCATGCACAGCCGTTTGGAGCCTCCAACTGGGAGGCGCTGTGCAGAAAGGATGCCTTTATGGCAAAGCAGCAACGACGTCCAAGCCGTCGGCGAGCGTTGAAAGACACCCTCTGGGCGAAGCTGGAGCTGGCTTTGAGAGCCACCGCCAGTGTGGTCTGGCTCATCAAGACCTTCTGGGGGGTCTGATGGGAATGTCTTCAACACCCCTGTTTTCTCAGCATCAATGAAGCGTCCTTATCTTTCCAATCAAAGTCCGCTGTACTGTCTTGAAAGCCGAAAACGGCTGGCTGGCGAAATACTGGGACTGTCGCTGCCGAAGTTGGAAGGCCTTGCGGCGCGGGCGAACAATTACCGTGAATGCACCCGCGTCACGGGTGGCAAACAGCGAACGGTTCATGTTCCGATGCCGTTGCTTCTCGCGGTCCATCGGCGCCTTGCAGTGCTGCTGAATCGAATAGCCGTGCCGCATTACCTGCAGTCCGGGCAGACACATCGATCGCATCTGACAAACGCGCGTGCGCATGAGACGGCGCGCAACATCGCGAAGCTGGATATTCGCCACTTCTACCCCTCGATCACGAAGGACAGAGTCTGGCACCTCTTCGTCGATGGGATGCTGTGTTCCCGAGATGTGGCATCGCTGCTTGCAAGGCTTTTTACGCATCAAGGCAGCGCTCCCATCGGCAGCCCGGTCAGTCAGGTGCTTGCATTTCACGTGGTTCGGCCAATGCTGGATGAATTGCAGGAACTTGCGTCGCGGCACAGGCTCCGCTTCACGTGCTATGTGGACGATCTGACGTTCTCGGGTGATGGCGCGGATCATGGCTTCCTCGCGCTGGCCGGTGATGTCGTGCGGAGGCATGGTTTCCTTCCTCATGCAGAAGCCTGCTACGGACCGGGCGAGGACAAGCTCGTCACGGGCGTGATGTTGACGCGCGACGGGCTGCGGGTTCCTGCGCCTCAGCTGCGCCGCATCGACGCGGCGCGTCAGGAACTGCTATTGGCCGAGGGAAATGAGTCGCGTCGTGTATTGCTGTCTCGCCTGATCGGGCATCTCGCCGCGGCAGCCAGCGTCGACGATAGCTTTCGGCCGGAGTTGAGCAGCCGCTGTTTTGCGGCACGCAAGCTCGCTGCAGCCCTGCCCGCCCGACCATCGCCGTCAGACAGCAAAGTCGCGAGTGTTGTTCCCCGTTTGCGCCCTATGAGGCTGAGCTACGGCGTCGGGACGTGATGCGGGTGTGTTGCAAGGCCTGAGATGATGCGCAGACTATGCGCGCATATCCCTTCATCCTCCTTGCCACTGCCCTCGTCCTGACCGCTTGTGCCAGCTCCAACCAGGACAAGGTCGCCACCGCCGCGACCACGCCACTCAGCGACCTCAATGTCGTTCGCGCCGACATCCCCGAGGTGCTGAAGACCGCGGCCGCGGCGCCCTACGCGACGCCCGTTGACGCCAGCTGTGGCGGCCTGGCGGCCGGCATCCGTGCGCTGGACGAAGTGCTCGGCCCTGACCTCGATGCCCCTCACACCAGTGGCAATCCCGGCCTGCTAGATCGGGGCGGAGATGCCGCCACCGGTGCGCTGCAGCGCACGGCCGAGGGGGTCATTCCTTTCCGCGGCTGGGTGCGCAAGCTCAGCGGCGCCGAGCGCTACGCGCATCAAGTCAGCGCGGCCATCACCGCCGGCGGCGTGAGGCGCGGCTATCTTCGTGGGCTTTCGGCCGCCAAGGCCTGCACGGCGAAGCCGGCTTGAGCGCCTAGCGCTCCATCTTCACGGGCGCCATGTCGCGGATGTAGAAGACGCCGTCCCATTGCGCACCCAGGCCAATGCCGGTGCCCAGAGGGATGCTGTAGCCGAACTCCATGCCGCGCGCCGGCAGGCCGATCTTGAGCTTCTTCGGCGCATTGAGGAAGGCGAAGCCGGCCGGATCACTGGCCAGGGCGGACTCGAGGCTGCGCGGATAGGCCGGCGGGATTGCCTGCACCTCGCCCGAGGCGAACTCCATGAAGCGCCCCTGCAGCGCGGTGGTGTTCAGCACGTAGTAGTCGCGGCCCAGCTTCTGGCCGAGGATGTCGCCGGCATAGCGATGGCTGTCGTCGAACTTCACGCCGCGCGCCACGTGGATGGTGTGGGCCCAGATGACGGCCTTGCGGCCCGGGTAGACGTGCTGCAGCTGCCACAGCACGTTGTCGGCCATCTCGTGGTCGCGCAAGTATTCGCCGTGCCAGAAGTTGGCCGCCTGGGCCTGCAATCCGGCCAGGCTGCGGCACAGCAACTCGTCGCCGCCGGGCTTGCACAGCGCGGCCTTCAGACGCGTGGCCACCGCGTCGAAGGTCTTCGCGTCGTTGCTTGATGGTGGCGTGCGGTCCATCTGCATCAGCTTGTCGGCGAGGCGTTCGAACACCGGCCAGTCGCTGGCATCGCCTTGCAGCCTGGCGCGCAGTCGTGGCGGCAGCTCGCTGCGGCTTAGAGCCCCGCTGAGCTGGCTGTCGATGCCAGACAGCAGCATGGGCTTGGAACCGGCCTGCGCCTCGTCCAGATAGCGCAGCAGCGTGCGGCCGGCGTCGCTCTTGGAGTACATGTAGAAGACATTGCCCGGCGCCAGCGCATCGAGCTGCTCACCGCGCTGCATGGCCTGCTGCAGCAGCGCCACGTCGAAGACGCCGCTCTCCAGCAGCAGCACGTCGAAGCCTTTCTGCTCATGCAGATAGCGCACCAGCCGCGTCTTGAGCTCGAACTCCTGGCGGCCGCCATGCGTCTGCTCACCCAGGGCCACGACGCGGGCATGGCCGATGGCGTCGCCAAAGGCCTGCAGCTGCGCATCGGTCAGCTCTGCCGGTGAGTTCGCGGCCATGGGTTTCATCCGGGCGCGCACCCAGTCCATCGAGCCGTCTTCGGCCGCCCGGGCACTCGTCACCATCATCGTCAGCGCGGCCAGCGCCAGCCATTTCCTGCTCATCGCCACTCCTTCTGTGGCGGGCAGGATAGCCACTCGCAACTGGTATCTGGCTCCTCAGGACAGGCCCAAGCTGGGCTCCTGGTCGGCCTCGTCCACGGGCCGCGCTGGTATGGTCGCCAGCGCCAGMTCGGCGCTGTTCAGCGCCCCTTCGATGAAGCCCTGGTAGTCCGAATAGGCCTCGCCGACGATGTGCAAGTTGCGCGCGCCGCTGCCGAAATCGAAGGCCTTGAAGGCGTCCATGACCTTCCACGAGCGCACGCCCGGCTGCCATCCGTGGTTGGCCGCGCCGTAGGGCGCGCGGGCCCAGTCGCGGATGCCATACGTGATGATGCTGTTGCGGATGTACTGGCTGGTCTCGGCCAGGCTCAGGTCGCCAAAGACGCGCCGTGCGTTGTCGGTCAACTTCAAGGCCGACTCGGCATTCGCATCCGCCGCCCGCTTCACGTCGCGGGCCACGAAGAGGGTGAAGGCATCGACGATGCGCGCGTTCTGGTCCACCTCGGCGCGGTCGTGGCGGTCGCCGTCGATGACGTAGTGGCGCCAGAACTCGGTGGACGGGCGGTCCATATAGAGCAGCACCATGCCGTGGCCGTCGGCGTCGGCCTCGGGGGCGCGGCGGAAGTAGTGGATCTCGCGCGTCGGCATGCAATTGGCGTATTGCTGTGGCGCCTGGCCATAGCTCCACCACGGCGTGTTGCAGACGAAGAAGACCTTCAGCATCGGAAAGCCATTGACGCAGTCCAGCTGCGAGCCGATGTGTTCGGGCAGGTGGCGCGTCAGCTTGAGCAGCGGCAGCCGCGGCAGCGCGAGGATGAGCCGCTCGGCACGCAGCGTGAGAGCGCCGTTCTGCGTCGCCACGTCCAGGGCCAGCGTCGGCTTGCCCAGCTCCACGGGGCGCACGCCCATCAGCTTGTGGCCGCCGGCCAGCGTCACGTTGGCATGGCCGCGCAGCCGTGTGAGCAGCCCTTCGGTCAACTTGGCCGAACCGCCCTCGATGCTGGCGAGCTGCTGGCCCACGGTCTTGAGCGCGCGCAGCCACCAGATGATCCATTCCGCCGCGTTCAGGTTCTCCGGGATCATGTGATAGAAAGTTCCGGTGTCGCGCAGCTTCACCAGCGCCCGGTGGCTCAGGATGCCCTGCGCCGACAACGCGTTCCAGAAGCCCATGTCCCACAGCGGCTGGCCGTGCAGCTGGGCGTGCTTGCGCAGCCGCATGTAGTCGCCTTCCGTCAGCGCATCGATCCAGGCCTGGTCATCGGGCGCACGGCCCATGATGAGCATGACCCCGCGCTTGAGCAGCTGCAGCGAGTTCAGGCCGCGCTCGGCCTCGGGCAGGTCGGTGTCATCGGTGCTGACCTGATCCGATGAAGGGCCGGAGAAATCGAGCAGGCCCACGCCCAGTTCGGCACACAGGGCGGCAAAGCGCGGCTGTAGGGTCGGCTCAAAGCGCATCGGCCCGTACTCGGCGATGAAGCCATCCATGTCCTCGGTCTCGATGCGCCCACCCCAGCGGTCGGCCGCTGCCTCCAGCACGAGGATGCGGTGGCCCGCGTCGGCCAGGCGCAGCGCGCAATACAGGCCCGACACGCCGCCGCCGGCGATGACGATGTCATAGGTCGTCATGGGAATGCTCCACTTGTATGTACAACTGGGGCGGGAGCATATCGGAGGCGGCGCCGCGGCTACCACCGCGGCCCGTTTGCTGTGAGCGCGATCCCTGGATCCACGAAGGCGACGCGGAGACCCTCATGCCCAGTGCGATGTGACGGTCTATCGCGGCCTTCTACGCCCGTGGCTTCAAGCGCGTCAGGGGCTATGCGATGGCGCCGGTGCCGCTGTGGCGGGCAGTGAGAGCGGCGGAGAGTTCTATTCGGAGCCCCTGATTCAGGGCCTTCTCCGGGCGCCACTGAGTCCCGCACGCTAGCTGACGGCAAGCGAGACAGAAGGCAACGATTGCCCTGTCGCGCCGCACCATCGAGCCGGATGCGCTACGCCGCCGCGGGCGGCCCGAACCAGGTGGTCAGTGCGTCGACGAGCCCGACCCGAGGTGTGTTTCCGACCCAAGCAACATGGCCGTCGGGTCGAATCAACACCGCGTCGGGCGCAGTGACCACCCCGACTGCCGGAAGCTCCCACGTACCTATGTACTTTGCGTCGACCAGCCGAACCCGATCTGCCCAGGCAGCGATGTCAAAGCTCCCGGGCTCACCGACGTTGAGCAGCACCGGTCGGGCACCATGCAGCAGGGAAAAGACGCGCAGCGGGCCGATCGCGGAGACCAAGTCGAGATCGGGCATGCGGCGTCCGAGCAGGGGGTGGCCCTTGCCAAGGTCATAGTGGATGCCCAGGCCGGACATCTCCGCAGCGACTCGCTTGCGCGGCTCCTCCATCTTGAGGAGCTCGCCCACGATGTCGCGCACGGCCAGCGTGCGATCGTCCTCGCGGTGCAGCGCAACTTGCGCCATCGTGGTCTTGAGCACGCGAGCGCCAACCGGGTGGCGCTCGGCGTGATACGTGTCGAGCAGCTTGTCCGGTGACGTGCCCTTGATCACCTGTGCCAGCTTCCACCCGAGGTTCACCGCATCCTGCAGGCCCGTATTGAGCCCCAGCCCGCCGATCGGGGAGTGAATGTGCGCGGCATCGCCGGCGAGCAACACGCGTCCCCTGCGATACGCCGTAGCCTGCCGCGTCATGTCCGTGAACCTGGAGATCCAGGTTGGGCTGTGGACGCCGTAGTCGGTGCCGCACGCGGCGATGAGCAGTTCCTTGAGATCGCGCAGCGTCGGTTCGGTGGCTGCATTCGTGTTCGGTTCGGTCACCATGACGCCGATGGGGCCGACGTCCTTGTATTTGATTTCTCCGCCTTTGATCTCGTATTCCGACCGGCTGAAGGCGTGCGTGCCCGCGAGCGACCGATGCACGCCGTACGGCGGCTTCTCCGTCATCTCCACTTCCGCGAGGACGTTGCTTGTCGTCGCATCCCAGCCCGCGAAGTCGATGCCCGCCATCTTGCGTACGAGGCTGCGCCCACCGTCGCACCCGATGAGATATTGCGCCCTCAGTGACCGACCGTCTGCGAGGGCGACGTCGACAGCCGCGTCGTGCTGCACGAAGCCCGTAAGTTCTCGGCCGTAGAGGATGGGCACCTTGAGCTCGGTGACCCAGTCGGCGAGGATGCGCTCGATGTGCTTCTGCCGCAGCGCAAGCCCATAGTTGTGGCGGGTCGGGAAGTCGCTGATGTCCAAACGGGTGACGGCGAAGCCCGTGACCTGCGCGATTTGCCCCGCCGAGAGGAATCGATCTGCGATGCCGCGCTGGTCGAGCACTTCAATGGTGCGCGAGGAGAGTCCTTGGGCACGCGCGCCGGAGAGTTCTTGGTTGGGCCGGCGTTCGACGACGGCGACGTCCACCCCTGCCAGTGCCAATTCGCCCGCCAACATCAGCCCTGTCGGGCCCGCGCCGGCGATCACCACCGCATGCTCGGTCATCGCTCGTGTGCTCCAAGATAAAGCATAGGCCGGCTCAGTCGAAAGCAATCCTGGCTGCTGCTTCGCACCGGCCGCATCCTGCCGGATCTCTGCGGGGCTGGACCTTTGCATCGAAACCGTTCTTCAGCTCGCCGTCGAGACAAGTTCGACAACTCGTCAGCGACCGCCGCCGGAACATAGCTCAGAATTTCCCAGCGCCTTGACGCTGAAGTGTCTCCATGTCTGCAGGCAACTCCAACGGTCCGGCCCGCCATCACGACGTCAGGAACGAAGCTGAGAGCCTCCCGACTGCATCGGTCGCAAGGATGTTGTAGTGGCTGGCCCCAGGCACGATGGCCAGTTGGGCAGGCGCGCGCTGCGAGCCATCCAGTCCGGCATCGCGCTGCCCACCGCCGAGCAGCTTGTAGAACTCGACGATGTGCTCCGGCCGCATGGCGTCTGCGTCGGCAAAGATGAGCATCGTCGGTGCCTTGATGCCGGCGACCGCGGCCGACCAGTCGTAGTCGTGACTTTCCATCTCGGCGATGCGGCGCATCAGCTGTTCCCAGTCGACCTCCGGGTAGAGCTTGCCCATCGGCGACTGCTTGAGATGGCCGCCGATCATGGGCGCATTGGTGGCCATCTGGTCGAAGGCGGCGAGCACTTCGGGGAACCAGGCCGAGCGCTTCATGGCTTGGGAAACGACGACCAGGCGGTCGACCAGGGAGGGGTGGCGAATCGCGAGCTGCAGTGCCACGCCCCCGCCGAGCGAATAGCCCATCACCGCAGCCTTCTTCAGGCCGAGGTGCTCGATCAGGGCCGCAACATCATCGGCAAGCGTCTCGAAGCGCAGCGGCCGGTCAACGTCGCGGGTGTGTCCGTGGCCTTGCATGTGCACGGCGATGACCTGATGCGAGGCGGCCAGAAGAGGCAGATTGGCGCCGAAGGCCTCGCTGGCGGCAACCCCGCCATGCAGCAGCACCAGCGGCTTGCCGTTGCCGTGCACCTCGTAGTACATCTTCTGGCCGTGGATCGAGGCGTAGGCGGTCTTGGGGCTCTGCGATGTCATGGTCGTTGCTCCTGATGCGAGGGTGGTGGGGGCCGCCGGAGTGACGGCGGAAAAAGCCCTTGCCGGCAGTGCGGCGGCGGCCAAGGCGGTGAGAAAGCGGCGTCTTTCGAACATGAAGCTCTCCTTTGGGTCGTCGAAGGCGCGAGCCGACCCCGGCGGCTCACGGAGGCCGCCAGACAGGCAATGCGCGGAAGTGGGGAAGCGCTAGGTCTTGCGCCGGGCGCCAACGCGTGACCCGCGCTGCGCCGGTGCGGCCTTGGGGGGCGCCTGTGGCTTGTTGAAGGTCAGTTCGAGGTAGCGGCGCAGATGGTCCAGACAATCGGCTGCAACCGCCGGGTCATGCTGCGACTTGGCCAGCACGAAGGCGCCTTGCACGACGGCCTGGGTGAACATCGCCAGGCTGTGTGCGCTCCACTCGGCGTGCGGTGCGTGAGATGCCTTTGCCGCTTCGATGTCCGGCTCCAGAGTCGCGGCGTGCTCCTGGATGTGCTGGCCGCTGGCTTCGCTCAGATGCGGATGCGTCGAGTACGTTTCCTGCGCCAGCATGCCAAGCAGGCAGGTGAACGCGGCCAGGTCGCCTTGCATCGCGCCACGGCGGAAGTCCACATAGGCCAGCAGCCGCGCCAGCGGGTCGGGTTCGTCTCGGAAGGCCGCACGCGAGAACATCAGGTCGGCCTTGGCCGAGAAGCGCTCGGCCGCCGCCATGGCGAGGTCTTCCTTGCTCGCGAAGTGGTGGAAGAAGCTGCCCTTCGTGAGGCCCGTGGCTTCGCAGACGTCTTCCACGCGCATCGCCGCGTAGCCCTTGATGCGGATCAGATTCACCGCCGCATCCAACAAACGCTCTCTCGAAGTCGTTGCCATCGCACGCCCTCCTGCATACCGGTTGGTATGTAATCTACATACCAACCGGTATGGAGTCAAGCGGCGATGAAAACCTGTTGTCGTCTGGCTGATGACTTGTTCTCCAAGCGCTAGAGCAGGTGTTCGAGGCGAATCGGGAGATCGCGCAGGCGGCGGC
The DNA here is from genome assembly GCF_054049415.1 of Roseateles sp. P5_D6. Taxonomy (NCBI): domain Bacteria; kingdom Pseudomonadati; phylum Pseudomonadota; class Betaproteobacteria; order Burkholderiales; family Sphaerotilaceae; genus Roseateles; species Roseateles sp. P5_D6. The sequence goes on along the minus strand of NZ_JBFUMK010000004.1, from coordinate 168,811 downwards.
CGGTCGCATGGAACACCGCGTTCGCAATCGCTGCGGCGGTGCCCACCGTCCCCAGCATGCCAATGCCCTTGATGCCGCCGGCGAGGTGAGGGTCGTCTTCTTCGACGATGTGAATGTCGAAGCGCGGCATATCGGCGTGGACGGGCACGAGGTAGTCGCTCAAGCTGGTGTTGACGACGCGACCCGACGCCTGGTCCATCAGCGTGGCCTCGTGCAGCGCCATCCCGATCCCGCCGACGTACTGGCTGCGCGCAAGCATCGGGTTCAATATCCGGCCCGCCGCGTACGCCGCTGTGATCCGGGTGACACGTACGGTGCCCAGCGTCGCATCGACGTGAACTTCGGCGAAAACCGCGCCGAAGCCATAGGCGCTGTAGGCCGGCCGCTCGGCGGGCGCGGTCCGGGCATGGACCTGCAGTCCTTGCGCGGCGGGGGTGGCCGCCCAAGCGGCGAGTGTTTGCCGGCGAGTGTCGATGCGGCTGTGCAGCAGCCCTTCCACGAGCGTGACCTGATCGCTCGCAAGGCCGTACAAGGGCGAATCGAGATCGGCCACCACGTTCGCGAGGATGCGCTTCTTCAGCCCACGGGCCGCCTCTTCCACCGCCGGGGTGAAGCTGGCTGTCGCGATGGAGCCACCGGAGTACGGCCCCTCGGGCAGATCGGTGTCACCGAGTTCGACTTGCACGGCAGCGAGCGGTACGCCCACCGCTTCCGCTGCAATTTGCGCCAGCACCGTCAACGTGCCGGTGCCGATGTCCTGCGTGCCGCACCGCACACACACCACGCCTTCGCGGCTCAAGCCGACGCTGGCTTCGCACGCCATGCGAAACACCGGGTACAGCGCGGACGCCATGCCCCAGCCGACCCACGAATGATTTTGCTGCCACTGCTGCGGCTTGCGCGGGCGACGCGACCACCCGAAGGCATCGGCTGCGACGCGCAGACATGTCTCCAGGCCGTTGCTGGACCAGGGCAGGTCGGTGTGCATGTCGCGCTCGGCGAGGTTGCGCAAACGCAGTTCGAGCGGATCGATGTCGAGTCGGTGGGCCAACTCGTCGAGCGCCGATTCGAGCGCAAAGCTTCCAGGGCCTTCTCCCGGGGCGCGCATCGGGTTCGGCTGCGGTGCATTCACGCGCACCAGGCGCTGCGTGGTCGCCACATGGGCGCAGCCGTACAGCACCCGACTCGGGGTCGCGACTGGATCGAGGTGTTCTGCGAATGTCGACGTCTGCGCAAGCGCGTCGTGCACGATGGCACGCAGACGGCCATCGGCATCCATGCCGATCTTCAGGTCCTGCACCGTCTCCTGCCGCCTGCCGACTACACAGAACATTTGTGCGCGCGTCAGCTCTAACCGAACGGGTCGCTGCACGTGCCGCGCCGCCATGACTCCCAACACCAGCGCCGGAAACCACGCGCGACCCTTGGATCCGAAGCCACCCCCGACGTACTGGGCGACGACGCGCACCCGCTCCGGCGGCAAATCAAAACAATGCGCAAGAATGCGTCGCGAGCCGAACACCGCCTGGGTGGAGGTGTGCACCGTGAGGCGGCCCTGCTCCCAATGGGTGACGACGGCGTGCGGTTCGAGCGGAAGGTGGTTGTGCGTCGGCGTGGTGTAGCGCTGCGCGAGGACGTGCGCAGCTTGCGTCAACTCGCGTTCGGGCTCGCCGCGGCGGCTGTCCACAGCCACACCGCCGGCCGCCTCTTTGGGTGAAACCACTTCGCCGAGCGCGGCGTTCATCGCGGTGATGGCCGGTGCCGGTTCGATATCGACTTTCACGGCCGCAGCGGCGCGCAGCGCCTGCTGCGGCGACTCAGCGATCACCAGCGCAACGGGCTGCCCGGCGAAATGAACGGTCGCGTCCTGCAGCAGCGCAAGAAAACCGCCATTGCGGACCCTCGGCGCGTTTGCGTGCCAGAGCAACGCGACCACCCCCGGCATTGCCAGCGCGGCAGTGGCATCGACGTTGCGCACCACGCCGCTGGGCACATCTGCCTGCACGAGCGCCGCGTGAAGCAGTCCCTGGACTGTTTGTTCGGCAGCGTAGCGGGCTGCGCCGGTCACCTTCAGTTCGGCTTCCAGCCGCGGCGTGGCACGACCGTTTGGACGCTCAGGTACGGTCATGACCGGTCCCTTGTCTGCAGTAGCGCGCGCAGTACCGCACGGGGCAGCAGATCTACCTTGAATGCGTTGTGACGCAGCGGCGCCGCCCCGACCGAGGCCAACTCGGCAGCACGTTGCAGACTCTCGTCGTCGCAGCGAGCGCCGAGCAGCGCCTCTTCGCAAGCGGGCAGCCGCCACGGCACCGTGCCGACGCCCCCGGCCGCGATGCACGCTGCGCGCACGATGCCATCGGCGATTGACAGGCCGGCAGCAACCGAAACGACGGCGAACTCGAACGACTCACGGTCGCGCAGCTTCAGATAGCTCGATTGCCGCATGCAAGGCGCAAGCCGCAACTCGACGTGAGTGATCAGTTCGCCGGGTTCAAGGTTGGTCTCGCATTCGGGCCGGTCGCCCGGCAGGCGATACAAGCGCTGCAGCGCAAGGCGCCGCTCGCCGCGCGGCCCGATCAGACGCAACTGGGCGTCGGCCGCAATGAGCGCGACTGCCAGGTCCGACGCATGCGTCGCGACGCAGTGTGCACTCGCGCCGAATACCGCATGCAGGCGGTTTTCACCGTCGATGGCGCCGCAGCCGCTGGCCGGCTGCCGCTTGTTGCAGAGGGCCAAGCCGTTGCGGAAGTAGCTGCAGCGGGTTCGTTGCAGCAGGTTGCCTCCGACAGTGGCCATGTGCCGCACTTGCGGTGAAGCGCTTGCGAGCAGCGCCTGCGCGACGGCCGGCGCTTCGCGGCGCACGTCCGCGTTTGCCGCAACGTCGCTCAAGCGTGCCAGCGCGCCGATCGACAACGTGCCATCGTCAATCGCCACTGTGGCTAGCGGCAACCGACCGATGTCCACGACCCGCGTCAACGAGGCGAGGCCGGCCTTGTGCAAAGGGATCAACTCCGTGCCGCCGGCAATGAAAGCCGCACCCGGTTCGGCCTGCACCGCGACAAGCGCGGATTGCAGGTCGACCGCCCTCACATACGAGAACGGGTGCAGGGTCATCGTTGGCCCACCACCTGGAGTATTGCGTCGACGATGTTCGGGTAAGCGCCGCATCGGCACAGGTTGCCGCTCATCGAGGCCTCGACACTGCCGCGATCCGTCACGCCGTCCTCTTGGAGGAGGCCGAGTGCTGAAACGATCTGCCCCGGCGTGCAGTAGCCGCACTGCAGTGCGTCGCAGTCGATGAAAGCCTGCTGCAGTGGGTGCGTCAGGCCGTCGCGCGCCACACCTTCAATCGTCGTGATCTCGCGTCCGTCCTGCATGGCCGCCAACGTCAGGCAGGCGTTGATGCGGCGCCCGTCGGCGAGCACGGTGCAAGCACCGCAGGCGCCCATGCTGCAGCCCTTCTTCGTACCCGCCAGCCCCAAGTGGTCGCGCAACAGGTCCAGCAACGTGGTCGAAGCCGGCACCGTGAGCGTGTGGGCTCGGCCGTTGATCGACAGGCACACAGACGTGCGGTCATCGGCGTTGCCGGCAACACCTGGATCGACGGCGGGTGGGAAAGATTCGGTTCGCATGCGTCGAGGATATCGACGCTGCGTCACCCAACAAGTGCGGTCGCCATACGGGTATCGCCACTACCCGGCTTGCGGAACTGACCGCGCCGTCACACCACGGGTGGTTCGGGCCTGAAGATGGTGAGCCGCAAGTCGGGAGCTCCGTCGGGCGTGAAGGACGTGATGTTGTAGGGGACCTCGCCATGCACGGGGTGCCGTAGCGTCTTTCGAACGGTCGATCGATCGGCCACCACGTCGTGATGAGCCCACCAGGCGCGGAACTCGGGGCTTGCCGCCGCGGTGCGCGCGACCAAGGTTGCAAAGCCGGGGTCCCCGTTCGAGCGGCCGAAGTCGACACGGAAGCGCGCGAGCACGTCCCGCGCGTCGATCTCCCAGTCCGCCATCCGCTCGCGGTAGAGCGGGCTCGTGAAGGTGAGCCATAACTGGTTGCGCGCCTCGGCCGGCAGGCTGCCGAAGTCGCCGAAGAGCTGACACAGCGGTTCGTTCCACGCCAGCAGATCCCAACGTTTCGTCTTCAGGTAGGCCGGCAAGGTCAATGATCCGACCAGCGCTGAAAGGTCGTCCACGACGCGGCCGATGGCGGCTGACTCGACAGCCGGCGCAGGGTGGCCCGCGAGCGCCAACAGGTGCGCCCGTTCGGTGCTGCCCAGGCGCAACGCGTCGGCTACCCGTTCGAGTGCGCTCGCCGAAACGCGAATGGGCCGCGCCTGTTCAAGCCACGTGTACCAGGTGACGCCGATGCCGGCCAGCGCCGCGACCTCCTCGCGGCGAAGCCCGCGAGCGCGACGCCGCGCGCCGCTCGGCAGTCCCACGTCGGCCGGCCCCAGGCGAGCCCGGCGGCTGGTGAGGAAGACTGCCAGTTCCTTGCGTGCATCGAGGGTCACGTGAAAATTATCAGGCCTCGCAATCGACTGCCAGCGTGTGACAGCTTCTCGGCAATCAAGGCGGAGAAGTGAATGTCGCTGATAGGCGGCGGATTCAACCGGGCACAGTCCGCAGCAACAACCAAGCGGGCAACCCCAGATATAGCGCCAGCAACCCGAGTCGTTCCAGCCCCGCGCGCGCCGCTGTCGCCCACCCCGGGAGTACCAGCCAGCCAGCAAACGCGCCCAACTCGATCACCGCCCGCACCGCAGCCGCGCACAGCACCACGCCGGCAATCCAGGCCGCCCACCACAGCGCAAAGGCCGTCAGGTAGGCCGCCAGCCCGTAGCTGTAGAACTCCCCGAAGGCGCTGCCGTAGGCGATCTTCTGGTGCAGCTGGAAGGCGGGCACGGCCAGCAGGAAAGGCAGCAGCAGGAACTTGAACGCCGGCTGGGCGAGGCGGCTGGGCGGCAGTTGTGCGCGGCTGCGGGCGTAGGCCCACCAGGCAAGCCAGGCAGGCTGTTCATGCATGGGCAGCCCGAGGGCACGGGCCAGGGCCCAGGGGTCGGGCAGGGCGAGGCCGTGGAGCCAGCGCTCGCCTGAGTTCAGACGCAGCGAGGCGCCTGAGCCAGGCAGGTGCAAGCACCAAGGCTCGATGGCGGCGATGTCGCTCAGTGGGACCTCCAGTCGCCGCGAGCCGCGCGTCAGCACCAGTAAGCCTTCCGCCAGCGTGACCTGGGCTGTGCAGGCGCGCAACAGGGCCCAGGCCGCTGCCTCGGGGATGAGGCACAGGGCCGTGAACATGCGCAGCAGCGCGAGGGTGTTGGTCTGCAGCGTGCCATCGCCCCACAGCCAGATTGCACCCATGGCCAGCGCGCCGCCGCGCGAGATCAGCTGCAGCAGGCCCGCCACGGCGCGGGCGGCAGGGGGCAGCACGACGAACTGGCTCGCAAGAGTGGCTGGCAACTCGACGGGAGAGATACCCACCCAACGCCGCAGCACCGACCACATCGCCAGTCCGGCAATGAAGACCGCCGCCGCGCGCCCGACCCAGTCGCCCCAGCGGACCATCAGCGTGGGCGCCGGGTCGCGCACTGGCAGGTCGCCGATGACGAGGGTGCGTTCGCCCATGCGCGTGGCGGCGATGACGGTGCCGCGGGCATCGATGACGGCGCTGAAGCCATTGGTCGTGACGCGGAACTGCGGCAGGCGGGTCTCGATGCTGCGAAAGGCTGCGACGGCCTGGTGCAGTGCGGCGCCTTGCTCGTGGTCAGTGAACCACGAGTCGTTGGACATGGTCAGGATGACTTGCGCGCCCAGGCGTGCGCCGGCGATGGCGAGGCCGGAGTCGGTGTCGTCAAGGCAGATCAGCGGTAACACGGGCACCTCGCGCCTATCGGCCAGGCGCAGCGGGAAGACGCGCACGCCGCTGCCCGGCCGCCAGCTGCCGGCGCCGGGCAGCCAGCCCCGCACGGTGGCGTTGTCCAGCCACTCGGGCAGGTATTCGGTGAACGGAAAGAGCCGCGTCTTGCGGTACATGCCAGCCAAGCCGCTGCGGGGCGACACGAAGGCGGCGGCGTTGTATTCGCCCACCTCATCGCGGTCGTAGGTGCCGAACACGAAGGGCACTCCGGCCGCGTCGACGATGGCCTGGATCTCGGCGTCCAGTTTGGCACCGGCCGCGCTCTTGGGCTGGCCGAAGCTGGTGGGGTAGACGGTCTCGGACCACAGCACCGCGTCGACATGCTGGCGCTCGACGGCGTCGTAGCTCATGGCGAAGTGCGTATCAAGGACTTCACGCACGACGGCGGCAGCACCCTTGTCGCGGCGCAGGCGCTCGTAGTCGGTGATGTTGGACTGCACCAGGCCCATGCGCAGTGGCTTGGCTGCTGAGGTTTGCTCAGGTTGCAGCGCGAAGAGGCCATAGCCGGCCAGCAGCAGTGGGCCGACGGCAGCAAGCACCAGCGGCACAACCATCGCGCGCAGGCCTTCGCGACGACGCGCCAGTGCGGCGGCGATGGCCTCGTTGGCCAGCAGCAGCACGACGGTCAGCCCGGTGGCGCCGCCCAGCTCGGCGGCCTGGCGCAGCAGCGGCGCGGGGTAGAGGCCGTGGCCCAGCGTGTCGCCCAGCACATGCGGCAGCGCCCATTCGGCCGCGACCCAGGCGGTCGCGCCGATGCATGCGGCGAGGGTCACGCCGTGATGGCGGCGCACCAGGTGGCGCACGACGGCGAAGACGAGGATCTGCGGCTGGAACAGCGGCGCGGCGAGCAGGAGCAGCGCCAGGCCCGCACCCGTGCCGATCTGCGTGTAGGCGCCGAGCGCGCTGCCGAACCAGAAGAACACCGCGGCCGTGTAAGCGACCGACATGGCCCACGCACCGAGCAACGTGTGGCCCAGACGGGCTTCGGCATCCAGCGTGCGCAGCCAGGGCACCAAAGCGACGAAGCCCAGCATCCATGCCGGCCCGCCGCGGGCGTACAGACCGCAGAGCAGCGCGGCCGCGACGACGCCTGTCCACCGGCTGCGGGCGAGCCGGCTGGGCAAGGCAGCGAGCGTCAACGCGGGCCGTCCACCGGCGCCGGCACGACGATGCGCCGGATCGGCAACCCCGGCGGCGCCAGTTCAGGCGGCACGACGCGGTCGGCCGGCACGGCGACGCTGCGGCCATTGATGACCAGCGTCTGCGCATCCGGCGAGAACATCAGCATGGGCTCGATGCGCTGGCCGTCGTCGGTGGCCTGGTGGTGGCGCACATAGCCGGGCGGCAACTCGAAGTTCTCGGGCACGGCCAGGCCGATCAGCGGCGGGCGCGTGCCGGGGGGATTGAAGGCGCCGAGACCGGTGCGCACGCCGGCTGCATGCAGGCGCTGGATCACTTCAGCCATGGTGGGGCGCTCGCCCTCGTTGATGTAGTCGGCCAGGTCGGGCGTCTGGTCGCCGTTGGGGTCGCGCAGACGCGGGATGCGGGCGACCGGCGCAGTGGCCGTCCCGGTCATGACCACGGCGACCGTTGTATCCGGGGCACTGGCCCAGGCGGTGGGTGTCTGGGCAGCCACTGATGCCGGCTGAGTCGGTGCCGCAGCAACCGCTGGCGATGCGGGTGCCTCAGCCGCCGGCCACCACCAGGCGAGCCCACCAACTACCACGGCGATCGCAACCACCAGCACCCAGGGGGAGGGCCCCCAGGTGGTGTTGTGGCGGTCGTTGGGTCGCGTCATGACAGCCCGCGTTCAGTTCATGGCGCCGCCGGGTTGGACGTCGAAATCGCCCAGCCCATGCGCTCATGCCCGTACTGGTTCCAGATGGGGCTCTTGCCGTTCGTGAATGACGTGTAGCGCGCCGCGCCCGATCCGGTGGTACCGCCGAAGATGCCGGCGGACACAGTGCCGCCGCTGTAGGTCGGGTGGGTGTCGTCGGACTGGATGTAGTCGTAGCTGCTGCTGCTGGAGACGAACTTGGCGTTGGCGTCGCGGATGGTCGATTTCAGCGTCGTCGTGATGCGAGTCACGTAGCTGGCCTCGCTCTCGCCGGCCACATAGCGCAGGGCGCCGGAATCGATGATGCCGTCGCCGTTGCTGTCGTAGTCCGCGCCCATGTACTGCGCGAAGTTGTCGGCGCAATTGAAGCCCTTCTGGCGCGCGTACTCGCACATCCAGTAGTTCATCGTCGCAATCTTGGGCAGGAAGCGATCGCGCATGTTCACAGTGGCGCCGGTGCTGGCGTCCTTGCAGCTGCTCTGCGTGTTGTCGGCGTTGTAGCCGGGGTAGTGCAGGTTGGAGATCTGCTTGAGCTTCACGCCGGCATAGGCATTGGCGTTGATGAAGTCCATGGCGGCAGCCACATAGGTCTTGCAGCTGTTCACGGCGGCGTCCATGCCTGCGTAGTTGCAGGTGCCGGTCTGGCTCTTGAAGGCGGAGCGGGCCTGCAGGCCGTCGTTGCCACACATCTCGAAGGTGACGACGCGGGTGGACGCCGCCTGCATGTACGACTTCTCGGCCACGATCTTGTTGCTGTAAACGTCGGAGGCGACGGCGCCGGACTTGGCGCGGCGCACGCTCTCGATGCTTGCATTCCACTTGGCCGCAAGGTATTCCGCGTCCACCGTGGGCGCCGCGTATTTGGCGGCATTCAGCACCGAGCCGTTGTAGCCGGCATAGATGGAATCGCCATAGGCGACGACGCGGTATTTGGCGGTCGTGCCTGTGCGGTTGATGGTCCAGGACACGTTCTGCGTCAGCGTGCTGGCGGCGGCCGGTGTGGCGCATATGACCGCAAGCAGTGGTACGCCCAGGCGGCAGGCGGCGCGGCCCAGGACCGCGCGAAGGGAAGTCCTCATCTGTGTCTCCTAGCTTGGTGTTTGCGACGGGAACCAACAGAGCGCCCGGCCGCCGCGTGGGCAGGCCGGAACCACGAACAACACTTCACGCTAGCACCCCACCTTCGGGGTGAATCGGGGACATTCCCTCTGTGTGCGGTGCAGCAAGAGGGACGGGGGAACCCTGGTAATACGACCAAATCGACGTGTCGAAGCCGCGGCGAAGATCGCGCACTTGCAGTTCGAGCCCAACAATCTCTGGCTACCGCTTCATGACTGAATTTGTCGTTTTTCTAGCAGTCTTGCTGGTTGTGAATGTGCTGGTGTCGCGCCGCGTCATCGCGACGGGGCGGCGGATACACCTGCCGGTGGGCATGCTGCTGGTGGCGATCTGGCTGTTCCCGTTGGGAGGCGCCTTCATCGCCTTCCTGTCCACACCATGGCGTCGTGTGGTGGACAAGGTCGTCGCGGACGCGGGCTATCGCGATCGCAGCAACGGGCAGGGTCCGGCGCCCGAGGAATTGGCTCACGCGGCGAGGGGTGCGAGTTTTTCAGTCATGGACCATTTGCAATGGGGCCACGAACTGCCGGTGCTGGACTGGCGCGCCCTGAACCGCTGGGCAGCGGGCGACGAGACCAGCCATGCAAGTGACGAGCAGCGCATCGCTGCGCTTGAGGCCGGGCGCCGGGCCTGGCTGCTGCACCTGGGCGAGGCGCTGGGGCCGCAGATGGGCCTGCTGGAGACGGAGGAGGCCATGGTGCTGTCGCCGCTGAACGAGCGCGAGGAGCGCGCGACCGCCGCCTACGTACATACGGCCCGCAGACGCATCGAGCGGCTGCTGGGGCCGCTTGCGAGCTTCCCTGCGGGCCAGCGCAGCCTTGTTCTGGTGCTCAACAGCGAGGACGACTACTACCGCTATGTTTCGCTTTACTACCCGGACGGCGAGTTTGCCGTTTCAGGGGGCATGTTCATAGATGCCGGCTGTCCGCACTTCGTCGTGGTGCGTGCCCATCTCGGCGCTATCGAGCCCGTCATTGCGCACGAGCTGACGCACAGCGCGTTGGCTCACCTGAGGCTGCCGCGCTGGCTGGACGAGGGCATCGCCGTCAACAGCGAACGCCGTGTGGCCGGTGCGCAGCCCTCGCTGCACACGGCGCCGGAATTGCACGGCCTACTGCGCGACCACTGGAATGCGGCCAAGGTGCAGCGGCTGTGGTCGGGCGAATCCTTCCTGCGCGCCGACGATGACACGCTGCTGTCCTATGAGCTGGCGCGCATCCTGGTGGAGCAAATGTCGCGGGACTGGGACGGCTTTGCTGCTTTCGTGCGCGCGGCCGCTCACGCGACCGACGCAGGTGGCAGCGCGGCGCGTGACGCGCTGGGGCTGGACCTGGGCGCCTGCGCGGCGGCGCTGGTGGAAGCGTCATCAGCCGAGGGCTGGTCGCCGCAACCGGCGCTCTGGCGCTGAGTGACGCCGGCAGACGGCTGCTCCTGGCGGGCGATCAGTACAGCCGGATCGCCGAATCGAAATGCCAGGTACGGCGGATCTCGATGACGTCGTACTCGCGCGCCAGCGCCGGCGTGAAGGCCGGGTAGTTGGCCTGGCTCTCAATGACGCGGCGGATGGCCTCGTCCAGCGCCGGCACGCCGCTGGAGCGGTAGAAGCTGACCGACTCCACCGTGCCGTCGGCGCGAATGGCAACCGTCACGAGCGGGTCGGTGTAGGGTTGCTTGATCGCGTCGCGGACGAGGTCGAAGGTCTGGTTGAACTGGATCTTTCGCGCCCACGCTTCGGCGTAGAGCACCATCTCGGCGTTGGCATCGGTGCGGCCGAAGAGGCGGCCGCGGCGGGCGCTGCTCCAGGACGAGGGCAGGTTGGAGGGGGCCTGGCGTGCCGCGTCACGCTTGGCGGCTTCCTCGTTGAGCTGCTGGCCGATGGCGCGCAGCCGGGCTTCGCGCTGCTCCTCGGCGGCCTTGGCCTCGGCCAGCTTGGCGGCCGCGGCGCGGGCAGCTTCCTGGCGAGCCGCCTCTTGGCGCCCGGCTTCCTGTCGTGCGGCCTCCTGCCTGGCGGACTCGGCGGCCTGACGGGCGGCTTCGGTGCGTGCAGCTTCCTGGCGGGCCGTTTCCTGGCGGGCTGCCTCTTGCCGGGCGGTTTCCGCACGAGCGGCCTCGGCGCGAGCTGTCTCCTGCCGAGCCGCGTCCTGTTGCGCCGCGAGTCGGCGTTCGGTCTCCAGCCGTGCCGCTTCCTGCTTCGCGGCGGCCTGGCGCTGGGCTTCCTGGCGTTCGGCTTCCAGCCGCGCCGCCTCGGCCCGGGCCGCTGCCTCTTGACGTGCAGCCTCCTTGCGAGCGGCCTCCTGTCGGGTCGCCTCCTGTTTCGCAGCCTCCAGTCGTTCCGCTTCGGCCAGTTTTTCCGTCTGCTGCTGGGCTTGCTGTTGGGTGTCGCGCCTGGCGCGGTCGAGCTGGGCCATTTCGGCGGCGCGCTCGCGGGCCTCGCGGTCCAGTGCGGCGCGTGTGCTGTCGTCGCGCGTCAGCGTGGTCAGGGCGCTGGAGGCAGCCGAGAGGGCCGCGATGACGGGGGCGGAGGCCGGGGGTTGAGGCGGCACCGTCCAGGTCGTTTCGTTGGGCCGTTCCACGGCGATGACGGCCGGGGCGGGGGCGGGTGGCGGTGCCTCGTCGGCCGCCGGGGCGCGTGGCGCCGGCACAGCCGAGGTTTCGGACGGCGCAAGCGGTTCGGCGGGCAGGGGCGATGGCTCAGCGGCAGGCGCTGGCGGCGGGGTGACCAGCACGACGCGCAGGTCGGGCACCTCGGCGCGGCGGGCCTGCCAGGGCAAGCTCAGGCCGGGCAGGCCCAGGCCTTCACCGCCAAAGGTCAGGCTCAGCAGCAGCCCATGGGCCACCAGAGAGATCAGCAGGGCCCGCGCCGGGCCATGGCGCGATCTCCGCGGCCAGGAGGGGGCGGTTTCAGCGGCGAGCGCCTGCGCGAGGCTGGGGCCTGAAGACCAGCGGCTCAAGCCGGCCCCACCAGGCGGGGGCGAATCAGCTCGGGATGATCCTGGCAGCGCATGCGCCCATTGTCGTCAGACGTGCGGGCCGATCAGCACCGGGTTGCCATCAGGGGCGCCCGGCCCCGCGGATGCGGGGGGCGTGCTGGACCGGCACGCCACCCGCCAACCGCGGAATTAGGGAAGGGTTGATGCGGGGGCGTGTCGCTATCGGCGTCGCAATAACGTCTGTTCCACAAGCCTGACATTTTTCGGAGATTCCATGATGGCCTCCCTGCCCGATCCCCGCCGCCTGCTGACCCTGGATGCGCTGTTCGCGCGCCGACGTCCGGCGCGGGCGGAGCGCGAAGAGCCGCAGTTGACGCGCATGCCCGAAGACGCCGACGTGCTGATGATGCAGGAGATGGCCAGCACCCAGATGGGCCGACTGGCGGCAGAGGTGGCGCTTCAGGAGGGCAGCCGCCGCCAGTACGCCGCGCGCGAAGAGAGCGAAGTCATGGAGGCGCGGCGCGAGCGGCGCTGAATCAGATCGGCGTCAGCAGCGCCTCGCCGCGCCGCCAGGCGTCGACGTTGGCGATGAAGTTCTCCACCGTGGCGCGGATGGACTGGGGCGACCAGCCGGCCACATGGGGCGTCAGGATGACGTTGTCCAGGCCCAGCAGCTCCTGCGGCGGGCGGGGCTCGCTTTCATAGACATCCAATGCCGCACCGGCGATCTGCCCAGCCCGCAGGGCCGCGGCCAGCGCGGTGGTATCCACGCAGCTGCCGCGCGAGATGTTGACGACATGGCCGCCGGCGCCCAGCGCCGCCAGCACCTCGGCGTTGACGATGTGCCGGGTGGCCGCCCCGCCGGGCGTGGCGACGACAAGGTCGTCGGCCCAGGCCGCCAGGGCCATCACGCTGTCGAACCAGGCCGCATCGCCAGCATCCTCCCGCGGGCGGCGGTTGTTGTAGCCAATGACCATGCCGAAAGCGGCGGCACGCGTGGCGATCTTGCGGCCGATGCCGCCCAGGCCGATGACGCCGAGGCGCCTACCCTTGAAGTTGGGGAAGAGGGGCAGGGCGTCCCGCCAGACGCCGGCGCGCAGCGCCACGCCCAGTTGAGGCAGGGCGCGCACGCTGGCCAGCAGCAGGGCCAGGGCGTGGTCGGCCACGCAGTCGTCATTGGTGCCGGCGCCGTTGCAGACGAGCACGCCGCGCGCCTTGGCGGCCGCCACGTCGAGATTCTCGTAGCCGGCGCCCTGGGCGGCCAGCAGCTTGAGGTTGGGCAGCGCGGCGATCTCGTCGGCGGAGAAGCCGGTGCCGCCATTCGTCAGCACGAGGTCGATCTCGGCGGCGTGGGCCGCTATTGCCGCGGCCCGGCGGGTGGCGTCGGGGGCGTCGATGACGCGAAAGCGTTCCAGCAGCAGGGCCTTGTGTTCGGCGGCGATCGGGACGAGCAGCAGCAAGGTTTCCATGGGCAAATTGCAGCAATCAGAAAGCGCCCATCATGGCCGAACCTATCTGCTTCTCCTCCCCCGCCGAATTCCGCGACGGGCTGGCCGCTCCCCCAGGTCTGACGAATGGCTGCTGGCGCGCCCAGCGCCCACAATCGCCCCACTTCAAATTCCTCGCCCACCATGAAACGACTGCTGCTCCCCGCCTTGCTGGCGGCGACATTGGCCCACGCGGCCGGCCCCAATGCTGCGGAAGGTCCGCTGGATGCCCTGCCCTACACGCCCAGCCTGGACGTGACGGCCATGGACCGCAGCGCCGACCCCTGCGACGACCTCTACCGCTACGCCTGCGGCGCCTGGACCAAGACCAACCCCATTCCGGCCGACCAGTCGCGCTGGTCGGTCTACGCCAAGATGGCCAACGAGAACCAGCGCTACCTGTGGGGCGTGCTGAACAAGCTGGGCCAGCCGGGCGCCGAGCGCACCGCGGCCCAGGCCAAGCTGGGTGACTACTTCGCCGCCTGCATGGACGAGGGCGCCGTGCAGGCCACCGGGCTCAAGGGCCTGCAGCCGACGCTGGACCGCATCGCCGCGCTGAAGGACAAGAAGGCCCTGCCGGCCCTGCTGGCCGAGTTGCAGCTGGCGGCCGGCAATGACCGCCTCTTCTTCGGCTTCAGCGCGGGCCAGGACTTCGCCGACGCGACGCGCCAGATCGCCTTCGCCTCGGCCGGCGGCCTGGGCCTGCCCGACCGCGACTACTACCTCAAGCGTGACGACAAGACGCTGAAGATCCGCACCGCCTACGAGGCCCATGTGGCCCGCATCTTCGAGTTGCTGGGCGACACACCCGAGGCCGCCAAGGCGGGGGCGCGCAGCGTGCTGGCCACCGAGACCACGTTGGCCCGCGCGTCGCTCTCCAAGGTCGACAAGCGCGACCCCTACAAGACCTTCCACGTCGTCGACGCGCGCGGCCTGAAGGCGCTGATGCCCGGCTTCGACTGGGCCAGCTACCAGGCGGCCCTGGGCACCACGCCCTGGCATGCCCGCTACAACGTCACCGAGCCGGCCTTCTTCAAGGCACTCGGCGCGCGCCTCAACGCGATGAGCCTGGCGGACCTGAAGACCTATCTGCGCTGGCAGCTGGCCAGCAGCCTCAGCCCCGCGCTGGACAACGGTTTCGTGCAGGCCAATTTCGACTTCTACGGCCAGACCCTGCACGGTACGCCCCAGCTGAAACCGCGCTGGAAGCGCTGCGTGCAGCTCGTCGACGTGCAGATGGGCGAGGCGCTGGGCCAGGAATTCATTGCGCGCAACTTCACGCCCGACCTGAAGGCCGCGGCGGTGCAGATGACCGACGAGATCGAGGTGGCCATGGGCCGGTCCATCGACAGCCTGGCCTGGATGAGCGCCGAGACCAAGGCCCGCGCCCACGCCAAGCTCAAGGCCATCGTCAACAAGGTGGGCTACCCGGAGCGCTGGCGCGACTACTCGGCCTTTGCCGTGCAGCCTGGCGATTTCCTGGGCAACGTCACGCGCGGCAACGCCTTTGAGGCCAAGCGCCGCCTGGCCAAGATCGGCCAGCCGCTGGACCGCGGCGAGTGGGGCATGACGCCGCAGACGGTGAACGCGTATTACGACGCGCAGATGAACGACATCAACTTCCCCGCCGGCGTGCTGCAGGCGCCGCTGTACGACGCAGCTCTCGACGAGGCACCCAACTACGGCAACACCGGCGGCACCATCGGCCACGAGCTGACCCACGGCTTCGACGACGAAGGCCGCCAGTTCGACGCCCAGGGCAACCTGAAGAACTGGTGGACCAAGAAGGACGGCAAGGAATTCGAGAAGCGCGCCGCCTGCGTGGCCGACCAGTACGCCACCTACACCGTCGTCGATGACATCAAGATCAACTCCAAGCTGACGCTGGGCGAAGACCTTGCCGACCTCGGCGGCCTGGTGCTGGCCTGGGAGGCCTGGAAGGTGCACATGACCGGCAAGACGCTGGAGAACCGCGACGGCCTGACGCCCGAGCAGCGCTTCTTCGTCGGCTTCGCGCAGTGGGACTGCGCCGATGCCCGCCCCGAAGCCCTGCGCGTGCAGGCCAAGGTCGACCCGCACTCGCCGGCGCGCTGGCGCATCAACGGCGTCGTCGTCAACATGCCGGAGTTCGAGAAGGCCTTTGCGTGCAAGCCGGGCGCCAAGCTGGTGAAGCCGGCGGGGCAGCATTGCAAGGTGTGGTGATCTACACGGGCTGAGGGCGCTGCTCATTGCCGCCGCGATGAGCAGCGGCGTTGTCGGCAGCGGCCACTGACCGTGAAGGTAGCATTGCGCACGCAGGATGCGCCCATTTCCCGGCGTGCCTGGCGCGGGTGCCTTGGTGAAAGCCGGGTGGCACCTCGATTGCCCGCCGGAGTTCCATGACCGCTGCGCTGCATCCACCCTGCGACCAGGCCGCCATCCGCCACGGCCCTCCGGCATCGCCCTGCTCGCCGGCCAGGCAGCGGTGGGTGCTGGCGACCGCAATCCTCGCGTCCGGCATGGCCTTCATCGACGGCACGGTCGTCAACGTGGCGCTGCCGGCAATCCAGAACGAGTTGCATGCCACGCTGCATCAGGTGCAATGGGTCGTGGAGTCGTATGCGCTGTTGCTGGCCGCGCTGCTCCTGCTTGGCGGCGCGCTGGGCGACCGCTACGGCCGCCGCCGCATCTTCCTGATGGGTGTGGCGATCTTCGGCGTGGCCTCGGTGCTGTGCGCGCTCTCAAGCGGCGTGAACGCATTGATCGCGGCGCGCGCATTGCAGGGCGTGGGTGCAGCCCTGCTGGTGCCGGGGAGCCTGGCGCTGATCAGTGCGGCCTTTCCCGAGCATGAACGGGGCCGGGCCATCGGCACGTGGGCCGGCTTCAGCGGTATCACGGCCGCCGTGGGGCCGGTGATCGGCGGCTGGCTGATCGACCATTACTCCTGGACCTGGGCCTTCCTGGTGAATGCGCCGCTGGCCGCGCTGGTTGCGGCGATGGCGATGCTGCGGGTGCCGGAATCCCGCGACCCACAAGCCACGGGGCGGCTGGACTGGCCGGGGGCGGCGCTCGTCACGGTGGGCCTGGGCGGCATCGTGTTCGCCTTCGTCGAAGGGCCGGCCCGCCAGTGGGATTCGCCCGCCGTGATCGCCGCCCTCGTGATCGGCATCGTCGCGATGGGGGCCTTCGCCTGGGTCGAGAAACGTACGCCTCGGCCCATGCTGCCGCTGCAGTTCTTTCGCGACCCCGTCTTTGCCGGCGCCAATGTGCTGACCTTGCTGGTCTACGCGGCCCTCGGCGGTGGCCTCTTCTTCGTGCCGCTGGCGCTGATCCAGGTCCATGGCCTGTCGGCCGCCGCCGCCGGAGCGGCGCTGCTGCCCTTTATCCTGATCATGTTTGCGCTGTCGCGCTGGGCCGGCGGCCTGGCCGACCGGGTCGGGCCGCGCACACCGCTGGCCATCGGCCCCGTGATTGCGGGCGCCGGCTTCGCTGCGCTGGCGCTGCCTTCCATCGAGGCCAATTACTGGACCGGGTTCCTGCCGGGCATCGTGGTGCTCGGCGTGGGCATGAGCGTGACGGTCGCGCCATTGACCACGGCTGTCATGAATGCGGCGGGCGCCGACGCGGCCGGCGTGGCATCGGGTATCAACAACGCGGTGTCCCGTGCGGCCGGCGTGCTGGCCATCGCTGCGCTGGGTGCATTGATGGCCTGGGCATTCGGTGTTGCGCTTCGAGGCCAGCTCGACCACCACGGCGTGCCTGCCGCTGTGGCGTCGCTGGTGCTGGAGCAACAGAGCCGGCTCGCGGCCATCGAGCTGCCGCGGGACATCGACGCAGCCACCCGAGCCGCGGCCCAGAGCGCCATCCACGAGGCTTTCATCAGCGGATACCGCTGGGTGATGGGCGTGAGCGCCGCGCTGTGCGTACTGGGCGCGGCGGTTGCCGCGATGTTGATGCGCAAGGTTGAGCGTTAAGACACGCAGTGCGCACGGGCTGACTTGGGACGCCTGTGCCAGAACCGACAGCGATTTGGAAGAACGCTTCCAGCCTAGTGCCGTCGCCCGCTTTGCAGCGAAAGCGGGCGTAACAGTCCGCCTGCGCGCCTCCCATACGATCGGCCGGTCCTCCATCGGTAAAGGCCCAGCCCGTGCGACGCCTCGGCATCACGATCATCCTCAGCCTTGCTGCCACCACTCATGCGGGTGCTCGGGAATGCGAGCGACTCTGCAACACGCAGGCCCAGCCTTTGCCCGCTCAGGACGGCAAGCCATGACCCCGATTCAGCAATGGCATGCCACCCGCAGCCTGCGCCTGCTGCTGCAGACGCTGCGCGACTTGATGGTCTCGATGGGGCCGCTGCTACTGCTCGGCGGAGGCCTGCTGGTCGCTGCCTACTGGTGGCTGGATCCGCAGCCGCCGCGCCAGGTAAGGCTAGCGACCGGCCCGGCCGGAAGTGCCTACGCCAGCTTCGGCGAGGGCTATGCGAAAGCGCTGGCACGCGAGCGCATCCAGGTGGAGCTGATCGCCAGCGAAGGCGCGCAGGACGATCTGGCCCATCTGCGCGCGGGCACGGTCGATGTGGGCTTCGTACGCGGCGGCATGGCCGATCCGGTGACCGATACCGAGGCCGGCATCGTCTCGCTGGGCAGTCTGTTTTACGAGCCGATCTGGATCTTCTACCGCCGCGATCTCGGCATCGCGCGCCGCCAGCCCGGGGGCGAACTGCAGCGCCTGGACCAGCTGCGCGGCCTGCGAGTCAATGTGGATCAGGACGGCAGCGGTGTACCGCAGATTGTTGAGAAGCTGCTGGCGCTGAACCAACTGAAGCCGACCGATCTGCGGCTGTCCAATCTGGCGCCCGACGCCGCGGGTGAGGCGCTGCGCCAGGGGCGGCTGGATGCCACGGTGCTGATCTCGGCGCCGCAGGCCCGCCTGATCCGCGAGCTGCTGCGCGACCCGGCCATTGCGCTGATGGCCTTCGAGCAGAACGAGGCCTATTCGCGCCAGCTGCCCTTCCTGTCCACCGTGAGGCTGCCGCGTGGTGTGGTGGGCCTGGCAGCCGATTTACCGCCGCACGACGTGCCGCTGCTCGCCACCACCACCGCACTGCTGGCGCGCGAGCAGACGCACCCTGCGCTGCGCCAGCTGTTCGCGCAGGCGGCCCTGGGCCAGCACAGCGACGCCGGCTGGTTCAATGGCGCGCGCGACTTCCCCAACACCCGCACCAGCGAGCTGCCGGTCAGCGCCGAGGGCGATCGCGCGATCAACGGCACGACGCCGGCGTGGGCGCGCTACCTGCCCTTCTGGGCCGGCAATCTGCTGGAACGCATGTGGCTGGTGGTCGGCGGCCTGCTGGTGCTGATGCTGCCGCTGTCGCGCGTGGTGCCGCCGCTCTACACGTTCCGCGTGCGCTCGCGCGTGTTCCGCTGGTATGCGCGGCTGCGCGAGGTGGAAGCAAAGCTTGAAAGCGGCGCAGGCGAGCGCGGCGCTTTGCTCGACGAGCTGGATGAGCTGGACCGCGTCACACACCGCATTGCGGTGCCGCTGTCCTATGCCGAAGAGCTTTACGCGCTGCGCAACAACATCTATGCGGTGCGCAAGCGCCTGCTGGCGCAGCGGTCCCGGCCGACAGACGGACCGACCGACTAGTCAACAAGCGGCGCGGCGGCTTGCTGCCTGTCCGTACCGCCATCCAATCCGATCCCGGGATGCGTCCGAGTAATTCGGGTGGGGAACGCGTCTGCAGCGGACAGGCTGTGAAAAAGCTGCCTTGGGTTTCCGGAAGTCCGGCATCAGCCTGATGCCGCCGTCGGCTCTGCAGCGATTACTGCCTCTGGAGAACCGATCCGCGGGGGGGGGGGGGCGCCTAACCATGAGAATCGCAGTCTCGAAAATAGCGGCGCCCCGATCAATGGGCTTACCGCGCTCAGTGTGAACATCAAAACTAAGTACCTAGCCGCCTTTGCGATTGCTGCCCTAAGCACGCTGCTGTTCGCCGTCGCGTTTGGCACGCAAGAGGCGTGGCGTCCAGCGCTGCTCCGTTGGAACTGTGACTCGCCCATGCCCGAGCCACCCGGAGCATGGCAGGCAATAACGGCACTGAGCATGTGGCTTTGGATGTTGGGGATGTGGAACAGCCTCATCCTGTTTTCGCTGGCGGCACGTCAGTTCCGAGGCTGGCGAGCCGTGGCATGGAGCCCCATCCTTGCCGGGCACCTTTTCATGCGACTGTTGGCTTACATGCATTCAAAAGCGGCAGCTCTCGACGGTGTGTGCGGAGCACGTGACGAGACGCTGGTGGCCACTCTGTTCTTGGAATTTGCTGCGGTGATACTCGTTCCCGTGTATGCGGCGATGCTGGCTGTCATCTCGGCTAAGCAGAGCGAAGTGCGCCGCAGTGAAGGCAGCTAGACCGCTTTCAGCCTGAAGCAGCCCAAGCCCAAGCCCAAAACTGCGCGGCGCCCGACGTCCCGCAAAGACCGCCTCGCATCTCTCGCTGCTCAAGCAGCAACGCTACGACAGCAACCGGAACAGCATGTTGGGATGGATGGGCAGGTCCATCAGGCCGGCCACGCCCATCAGCACGCCGAAGAAGGTTGGCAGCAGGGCCACGAAGTACAGCGGCCAGAGCCGGGTCAGCGCCGTCACGGCCAGAAGGGCGATGGCGATGGCGAGCAGGGCGTCGGACAGGTCGAACTGGTCGTCGCGGCGGTTCAGCGTCTCGTAAGCGGTCTGGGCTGCCTCGGCCTGGGCCTTGAGTTCGTCGCGCTTCTTGAGCTGGTCGGCCGCCTTGGCGCGGTAGCCAGCGATGGCTTTGTCGTAGTCCGCGGCTTGCGCGTTGGGTGCTCCGGCCTTGGCCAGCTCGAGCTGGGTGGCCGCCTGCTCGGCCACGTCGGCGCGAATCGTGCGCGCCTGGAAGTAGGCCCAGTAATCGAGCTTGTCGGCCTGGGCCTGCTGCATGCCTTGCACGATGTTGTCGTCCTTGACCTTGCAGATGCCCATGAAGGTGGCCAGGATCGCCACCGTGATGGCGACAGCGGCGTTCAGGCGCGCGGTGCGCGCCTCCTGCGCGGCTTCGGCGGCCTGGTCGATGAGGTCTTTGGGATCGAGGTCCATGGAAGGGGTGTGTAGTTGGCAGCGGAACTATGCGCGCAGCACGGGCCTTGTCTGTGGCAATCTCGCGGCCTTCAGTTCCTGCGCAAGCCGAATGAAAGCCAAGACACTGCTGCTGACATTGCTGTTTGCCGTCACCGCCACGGTGCGCGCTGAGCCCGTCACTTTCGCGCTGGAGGCGCCGCAGGCGAGCCGGGTCCTCCTCGCCGGCGAAATGACGGGCTGGGACAAGCACAAGCAGGCCATGGCGCGCGGCGCCGACGGCATCTGGCGCGTGCGCCTGGACCTGGCGCCGGGGCAGTGGCTCTACAAGTTCGTCGTCGACGGCCGCTGGGTGCATGACCCGGCCACGCCAGACCACGATGCCGATGGCCAGGGCGGCCAGCATTCCTTCGTCTTCGTTGGCGAAGGTGCATGGACGCCACCGGCCACCGGTCGAGGCCGTGTCGAGACGTACGAGGTGGCTTCCGCCGCCTTCGGCCGGACCGACAAAGTCAACGTCTATCTGCCGCCCGGCTTCGAGCGCGGCCAGGCCCTGCCGGTGCTGACGCTGCTGCACGGCGGCGGCATGGACGCCGACCAGTGGTTTCGCACCGGCCACATCGAGCGCTATGCCGACCGCCTCATCGCCAGCGGCCGTGCACGGCCCTTCGTCATCGTCATGCCCAGCAGCAACGGCCGGCGCTACGACGGCCCGGCCGAGCGCTTCATCGTCGACGAGTTGCCGGCCTGGCTGAAGGAACAGTACGGCCTCTCACCCATACGCGCGCAGTCGGCCATCGCCGGTATGTCCCTGGGTGGCTATGGCTCGGTCAAGCTGCCGCTGGCGGCGCCGCAGCGCTGGGGCTATGCCTTCGCGCTGAGCGGCTGGTATCCGGACGAGCTGATCGCCGAGGTCCAGCGCGCCGGGCGGCTGCCGGTGCCACTGGTGCTGCGCTGCGGCAGCGAGGACGAATTGGTCACGACGAATCGCGCACTTCAGGCGGCGCTGCGCGCCCAGGGCCAGGCGCCCGACTATCGCGAGGACGCCGGCGCCCATACCTTCCACTACTGGAGCCACGTGACGGCGGAGATGCTGGAGGGCGTCGACGCCTACTTCCGTCGCGCCGGTCCCTGAAGATTCGCTGATCGCGGCGTTCAGGCCAGCGGCGGCGCGGCGCAGAGTGAGCCGCTGGCGGAGATCGCGGGCGCGAGTGCGGTGATCACTTCGTCGAGTGCGGCGTCGACGGCGGCGCCATGGATGCCGGCGATGCACGCCCGCTCCAGCCGCAGCGCGGCTTCGCGCAGCCCGTCCATGCCAAAGGTGCCGGCCAGGGATTGAAGGTCGTGCGCCAGGCGGCGCCCGGCCGCCGCGTCGCCGGCGTTGCGCGCGGCATCGAAGTCCTGTTCAAAGCTGCGGTATTTCTCGGCAAAGCCGCCGAGGGCACGTCGCAGCAGCGCGGCGTCGCCGCCGAGGCGGCCCAGGGCGCCGGCCATGTCGATGCCCGGTGTGGGCAGGCCCACGGCGGCAGCGCTGCCGTTGTCGGCCGGCGCGCGGGGGCGCACCCAGCGTGCCAGGGTGGCATACAGGTGCGCCACGTTGATCGGCTTGGCGACGTGGTCGCTCATACCGGCCGCGAGCGCCTTCTCGCGGTCGCCCAGCATTGCGTTGGCGGTCATGGCGATGATGGGCAGGTCCTGCCAGCGCGGCTGCTGGCGCAGCCGCTGCGTTGCCTCGAAGCCGTCCATCTCCGGCATCTGGCAGTCCATCAGTACGGCGTCGTAGTCGTGCGTGGCCAGCCGCTCCAGGGCCTCGCGGCCATTGCAGGCCATGTCCACCGCGATGCCTATGCGGCCGAGCAATTCGGCGGCGAGGTCGCGGTTGATCTCGTTGTCCTCCACGAGCAGCACCCGTGCGCCGTCCAGGCGCACGTCGAGCCGCGGCGGCAGCGGGGTAGCGGCGTGCTCGCCGCCCAGGCCCGACGCTTGGGCACAGGCGTCCAGCAGCGACCAGGGCGTCACCGGCCTGGCCACCATCACGGTGGCCGCCGCCAGCGCGGTGGGTGGGTCCTGGCGGCCCGCCTCGGCCAGCAGCACCAGGGCCGGCAAGCCGCCCGTAGCCTGGGCGGCGAGGCGGCGCGCGAAGTCCGCCAGGTCCAGGCCGGCCAGCGGATGCTCCAGCACGGCCAGGTCGTAGCCTTGCGCCGCGTCCTCTGACAGCCGCGCCAGCGCCTCGGCGCCGCTGGCGGCGCAGTCAACCTGCAGCCCTGCCTGAGTGAGCGTCGCGGCATGCAGTTGGCGTGCCGCGGCATGCGCAACGACCACCAGCGCCCGCCGCCCGTGCAGGCCGGCGGCGGGCTGGGCGTTTGTCGCCTCGGGCAATGCCGCCAGGCTCAGCATGAACGAGAAGCGGCTGCCCCCGCCGGCGGAGCTGTCGACTTCGAGTTCACCGCCCATCAGCCGCACCAGCTGGCGGCTGATCGCCAGCCCCAGCCCGGTACCGCCGTGGCGGCGGCTGGTTGCGGCGTCGGCCTGCTCGAAGGGTTCGAACAGGCGCTGCCTGAGTTCGTCGGAAATGCCCATGCCGGTGTCGCTGACCGCAAAGCGCAGCACCGCCCGCTCGCGCTCGCGGCTCACCGTCTCGACGCTCACCTGCACCTGGCCGTGATCGGTGAACTTGACCGCGTTGCCGGCCAGGTTGAGCAGCACCTGGCCCAGGCGCACGGGGTCGCCCAGCAGCTGCCGCGGCGGGTCACCCTGCACCGAGAACAGCAGCTCCAGCCCCTTGTCATGCGCCTGCGGGCCCATCATGGAAGCCAGGCTGTCCAGCACCTCGGGCAGGTCGAAGGGCAGGGTCTCGACGACCAGCTTGCCGGCTTCGATCTTGGAGAAGTCGAGGATGTCGTTGAGGATGGTCAGCAGCGAGCGTGCCGCGCGGTTGACCTTCTGGATGTGCACGCGCTCGCGGGGCGGCAGCGCGCCTTCCAGCGCCAGGCCCGACATGCCGATGATCGCGTTCATCGGCGTGCGGATCTCGTGGCTCATGTTGGCGACGAAGGCGCTCTTGGCGATGCTGGCGGCTTCGGCGGCGTCGCGCGCCTGGCTCAGCTCGGCGGTGCGCTGGCCGACGGTGCCCTCCAGGGCCGTGTGCTGGCGGCGCAGCTCGGCGTCGCGCGCGTGCAGCGCGCCCATCAGCGCGTTGAAACCCTCGCCCAGCCGGGCCAGCTCGTCGGCGCCTTCGACCGGCACGCGGCGGTCGTAGTCGGCGCTGACGCGCACCTCGTCGACCACCGCCGCCAGCGTGGCCAGCGGCCGGCCGATGGAGCGTTGCAGCGCCCACAGCAGGCCCAGCATCACCGCGGCCCCCAGCAGCACGAGCGCAGCGCCGAAGGCGACCATGGCGGCCAGGTTCTGCCGCTGCAGTTCGGCCAGGCTGGTGACCAGCACCAGGCGCGCATCGCCGTCCAGCGCCTGCACCCAGCGGGCCGCGCCGAGGTCGGTCGCCAGCGCGAAGCCTGGCTCGCTGCCGCCGCCCGGTGCGGAAGGCGGCCACTCGACGGCCTGCGGCGCACGCAGCTGCGCCAGCAGCCGCCCGTCGGCCAGGCGCAACTCGGCCGACAGCACCAGCGGGTTGGGGCGCAGCGAGTCCAGGATCTCCTGCGCGCGCCGCGCGTCACCGAAGGCGACCGCCGCCTCGGCACCGACGGCGATCAATTGCGCCATGGGTTCGACCTGGGCGCGGGCGCGCTGTTCGAGGGTCAGGCGCTGCACCAGCACCAGGCCGGCCGCGCCCGCGGCGAATACCAGCGCCGCCGCCACCAGCAGCGACAGCATCAGCACGCTGCGGATGCGACGCGGCCGCGCGGCGTTCACCGGAGCCTCCGCAGGCTGCCGTGCTCGACCACTTCGCTGGACACTTCGAGCAGCTTGGCCGGAATGCCCAGCGAGGCCCGGCGTGCCTGGTCGAGATTGATGCTCATCTCGATGTGCTCGCCGGGCAGCAGGCGCACGACGCCGCCCTCGCTGAGGAACTCGGGCGCGTTGCCCACGGTCAGGACCGGCAGGCCGCTCAGCTGCGCCAGTGCCGCCCGGCGCGCCGACGAACTGATGGCGCCGACGAAGACGATGTGGCAGCTGGCGAGCGCCTCGGGTGACACGGCGCGCCGCACGGTGAACGGCCGGCCCTGTTCGAGCCGGCCCTGGAAGGTTTGTTCCAGGGAGGCGTCGAAGTGGTTCTCGTCGACGGTGCAGACGTTCCAGGGCATGGTGCCGTCGGCAAAGGCCCGCGACGGCCAGGTGACGTAGCGGGCGAAGTTGCGCATGAACGCGGCCTCGACGCGGGACTGCCGCTCGACCAGCGGCGCCTGCGCGCCGGCCGGCAGGCCGCTCAGCGCCCAGGCCAGGACCGCCAGCGCGACGGAGCGTCCGAAACGCACGGCGGCCCTCACCAGGCCGCTTTCAAAGCCAGCAGCCACTCCCGGGGCCGCGAACGCGTGCTCTGCGAGGGGCGGTAGTGCTCGTCAAGCAGGTTCTTGCCGGACAGCTCGATCGACATGCGGCGCCCGCCGTCCAGCCAGGCATAGCCCGCCAGGGCGTCGATCAGCGCATAGCTCTGCCGCGACGCCGCCGGGCCCTCGGGCAACAGCGTCTGGTCCCGCACGACGTGCGCCCCGCCGCCCAGGTAGAGGCCGCCGGAGAAATCATGCCGCGCCCAGAGGTTGAACAGATGCGGCGCGCTCATCTGCAGCCGCGCGCCGTGCAGCAGTTGGGCGCTCTTGTAGTTGATGCGCTCGGCGGCATTCAGCGTCGCCGGATCGCGCGACAGCAGCGCTGAGTCGTTGCCGCTGTACTCCAGGATGCGGGCGGCGGTGCGGCTGTAGGCCAGGTAGATCTGCCAGCCCGCTGCTGGCAGCAAGGTGGCGTCGAACTCGATGCCGCGCGAGCGCTGCTGGCCGCTCTGGACGTTGTAGATGACGACGTTGCCCGAACTGTCGGTCTGCGCCAGGTCGTTGACGGCGTTGCGGTTGCGCAGGTCGAAGGCGGTCAGCGTGGCCGTGGCGCGGCCGTTCAGCAGCTCCGCCTTGACGCCCAGGTCCCAGCCGCTGCCGCGCGTGGGCAGGGCGGGTGTGCGCGTGCCGTCGGGCCGGTTCAGCACCTGCGCGACGGGCACGAAGGAGCGTGCGAACGAGGCGAACAGCGACCACTCGGGCGCCAGTCGCAGCAGGGCGCCGTATTGCGGCGTCAGCTCATGCGTGGAGAAGGGTTGGGATGCCGCGGTGATCCGGTCGTCGACCCGGGCACGCGCGGCGGTGTAGCGCAGGCCGGCCAGCAGCAGCAGGTCGTCGTCCAGCAGCCCGAGCGTGGCGCCGGCATAGGCCGA
Source organism: Roseateles sp. P5_D6 (assembly GCF_054049415.1). Taxonomy (NCBI): domain Bacteria; kingdom Pseudomonadati; phylum Pseudomonadota; class Betaproteobacteria; order Burkholderiales; family Sphaerotilaceae; genus Roseateles; species Roseateles sp. P5_D6. Next base: position 143,068 of record NZ_JBFUMK010000004.1, on the reverse strand, counting down.
GCGGTCCGTCTGATGCAGGCTGCGATCGGTGCGATTCTCGGTCAACGCCGACAGCGGGATGTCCACCTGGCGGTTCCAGGTCGATGGGTCGCGCAGGTCCCACAGCGGCAGGGGCGAGGCGATGGGGCGGCTGCCGAGGGCTGGGTCGTTGGGCGCCTGCGCCGCCGTGTTGTCGAAGCGCCGCCTGAGCGCCTGCGCGCCCAGCAGCAGCCGCAGGCTGGCGCGGTCGAAGCGGTACACGCCGACGCCGTCGGCGGTCAGCGTCTCGGCCTGGTTGGTGTAGGTCTGGCGACGCAGGCGGCGGCCCTGCAGAAACGTCTGGTTGTCGGACATGCCGAGGTTGCCGGAGAACAGCGCATCGATGGCGAAGCGCAGGCGCGAGTAGCCGGCGCGCAGATGCCAGTGGTCGCTGGCCTCGACATCGACCCAGCCGCTGGCGCCCGTGCTGTCGCTGCGGCGGTAGTCGACGTCGGACATGCTGTTCCAGTCGTCCGGCAGCCCGGGCACGTCGACGCCGGCGCGGTTCGGGTCGGCCGCGGTCGGCACGAGGCCGGCCTGCCTGCCGTAGCCGGGCTTTTGCATCAGCTGCGGGGCTTCGCGCTTGCTGTACTGCTCGGCCTTGAGGGTCACGCTGACGCGGCGGTCCGGTGTCCAGCGCAGCGAAGGTGCCAGGGTGGTGGCATGCGCGTCGTAGGGCCGCCAGTAGTGGATGTCCTGGTCGAACGAGGCTGCGACACGCAGCAGCAGGTCGGGCCGCAGCGGCGTGCCCATGTCGGCGTCGAGCCGGTAGCGGCCGTAGCTGCCGGCGCCCACCTCGACCTCGGCGAAGGGCTGGGGCCGCGGGCTCTTCGTGATCACGTTGACGATGCCACCGGGCGCCACCTGGCCGTACAAGAAGGAGGATGGGCCCTTGACGATCTCGATGCGCGAGGCGCTGGTGAGGTCGAAGATCGAGGGGCCGACGAAGCCGTCGCGCAGCACCTGGTAGGCGCCAGGCACCTGGCTCACCGCAAAGCCGCGGATCGCCAGGTTGGCATTGCCCTCATTGAAGTCGTTGCTCCGGTAGGTCACGCCTGGCGAATAGCGGGCCACGTCGAACAGGCCTTGCGGCTTCTGGTCGCGGATGAATTGCTCGTTGAAGGCCTGGATGGCGAACGGCAGGTCGTGGATCGGCGCGTCGAAGCGCGAGGCGGACACGGCGTGGGCGGCGCGATAGCCGCGGTCGAGGTTGGCGGCGACATCGAAGGGCGACAGCCGCACCTGCACGAGTTCGCCGATGTCGAGGTCGGCGACGCTGGAGGAACTCGCCGCGACCCCGGCGGCAGCCGCCAGGCCGGCGGCCAGCACCAACAGCTGCGCTACGCCCGCGACCCGCAAGCGCATGGCGGTTCCCTGTCTCCTGCCCCCGGCTGCTGTCATCGATCACTCGATTCCATTGGGCTTGTTTGCATCGAGTTTATGCCTGTGCGCCGCCGCAAGGGGCGGCCTGCCGTTCAGGCCTGCACGACGTTGCGGCCCTGGCCCTTGGCCCGGTAAAGCGCCGCATCGGCGCGCGCCAGCACCGCGCCGCCACTGGCATCGGCGCGTTCGGCTTCGGCGATGCCGAAGCTGGCGCTGAGCGACCAGTCCTGCTCCAGCCACCGCAGTGGCGCCATATTGACCAGCCAGCGCATGCGCTCGGCCACCAGCGCCGCGCCGGCGATGTCGGTGTCGGGCAGCAGCACGCAGAATTCCTCGCCACCCAGGCGGCCGAAGCGGTCCACCTCGCGCACGCAGGGCTGCAGCTCCTTGACCATCAGGCGCAAGGCCGCGTCGCCGGCGGCGTGGCCCAGGGTGTCGTTGAGCTGCTTGAAGCGGTCCATGTCGATCATGACCAGGGCATAGCCGCGGCCGCGCGCCAGCCAGGCGTGGGCGCGCTCCAGGGCCCGGTCGAAGGCGCCGCGGTTCAGCGTGTCGGTCAGCGGGTCGCGCTCCAGCAGGCGCTCGATGCGCGTGATCAACCGCATCAGCACCAGGAAGGCCAGCGTCGCGTTCTGCAGCAAGGCCAGCACCAGGGCCGTCCACAGAAAGGCGATGTTGAACCCGGTGGGCATGCGCAGGTCGGGTGTGCGGCCGGGGTTGACGAAGGTCTCCAGGCCGCGCGCCGCCATCAGCGCCGCGATGAGGAACAGGGGCAGGGCCAGCGGCGCGGGCGTGCGCCGGCCGCCGGCCGAGCGCGCCAGGCTGCGCCAGGCGACAACGCCGGCCACCAGCGTCAGCGCGGCGCCGGCACCGTTGACGATGCGGGCCTGCCAGCGCAGGTCGCCTTCATAGGGCAGCGCCAGCAGCAGCAGCGCCGTGGCAGCCACGGCGGCGGCGCCAGGCTTCCAGTTCAGCGCCCGCGTCGTGATGCCCGGCACCGCCGCGCCGAGCAGCGCGAAGGAGGCGATGGCGAGCACGTCGCCGGGCCAGTAGGTCAGGGCGTCGGGCAGCACACCTCGCAGCACATGCAGGGTCAGCGAACCGGCGGCGGCTGCGTTCGCTCCGGCCATCGCCAGAGAGGCCCGCGGCGCGATGCGCGCGACCAGGGCCAGTGCCATCCACACCAGGGTCGCCGCCGCCGCGACGAAGATGATGCTGGCCAGCAGCGTCTGGGTCTGCGCTGGCGTGATCATGCCGTGGCGATCCCGCCGAGGTGCGTTGCCACGCAGACGCGGTTGCGGCCCTCGGCCTTGGCGCGGTAGAGCTCGCCGTCGGCGCGCGCCATGCCGACTTCGCCCCGCGGGTCATCGGCCACCGGCAGGGCCACGCCGAAGCTGGCCGACAACGGCAGCTCCACGTCCTTCCAGCGCAGCGGTTGAGCGGCCAGGCTGTGGCGCAGGCGCTCGGCCACGCTGGCGGCGGTGGCGAGATCGGCCGGGCCGGTCAGCGGCAGCAGCGCGCAGAACTCCTCGCCGCCCAGGCGCCCGAGGCAGTCCACCTCGCGCAGGCAGGCCTGCCACACGCGCACGCAATGCTGCAGGGCCGCGTCGCCGGCCTGATGGCCGTGCTGGTCGTTGACGCGCTTGAAGTGGTCGATGTCTATCATGGCCAGCGCGAAGCCGCGGCCGCGTTGCAGCTGGGCCTGGGCCTCGCCGAGCGCCTGCTCGAAGGCGCGGCGATTGAGGGCGCCGGTCAGCGGGTCGCGGTAGGTCAGGTGCTGGATGCGCGTGATGAGGCGCCAGATCATCAGCGCGATCAGGCTGAGGGTGATGGCGGCGGTGACGACGAACCACAGCGCCGCGCGCGCCGGCGACGGCAGTTCGCCATTGAGGATGTGGTCATCCCAGCCCGGCACGAGCAGCAGCTCCGCGGCGTGCGTCAGCGTCACGGCTGCCATTGCGGCGAAGGGCAGGGTGGTGCAGGCGGTGACGACGCGCGACAGTTGGTTGCCGATGCCACGCACGACCTCGCGCACGGACAGCAGGGCCAGCAGCGCCACGCTGAAAGTGCTGGCCACCTGCGGCGCCAGGCCCGAGCCGCTGGCCAGGCCCAGCGCGATGCCGATGGCACCGAGGCCGCCTATCCAGCTGATGTCGCGCGGGCGCTGGCGGCTGCGCAGCATGCGGCGCAGCGCCATCAGCAGCAGCACGGCGCAGGCCAGCAGGCCGAACTCGGGAATCGCCTGGCGCAGCAGGCCGGGCCAGCCGGCCATGCAGTCGCCGCAGCCCTGCGAGGCGATGCGCACCAGATGAGCCGCCGCCATCAGCCGGCCGGCACGCGGCGCGATGCGGAAGGTCTGCGCGAGCGTCAGCCAGGCCAGGGCCGCCATCAGATTGAAGAGGGCGCTGACCTTGAGGACCGTCGGGACGTCGAGGAATTCCATGCAGCGAGGTGGGCCTGTGAACGCTACGGCAATGGGCTGAGAAGGCTCGCCGCCAGGGGCCAAGCAAGGCGCAGCACGCCGCCCGCACTCATGTGCGGGCAAGTGGTGCAACGCCGAGTGGCCCCTGGCGGCGAGCCTTCCCGCAGGGTTGTGACCAGAAAGGCCGCGCGCCGCGTTGCAAATCCTCGCCGGGTACCCCACCCCGCTCCGGTTTGCGCCTTGCTCGCAGCCTTTCTGGTCACAACTCAGCCTATTGCCGTAGCGTTCACAGTCCCCGGACGCGCATCTTCTCCGACAACGCCACAATGCCGGCCATGTCGGCTTGGGTACTGATCACCGGAGGCTCGCGTGGCATTGGAAGCGCGACGGCGCTGCGTTGCGCCGAGGCCGGCTGGGACGTGGCCATCAACTATGCCCAGGATAGCCTCGCTGCGGACAAGCTCGCGGCCAGATTGCACGGACTCGGCCGGCGCGCGCTGACCCTGCAGGCCGACGTGGCCGACGAAGTTCAGGTGGCGGCCATGTTCGAGCAACTGGACGCGGCCGGTGGCCGGCTGGCAGGCCTGGTCAACAACGCCGGCATCGTGGCGCCGGCGGCGCGGCTGGAGGCGATGACGACCGAGCGGTGGCGCCGCCTCTTCGACGTCAACGTGATCGGCACGCTGCTGTGCTGCCAGCAGGCCGCGCGGCGCATGAGCACCCGGCAGGGCGGCGCAGGCGGGGCGATCGTCAACCTCAGCTCGCGCGCGGCCGAGTTCGGTTCGGCGGGCATCTATGTGGACTACGCCGCCACCAAGGGCGCCATCGACACCCTGACCAAAGGCCTGGGGCGCGAACTGATCAGCGAGGGCATCCGCGTCAATGGCGTGCGGCCCGGCATCATCGAGACCGACATCCATGCGGCCAGCGGCATGGACGCGAGTAGCGCTGTGTCGACCATTCCGATCCAGCGCCTGGGCCGGCCCGAGGAGATCGCCGAGGCCATCGTCTGGCTGCTGAGCGATGCGGCCAGCTACACGGTCGGCACCTTGCTGGATGTGGCTGGAGGCCGCTAGCGCTTCTCGACCAGCGTCGATTCAACGCCACTCTCGTCGCGCAGCCGAACGGCGGTGGCACGCGCCTCGTCGGCGCTCGGGAAGGGCCCGGCGCGCAGCCGGTGCACGCCGCCTTCGCGGACGATGGTCAGCAGCGGCAGCAGCGTCAGGTCGGCCTCGGCAATGCGCTGGCGTAGGCTTTCAGCGCCGTCCAGCTTGGCGAAGGCGCCGAACTGCAACCAGGCGCTCGGGCCGGTGCCCGCCATGTTGCCGGTTGTCTCGCGCTGCGGCGCGCCGGGCGGCGTGTCGGGCACGAAAACAGGCGTCGGTTCGCCCGCCGGCTTCTGGAAGGTGCCGGCGCGGATCTCGGCATAGGTGATGCGTCGCACCTCCACCGGCGCCACGCCGCGCAGCAGATCGAGCTTGAGGGCGGCCGTGTAGCTGAGGTCGACGATGCGGCCCTTGTGGAAGGGGCCGCGGTCGTTGATGCGCACGATGACCTCGCGGCCGTTGGCCGGGTTGCGCACGCGGGCATAGCTGGGGATGGGCAGCGTCGGATGAGCCGCCGTCATCGCATACATGTTGTAGACCTCGCCGCTGGCGGTGGGCCGGCCGTGGAACTTGCGGCCGTACCAGGAGGCCAGGCCGCGGTCGGCATAAGGGCTGTCGCCGGTGATGGGCTCGTAGCGCTCGCCCTGCACCTCATAGGGCTTGTTGGGCCCGCCGCTGCGCACGGGCTCGATGCGCGGCGCGGCGTCGGGTACTTTGGCGAGGTCGGACGGCGGATTGGGCAGCGGGCCGTCACGCTCGATGCCGACCGGCGCCACGGCCGAGCGGGTCGCGCAGCCGGTCATCAGTGCGAGCAGCAGCAGTGCGATGGGCAGGCCAGTATGCTGCACGCTGTTCCTGCAATGTCGAAGCCATGCCATGAGCAATTTCGTCTTTCCTCCAGCCGAGATCCCCAGCGCCGCCGTGCGCGGCACGGATGCCCGTTACGCGGTCAGCCGCATCTTCTGCGTCGGCCGCAACTATGCCGATCATGCCCGCGAGATGGGTGCCGACCCGACGCGCGAGCCGCCGTTCTACTTCACCAAGCCGGCCACGGCACTGACGCCCTCGGGCTCGACGGTGCCCTACCCGACCGAGACCAAGAACTACCACTACGAGATGGAACTGGTGCTGGCCATCGGCGCGCCGGTGTTCAAGGTCACGCCCGAAGCGGCCGTCGCCGCCATCTGGGGCTATGCCGCGGGTCTGGACATGACGCGCCGCGACCTGCAGGCGGTGGCCAAGGCGGCGGGCAGGCCTTGGGACACCGCCAAGGGCTTCGACCAGTCGGCCATCCTCGGCGACATCGTGCGCAAGAGCGAACTGGGCGCGCTCGACAAGGGCGCCATCACGCTGGCTGTCAATAGCGTCGAGAAGCAGCATGGCGACCTGGCCGACATGATCTGGAACCAGGCGGAGATCGTCTCCAACCTGAGCCACCTCTACCACCTGCATCCGGGCGACCTGATCTACACCGGCACGCCGGCGGGCGTGGGCGCCGTGGTGGCGGGTGACGTCATCGTCGGGCGCATCGAAGGCCTGGGCGAGATCACGCTGACCATCGGCCCGGCGGAGTGACGATGTTCTCCACCGAAGAGACTTTGGCGCAGGCGCGCTCGCGCAATATCCACGAGGCCTTGGCCGAGGACATCGGCAAATGCGACTGGACGGCGCTGCTCGTGCCCTTGGCCAAGCGCGTGGCCGCCCAGGTGCGCGTGCGCGAGGCCGCGGTGCTGTGCGGCCGCGACTGGTTCGACGGTGTGTTTGCCGCACTGGATGCAACGGCGCGCATTGAATGGCTGTACGAGGAAGGCGCCGTGATGGTGGCGGACAGCATCGCCTGCCGCATCGAGGCCGATGGCCGTGCGCTGCTCAGTGCCGAGCGGCCGGCGCTGAATTTCCTGCAGCTGCTGTCGGGCACGGCGACGATCACGCGTGCCCATGTCGACGCGGTAGCCGGCGCCAGTCCCAACGCCCAGGGCTGCGCCATCCTGGACACGCGCAAGACCATCCCCGGCCTGCGCCTGGCGCAGAAGTACGCGGTGCGCGTCGGCGGCGGGCAGAACCAGCGGCTGGCGCTTTATGCCGGCATCCTTATCAAGGAAAACCACATCGCCGCAGCGGGTGGCGTGGGCGCTGCCTTGCGTGCTGCCCAGGCGCTGAATGCCGGCGTGGACATCCAGATCGAAGTCGAAACCATCGCGCAATTGCATGAGGCACTGGACGCCGGCGCCGTCAGCGTGCTGCTGGACAACTTCAGCGAAGCGCAGATGCGCGAGGCCGTGGCGGTGAATGCCGCGTATTCGGCTCAAGCGCTGCTGGAGGTGTCGGGCGGCGTCGCGCTGGATCAGCTGCGCTGGATTGCCGCGACCGGCGTGGACCGCATCTCCATCGGCCGCCTGACCAAGGACGTCAGGGCCGTGGACTATTCGATGCGCGTGCTCGGGCCGGTCTAGCGGGCGCGACGGCGCAGCAGGCCGAGCAAGGCCAGGCCGGTGAGGCCCAGGGTGCCGGGCTCGGGCAGGCGGCCCGGCAATTCAGCGCCGGCCAGCAGGAAGATGTCGCCAAAGCCACCGGTGTCGCAGGGGCCGACGGATCCGCCGTTCTCCAAGGCCGGGCCCGAGCCCCTGACCCCGGTGTTGAAGCAGCCCATCCAGACCTGGACCGACATCGTGTCGTAACCCTGGTTCTCCAGGCCCCGCAGATCCAGCGTGGGCAGGTAGTTGATGAATTCGACCTCGTTGGAGGCGCGATTGGTCTTGACGAGGTCGCCGCCGTTCGGGCAGTTGCTGCCATCCGGCGAGGGGTAGGAGACCGTGGCGTTGACGACGCAGATCGCGCCGACGGTCAGCGCGAAGTCACCAGCACCGGGCGTCGTGATGGCGCTGCCGTCGAAGGTCTTGTCCGACGAATACAGCGATGGATCCTTGAAGATGTTGTTGGGGTCCAGCGCCTGGGTCTCGAAGTATTTGTTGCCCAGGTTGCCGTCGGTGTCGCGCACCGTGACCAACGCCCAGATGGGAATGCTGGAGGTGTCGTTCTGCGGGTTGTTGAAGTCGAAGGCGATGGCCATCTCGTGATAGGCCCCGCCGAAGGTCAACTTCTGGTTGAGGGTGCTCAGGCCGGTGTCCCAGCTGAAGGGCGTATCACCCGCCAGGCCGCCGTTGTTCGCCGGGTCGTTGCCGTCGCCGGTGAAGAAGTACTTCTTGGTGCCGCCGTTGTTCGTCGAGAAGCCATCCTCCGACGGCATGAGCTGGTCGCCGTTGTTGAGGATGTTGCCGTTGTTGGCGGTGACGACGATGGTGTCGATCAGTGCGCCCTGGCTGGCGGCAAAGCTGTAGGGGCCGTTGAAGCCCGCGTAGCCCTTGGCGGCCAGGTGGTCCAGCACTGTCGTCGAACAGGAGACGACGTTGCCATAGGTGGCACAGGCGGAGTTGGGAGAGGGGTAGGTCGGCGAGTAGACCGGCAGCGGCGCTGCGGCGGCCAGGCCGGCAGGGAAGAGCAGGGCGAGAAGCCACTGCGGTTGGATGCCCCAGGAAGTCTTCTTCATATGTCACCTCTCACGCGAAGCGTTGGCTTCGCGATGAGAAATGAGCATTTATCGGGCCAGGCCCCCTAAGTTGTTGAATTGGCTGCGTTTGACTTTTGACCCGTCGTCGCACTGTCAAAGGACTCGACAGCCGCGAATGAGTGGGACACCGTTGTCAACCTTCGCGCGCCGAGATGGCTGGCGCGACGAGTTCTCAGCCGTCGAACCAGGGCTCGTTGGGCAGGTCGTCAAAGACTTTCCTGAGCCCGGCGCTCCAGCCCGTGCGCAGGGCCTGGAAATAAGGATCGTCGCGGCCGATGCGGTTGGGCGGCTTCATGGCCTGCTCGAACTGGTTGGCGCGCAGCATGATCATGTCGATGGGCAGGCCGACCGACAGATTGGACTGGATGGTCGAGTCGAAGCTGACGAGGGTGCACTTGGCGGCTTCGTCCAGCGCCGTCGTGTCGTAGCGGATGACGCGGTCGATGATGGGCTTGCCGTATTTGCTCTCGCCGATCTGGAAGTAGGGCGTGTCCTCGGTCGCCTCGATGAAATTGCCCTGCGGGTAGACATGGAAGAGGCGCGGGCCTTCACCCTTGATCTGGCCGCCAAGCAGCATGTTGGCGCCGAAGTCCACGCCGTTGTGCTGGTTGTCGCTGTCGCGGTTGACGATCTCCTTGAGCGTGCGGCCCAGCAGCACGGCCGCGTCGTACAGGGTGGGCACGTTGAGCAGGTGTTCGCCGTCGCCATGCAGGCGCTGGTTCAGCACGGAGATGACGGATTGCGTCGTCGCCAGGTTGCCTGCGGTCAGGATGACGATCTCGCGCTGGTGCGGGATCTGGAACTGGTACATCTTGCGAAAGCTGGCGATGTGATCCACGCCGGCGTTGGTGCGGGTGTCGGAGGCGAACAGCAGGCCCGCACGCAGGCGCATGGCGACGCAATAGGTCATGGTGTGGTCCCGGCGAATGAGCTGGAAGGCATGTTACGGCTGGCCTGTGCCCTTGCGGGTGCAATGGGCAGGCAGGCAGCCCAGGCCGCGCAGCGACGCCTCGACGGCTTCATCCAGCGGCGTGTGGGGTTCGCGGCCCAGGGCAGCGACGAGGCGGCTGTTGTCCATGCGCACCGGCTGGCGCCACAGATAGCGCATCTCGCGCATCTCCTTGAAGGTCGTGACGAAGGGCGAAGCGAGAGTCAGCAGCCACCAGGGGAAGGCAGAGATACGCGGCGGCTTGCCGCCCCGGGCGACGACGACGCGCTGGATGGCCTCGGCCAGCTCGCGGCCGCTGGCGTCCCAGTGGCCGCTCATGTGGAAGTTGGCGAAGGCGGGCAGTGTCGCGCGTCGTTCCAGCAACTCCACCATCGTGCGGGCGACATCCGGCAGATAGGCCCATTGGTGGCCAGCGGCGGCGGCGGCCGGGTTGCTGATGGACGTCACCGGCTTGTCGGGCTTCACCAGGCCTTGCGAGAACCAGTTGTTGCCGACCCGCGGACCGAAGAAGTCGCCGGCGCGCAGCACGATGACGCGCAGCCCCGTCTCGCTGGCCGCTCGCAGCCGCGCCTCCATCTCGGCGCGGATGGCGCCCTTGCGCGTCGCCGGCCGCTGCGGCGCGTCCTCGTGCAGCAGCGGGAAAGCGTCGGGGCCGTAGTTGTAGACCGTGCCCGGCAGCAGCAGCGTCGCACCCAGGGCGCGGGCGGCGGCGATGCTGTGCTCCAGCATCGGCAGCACGAGGCGATCCCAGTCGCGGTAGCCCGGCGGGTTGACGGCATGAACGATGACGTCGCAGCCCTGGGCGGCAGCGAGCACGTCGGCCGCGTTCAGCGCATCGCCGCGCAGCCATTGGATGCCGTCACTCTGCGCGTGCGCCGTCGGGAGGCCACGCTTGAGCCCCTTGACCAGCCAGCCCGTGTCGCGCAACTGGCGTGCCACCTCGCCGCCAATGCCGCCACTCGCGCCGAGCACCAGGACCGTCTTGCTGCTTGTTTCCATGTCGTTCCCCAGAAGTTGATGGAACGGATTCTGGGAAGTGACGGCTTGATTGGGAATTGCTGAAGGTAGTGTCGTAGATATACATTTATGCATGGCCTCGACACTGCCCTGGGACCTGCTGCACACCTTTCTCGGCGTGCTGCGCGAGGGCTCGCTGTCGGGCGCGGCGCGGGCGCTGGGGTTGACGCAGCCCACCGTCGGGCGCCATGTCGCCGCACTGGAGCAGGCGCTCGGCCAGCCCCTCTTCACCCGCTCGCCCACCGGCCTGCTGGCCACCGAGGCGGCGCTGGCCCTGCGCGGCCACGCCGAGCAGATGGAAGCCGCGGCGGCCGCGCTGCAACGGGCGGCGACGGCGCGCGGTAGCGAAGTGAGGGGCACGGTGCGGGTGACGGCCAGCGAGATCATCGGGGCCGAGGTGCTGGCAGGCGTGTTTGCTGCGCTGCGCGAGGCTCATCCCGGGCTGGTCCTGGAACTGGCCCTGAGCAACCAGCTGCAGGACCTGTTGCGCCGCGAAGCCGACATCGCCGTGCGCATGACGCCGCCCGAACAGGGCCAGCTGATCGCGCGCCGCATCGGCAGCATTGAGCTGGGCCTGCATGCGCGCACCGACTACCTCGACCGCCACGGCCGGCCGGCGACGCTGGCAGAACTGCAGGGCCACACGCTGATCGGCTTCGACACCGTGACGCCCTTCATCCGCGCCGGGTCCAAGCGCCTGAGCGGCATCAGCCGTGACAGCTTTGCGCTGCGCAGCGATTCCGACCTCGCCCAGTTGGCACTGGTGCGTGCTGGCGCCGGCATCGGCATGTGTCAGGTCGCACTGGCGCGGCGTGCGCCCGTGCTCGAGCGCGTGCTGGCCGACCAGTTCGCCTGGCCGCTGGAGACCTGGGTCGCCATGCACGAGGACCTGCGCCAGAACACGCCCTGCCGAGTCGTCTTCGAGGCGCTGGTGGACGGGCTCACGCGCCACATCGCCATCTGAGGCTCAGCGCACGGGATTCGATGCCGGCGCGGACGCCGGTCCAGAGGCTGGCGGGAAGGATGGTGGCGAGGAGGAGGCGGGCGAAGACGGTGGCGGCAGCGGCGGCGGCGCAGCCTGCGAGGTGGCGGCGTTGGCCGACGGCAGCGGCTGCTGCTCGGAGCGGCAGGCCGCCAGCGGCGCCATGGTGACCACGGCCGCGAGCGTCAATGCGCATCGACAGGATGTCAAAGCAGGGAGTGGCATGGGCACCTCACTCAGCAGCGGCAAATGGACGCGTTACTTCTTGGGCGCAACGCTGAGCGCCTGGGCCATCTCCAGGTGGTGCCTCAGGCCGGGCAGGGTCCTTTCGGCCCAGGCCTTGATCTCGGGGTCCTTGGCATTCTGGGCGGCGTCCTGGAAGAGCTTGATCGTGTTCTGATGGGCCTTCACGCCGAAGGTCTTGGCGTAGCGTTCGTCGAACTTGTCGTTGTCGCCGGCATCGATGAGCTTGATCTCGGCCTTCTGCTTGACGGAAGGGCCGTCGGGCAGCGTGACGTTCTTGCTGGCAGCCAGGGCCTTGAGCTCATCGGCCACCTTGGTGTGGTCGGTGATCATCGAATCGGCGAAGGACTTCACATCGGCATTCTTGGCCTTGGACTGTGCGAGCTTGCTGGCCTCGATCTCGGCCGCGCCGGCGTGAGCTGCCTCCTTCATGAAGGACTTGTCCGAGCGGGCGTGGGCCTGGCCGGCAAAGGCGGCACTGGCAAGCATCAGGGTGACGCTCATGAATTTCTGGGCGGTGCGCATGGGGGCTCCTTGACGGGTTGAGGCGGACGGCTGAAGCCGGCATGCGCAACGGCACCACCGGACTAACGCCCAATCTAGGCGGCGGTACATGCCGACAGCGTCAGCCGAGGACGAAGCTGCTGTAGGAGAACCGGCGGCCGGCAGCTTCCGACAGCGGCGCGTGGCGCCGGCCGACAACCCGCCAGCCTCCTGCTGTCTAGGCTGCAGGATCAGTCAATGCCAAGGAGCCGACATGCACGACGACGACAGCCGCAGCTATCCATCGGACAATGACGTGAGCACCGAAGAAGACCTCAGTGGCCCGGCCGCCGCGAAGAAGATCACCGATCTCGTCAAGGCCGGCAACAGCTGCTTCTTCTGCACCCTCGGCATGGGCACGCGGCAACTGCATGCCCGACCGATGACCGTCATCGAGGTCGACGACAGCGGCGCCCTGTGGTTCTTCAGCGAGATCGACAGCCTGAAGAACATCGAACTCGACCGCGATCCGCGCGTCACGCTGTTCTTCAAGGAGGGGGACAACGGCGGCCACCTGAAGCTGGACGGCAGCGTCGAGCAGGTGACTGACAAGGCCACCATCCACCGGCTCTGGAGCCCCAAGCTGCGGGCCTGGTTCACGCAAGGCGAGGACGATCCCCGCATCTGCTTACTGCGCGTCGACGCGCTCAGCGGCGAATACTGGGACAACCGCCACGGCAGCGCCATCGCCGGCCTCAAGATGCTGTTCGGCGCCATCACGGCCCAGCGCGTGGACGAGGGCGTGCATGGGCATTTGAAGCTCTGAGGCACCTCCCCATTCGGCGCCCAACAAAAAAGCACCTGGCATTACTGCAAGGTGCTTGAGACTTTTGGTGCGCCCGGTTGGGATCGAACCAACAACCCCTGCCTTCGGAGGGCAGTACTCTATCCATTGAGCTACGGGCGCGAAGCCGTGCATTCTAGCAGCGGGGTACCAGGGCCCCGGGGCAGTGTCGGGGCCTGCCTATAATTCGGCGGTTTTTCGTGTCGCGCACCCAGCCCGGCATGAAGCGAGACCCGACCGACGAAGATCGACAAGAGGAATTCATGAGCGCCAGCCACGATCACGACCACGACGACGCCCACACCGGGCCGATCAAGACCCCCAAGCAGCTCGCCTGGGCCGTGCTGTTCGCCTTCGTGGTGCCGGTCATCGTCATCATCCTGCTGGCCAATTACGTCACCACCGACACCAAGCCGGCGGCCGGCACGGCTGCCTTCGAGGCCCAGGCCATTGCAGCGCGCATTGCGCCGGTCGCGCACGTCGAGGTCAAGGACGTCAACGACGCCGCCACCATGAAGACGGGCGAGCAGGTCTTCCAGGCCCAGTGCTCGGCCTGCCACGCCACCGGCGCCGCCGGCGCACCCAAGCTGGGCGACGCGTCGGCCTGGGGCCCGCGCATCAAGAGTGGCTTCGACACGCTGGTGCATTCGGCGCTCAAGGGCAAGGGCAATATGGGCCCGCAGGGCGGCGGCGACTTCAGCGACTTCGAAGTCTCCCGTGCCGTCGTCTACATGGCCAACCAGGGTGGCGCCAAGTTCGACGAGCCCAAGATGGCCGCGCCGGCTGCTTCGGCCGCGCAGTAAAGCTTCGGCTTGAATCCCGCCAAGGGCTGCTTCGGCAGCCCTCGTCGTTTCTGGCTCAGGCGCCAGGGCGGCGCACGAAGCCGAAGCGCTCCGGCAGCTCACCCGACAGGAACTGCTGTGGCGTCCAGCGCCCCTGCTCGACGGCGTCGGCCGCCAGGCCCATGTCGGCCGTGTGCACCAGGCCCAGGCCGAGGTTGGTGAGCAGGTAGAGCCGCCCGGCTTCGTCCAGCCAGCTGGACTCCACGGCGGCTTCGATGCCGGTGTGGCTCAGCACGCGGCCATCAGGCTGCAGGCGCCAAACCCAGGGCGTCGACTCCAGCTCCACATAGACCCGCTGCGGCCCGTTCTGGAAGAACCAGCAGCCAGCCGCGTCGGCCGCGTAGTTGCGCTCGATGAAGGCACGCAGCTTGTCGTGGTTGATGCGGCTGCCTTTGACCTCGGGGAAGGGGCCGGCGTGCTGGATGCGTTCGTCGCGCATATACCAATCACCACGGGCGTCCAGCGCCAGCCAGCCGTAGCAGTGCGGGACGTTGGGCCACTTCTTGAGGGCCGCTTCGACGATGGGGTCCATGCAAGACCTCCTTCAGCGTTGCTTCCAGAGCCAGTCGCAGACCTGCTCCGGCATGGTCAGCAGATGGCCCGGCAGGCGGCCGGCGGGGAAGCCGACATGGCCGCCGTGGCCAGGCTGCCAGAGTGTCACATGGGCACCCACCTCGGCGGCGTGTGGCAGGCTGCCCCCGGGCACGAAAGGGTCGTTGCGGGCGTTCAGCACCAGGGCCGGGATGCGGATGCGGTGCAGGTGCGGTTTGGCGGCCGCGCGGGTCCAGTAGTCCTCGGTGTTCCTGAAGCCGTGCAGCGGCGCGGTGAACAGGTTGTCGAACTCGTAGATGGTCGACGCGCGCTTGAGCCGCTCGCCATCGAACAGGCCCGGATGCTGCTGCAGCTTGCGCAGGGCCTTGGGAATCATGGTGCGCAGGAAGCGGCGCGCATAGACCTGCCTGTTGAAGCCGCGGTCGATGGCCGCGCCAGCGGCGGCGAGGTCGATGGGCGAGCAGATCGAGCAGACCGCCTGGGCGACCTGGGCCGCACTGTGGCCGGCTTCCTCCGCCCAGCGCATCAGTGCATTGCCGCCCAGGGACACGCCCGCGACGAGGAGCTTGCTGCCATGGCGCTCGCGCAGGCGCTGCAATATCCAGCCGACCTCCTCGAAGTCGCCCGAGTGGTAGGCGCGCGGGCCGCGGTTCAGTTCACCCGAGCAGCCGCGGAAGTGGGGCAGGGCCATGGCCCAACCGCGTGCGCGGGCGACGCTGGCGAAGGCGACGCTGGAGTGGCTGGTGCGGTCGCCCTCCAGGCCGTGGAACAACACCAGCAGCGGCGTCTCCGGCGGGCGCCCAAGTCGGTCGCCGGGCCGCTCCCAAGACCGACTTGGCCCCCCCGGGGGGCCGGACGCGTACTCGCGTGCGGGCGGCTCACCACCAGCCAGGAAGTCGACATCAATGAAGTCGCCGTCCGGTGTGTCCCAGCGCTCGCGCGTCCAGTTCGGCGGCGGGCCGTCGTGTTGGCGGCTGAAGAGGGCGGGCCAGATGGTCTGGGCGTGGCCGCCGGGCAGCCAGCGGGGGGCGCGGTACTGCATGCGCCGACTCCTAGTGAAGCGTGCCGGCGTCGGCGACGAGCTCCTGGACATCGCCCGCATTGCCGGGGCTGGCGTGGTGCAGCACCAGGCGCCAGCCGAGCGCCGTCTTCAGATAGACATTGGTCGCGATGACCCAAGCCTGCTGGGCCTCGCCATGCAACTGCACGCGCTCCAGCACATGGTGGATGGCGCAATCGCCGCTGTGCAGTCGGCGCACGCGCTCGGGGTGGACGCTGACCGCGCCGCGCTGGAACACCGCTTCGAAGGCGGCGCGAATGGCAGGCAGGCCGACGATGCGCGGGCCGCCCGGGTGGACGCAGGCCACTTCCTCGTCATCGGCCCACAGGGCCATCAGGTGATCCAGGTCGGCGTGCTGCAGCGCCTCGTAGAACTGGGCCTCGGTGTCGTCGGGCGAGGCAAGCAGGGCGGCAGTCTGGGCGGCGGAGCGGGGCATGGCGCGATTGTAGGAAGTCGGACGGCGCTACATTGACCCCGCCCCAACCGCTGCCTGATCCCAACCGATGTTTTCGCTGAAAGCCGTTGCGTCCCTGTTCCTTTGTCTGTTGCTGGTGGCCTGCGGTGGCGGTGGCGGTGATGCCGCGCCAGCGCCCGGGCCGGTCACCGTGCCCCCCCTCGGGGCCCAATGCCTGAGCGGCTCCGTCGCGCGCCTGGCCCTGCCCACCGCAGCCGGTGCGGGGCACAACCAGGAGCTGGCGGTGCTGGCCTGCCCCGGCTCGCGGCTGGACACGGTGCAGTGGCGCCAGACCGATGGCGCCGCGCAGGCCCTCGGTTCGGCGCGTTCGCAGGCCCTCAGCGTCGCACCGGCTGCGGCGGGCCGCTTCACGTTCAGCGTGGACTTCACCGACGCCAAGGGGGCGAGCTACAGCGGCCAAGCCGAGCTCAACGCCACGGCACCCGACGCGACGCCGATGGTGATCCGCGGCGAACCGTCGGTGTGGGCGGGCGGCCAGACGTCGTTGCGCGCCTGGGTCGAGGGGCTGGCCGTGGCCGACTACCCGCTGGCGCGCGTGCGCTGGAGCCGCGTCGACGGCCCGGACGTGAACCTGGGCGATGCAAGCCAATGGCGCGTCATCTTTACCGCGCCTGCGGTGGCCGAAGACAGCCTGCTGCGCCTGCGCGCCGAGGCCACGCTGGCCGATGGGCGCAGCCTCAGCCAGGATTTCAGCCTGCTCGTGCAGGCCTCACCGCCCGCCGTGGCGTCGCCGCTTTTCGGCGCTGGCAACCTGTCCTCGCGCGCCTACCCCTATGTGGCAGGCGGCGCACACGCGGCCGAATTGCGCGACTGCATCTACACGCCGGCCCTGACCAATGCCACGCTCTGCACGCTGGGCCGCCTGCCGCTGCTCGGCACCGAGACGCGCGGCGAGCTGCCCACCGTGGAGCAGGTGATGGCCCGCGTGCTGGTGTCCAACGACTGGATGGGCCAGCGCTTCGAGGCCTTCCTGCGCGAGCAGGACGTGAATGGCGACTTCCGCCGCTTGCTCAACGCCACCACGGCCATCGTCATCGGCGGCCGGGTGCGGCCGGCCTTCTACTGGAGCGCCACCGGCGCCATCTATCTCGATGCCGACTACCTCTGGCAGACGCCTGCCGAGCGCGACAGCGTCAGCGAAGCGCCCGACCCGCGCAGTGACTATGGGCTAGACCTCGCCTACGCGATGCTGTGGCGCTATGTGCAGGGCAATCAGTCGGCCGGTGGGCGCCCGTCCGTGCTGGCGCGCGGCTCACGCGACAGCGCCGCGTTGATTCCGGCACTCGGCCGCCTGCTGTACCACGAGCTGACGCACGCCAACGACTTCCTGCCGCCCCGCGTGCACCTGCTGCTCAACAGCGGCTTGCGCGTCTACGAGGCCATTCCCGCCAACACTGCGTCCGAACAGCTGCGCACGCAACTGCCGTTCTATTCACAGGAGATGGTCGACCTGGGCCGCGTGCAGTTCTTCGGCGTGGCGTCCACGGCGGTGCAGCGCGCCTACCAGCCGGCCGACATCGTGCGTTTCTTCAGCAGCGACCGCGTCACCGACGACTACAGCTATTCCTGGCCCAGCGGCCAGAGCGTGCCGCGCGAGGATGCGGCGATGCTGGCCGAGGAGGCGCTGATGCAGCTGCGCCACGGCGTGCTGCGCGATGTCGCGGTGACGCCGCAATTCCTGAGCGGGGCGAGCGCAGACCAGGTCGTGACCTGGGGCCAGCGCGGCCGCGTGGGTGATGCCGCCATCAAGTCGCGCGTGGCGCTGGTGCTGTCCCAGACCATGCCCTGGCTGCCCGCCGGTTTCACCGACGGCCTGGCCGCTCCGGTTCAATTGCGCGCCGGCCTGACCTGGGGTCAGAACCTCGACCAGGGTGCGCTGGCTCTTGGGATGGTGAAGCCGCTGTCGGCGACGGAACGCGCTCTGGAAGCTGATCTGGACACCCAGCGGCGCGGCAGCCGCAGGGCCGCCGCGCTGGCGCGTTGAACTTCAGTGTCCGCTGGAGAGGACCTCGCCGGCCTTTAGCTTGTAGGCCGTGCCGCAGTAAGGGCACTGGCCCTGGCCACCATGGGTCAGGTCGATGAAGACCTTGGGATGCGCGCTCCACAGCGGCATCTTGGGGTTGGGGCAGAAGACCGTGCCGTTGTCGTTGCAGTCCTTGGCCGTCACTTCGACGGTGGCGGCGGGCGTGGTGGTGGTGGTGCTCATGTTGTTTGCTCTCAGACCGCGGTCAGCCACTCGGCGTACTTGGGGTTGCGGCCGTTGACGATGTCGAAGAAGGCCGACTGGATCTTTTCGGTGATGGGACCCCGCGACCCCGAACCGATCTCGACGCGGTCCAGCTCGCGGATGGGCGTCACTTCGGCGGCGGTGCCGGTGAAGAAGGCCTCGTCGCAGATGTAGACCTCGTCGCGGGTGATGCGCTTCTCGACCAGCTTGAGGCCCAGGTCCTGGCAGATCGCGAAGATGGTGTTGCGGGTGATGCCGTTGAGCGCGCCGGCCGACAGGTCGGGCGTGTAGACGACGCCGCCCTTGATGACGAACAAGTTTTCGCCGGCGCCTTCGGACACGAAGCCGGAGGCGTCCAGCAGCAGCGCCTCGTCGTAGCCGTCGTCGGTGGCTTCCATGTTGGCCAGGATGGAGTTGGTGTAGTTGGACACCGTCTTGGCCTGCGTCATCGTGATGTTGACGTGGTGGCGTGTGTAGGAGCTGGTCTTGACGCGGATGCCGCGCTTCATGCCTTCCTCGCCGAGGTAGGCGCCCCAGCTCCAGGCGGCCACCATCAGGTGCACCTGGTTGCCCTTGGGGCTGACGCCCAGCTTCTCGGAGCCGATCCAGATCAGCGGGCGGATGTAGGCGCTCTTCAGGCCGTTGGCCTTGACCACCTCGCGCTGGGCCTCGTTGACCTGCTCCACCGAGAAGGGGATCTTCATGCGCAGGATCTTGCCGCTGTTGAACAGGCGCTGGGTGTGCTCCTGCAGGCGGAAGATGGCGGTGCCGTTGACCGTGTCATAGGCGCGCACGCCCTCGAAGGCGCCGCAGCCGTAATGCAGGGTGTGGGTCAGCACGTGGATCTTGGCGTCGCGCCAGTCGACGAGCTCGCCGTCCATCCAGATCTTGCCGTCGCGGTCATGCAGGGGGGCGGGAACCATCGTTACTCCAGTGCGTGCGGGGTGAAAGCGGGCGATTTTACGAAGCTTGGGCTGCGCGGATCAGCCGCCACTCGACGAGCTTGCCTTTCACCAGCTTGACTTCGACGGCGTCGCCGCCGGCGTCGCGCCAGACAAAGGTCTCCGGCGCCTGCTTTTGCCCCAAGCTGCCGGCCAGGCCGATCAGGTCCACCAGCTTCATGCCGGCGTGCAGTTTGCTGTTCAACATGACGGCATTGGCCACCGAGCCCAGCGGGGCCGCGCCGGCCACCTTCATGACCCGCATCAGCCGCGAGATCTGCAACAGCAGCCAGAAGACGATGCCCGTCGTCGCGAAGATGACGCCCTGCCAGCCGAGCAGCGCCCCGCCACCAATGAGAGCCACCAGCGCCAGGCCAACACCGATCCACGGATTCATGCTTGCGGGTCCTTCAGCCCATCGTCGCGTTGCCAGGCATAGGCGCGCTCGACCTTGGCCACGCGCAGCGTGTAGTGCTGGTACCAATCGCTGCGGCCGGTGTCGCGCGCGATCTTGTGCTCGGCGTTGCGGCGCCAGGCGGCAATGTCCTCGGGGCTGCGCCAGTAGGAGACCGTGATGCCTAGGCCATCCTCGCCGCGGGTGCTCTCCACGCCCAGATAACCCGGCTGCTCGGAAGCCAGGGCCGCCATGCGGTCAGCCATGTCGCCATAGCCGCCGTCAACGGGCGTGCGCTGGCTGGTGAAGATGACGGCGTAGTAGGGGGGCTCGGGCAGTGCGCTCATGGCGCACATCCTGCCACGCCGTCAGGCCGCTAGCGGCAGGCGGGTCACCTCGACGCTGTCGGCCGAGCGTTGCGTCGGCCCATGGTAGACAGCCTCGATGTTGTTGCCGTCGGGGTCCAGCACGAAGGCGGCGTAATAGCCCGGGTGGTAATGGCGCGGCCCCGGGGTGCCGTGATCGCGGCCGCCGGCGGACAGCGTCATCGCATGGAAGCGCCGGACCTCATCCTCGCTGTGGGCCTGGAAGGCCAGATGCACATGTGACACGCGGCCATCGGCCTTGTCGACGTAGAACTCGTCGGCGTAGAAGCAGCCCTCTGCTTCGCCGAAGGCCTCGAGCCGCCCGATGGCGTCCAGCGCCGCACGGTAGAAGCGCCGGCTGGCCGCCAGGTCGCTCACGCGCAGATGCACGTGGTCGAGCAGGCGGCCGCAGTGCTCCATATCCGTCCTACTTGGTTACTTTGAGCAGCACGCAGCGCACCCACTGGCCAGACTCCAGCGCGTCCTTGTGGCCGTTCAGGAACTGTTCGGCCGTCGAGTTGCGCGCGGTGAAGCACATGCCGTGCAGGATGCCCATGCGTGGCACGGGCCGCGACCATTTGCGCTCGACGACGCCGTTGAACCAGGACACCTGCTCATCGTCGCTGTCCACGTCGGCGCGGCCCAGCAGCAGCACGACCTCGTATTTGTCCTCGGTCAGCGGCTCCGCGGCGCTGGTCAGCACCTGCAGGCCGCCGTCGCTCATGTTCAGCACCAGGCCGGCCGGCCCCTGGCTGAACTGCACCGGCTTGAAGACCCAACCGGGCAGGGAGTCGGCATCGTGCTGGGCGGCCAGGAAATCGGTGCGGGCGTGCTGCCTGAGATTGGCGGGATCTGACATGAACGGGGTCCTCCGGTGCGAGGCCCCGATCCTAAGCAGACTTTGGCGTGGCGTGCACCATGGAAACCTGTTGTCTCAGTTTCAAATGAGCCCGCGCAAGACCTCGATGGCTTGCTCCACCCGCTCGACGGCATGGATGGTCAGCCCCTCGATGGCCTTCTTGGGCGCATTCGCCTTGGGCACGACGGCGACGCTGAAGCCCAGCTTGGCAGCCTCCTTGAGGCGCTCCTGGCCGCGCGGCGCGGGGCGAACCTCGCCGGCCAGGCCGACCTCGCCAAAGGCGATGAAGCCACGCGGCAGGGCCTTGCCGCGCAGCGAACTCTGGATGGCCAGCAGCACGGCCAGGTCGGCCGCCGGCTCGCTGATGCGCACGCCGCCGACCGCGTTGACGAACACGTCCTGGTCGCCGGTGGCCACGCCCGCATGCCGGTGCAGCACGGCCAGCAGCATCGCGAGGCGGTCACGGTCCAGGCCCACCGACAACCGCCGCGGGCTGACGCCGCCGCTGTCCACCAGCGCCTGCAGCTCGACCAGCAGCGGCCGCGTGCCCTCCAGCGTGACGAGCACGCAGCTGCCCGGCACGGGCTCGGCGTGGGTGGACAGGAAGATGGCGCTCGGGTTGGTGACGCCCTTGAGCCCCTTCTCCGTCATCGCGAACACGCCGATCTCGTTGACCGCGCCGAAGCGGTTCTTGATGGCGCGCACCAGGCGGAAGCTGCTGTGCGTGTCGCCCTCGAAATACAGCACCGTGTCGACGATGTGCTCCAGGACTCGCGGGCCGGCCAGGGCCCCTTCCTTGGTCACATGACCCACCAGCACGATGGCACAGCCGCGCGCCTTGGCCGTGCGTGTGAGCTGGGCCGCGCACTCGCGCACCTGGGCGACCGAACCGGGCGCGGACGAGAGTTGCTCGGAGTAGAGCGTCTGGATGGAGTCGATGACGCAGAAGTCGGGCTCCTCGACGTCGATGGTGGCGAGGATCCGCTCCAGGCTGATCTCGGCCAGCACGCGCACCTTGGCGCCCGACAGGCCCAGGCGCCGCGAGCGCATCGCGACCTGGGCGCCGCTTTCCTCGCCGGTCACGTACAGGACTTTCACGGTTTGCGACAACGACTCAACCGCCTGCAGCAGCAGCGTCGACTTGCCGATGCCCGGATCGCCGCCGATCAGCACGACGCCGCCGGCGACGATGCCTCCGCCCAGCACCCGGTCCAGCTCTTCCTGGCCCGTGGGCGTGCGCTCGAAGTCGCTGGCCTCGATCTCGGAGAGCGTGGCCACCGGCTGGCTCTTGGCCAGCGACTGGTAGCGGTTCTTGACGCCGCCGGTGGGCTCGGCGATGCCCTCGGTCAGCGTGTTCCAGGCGCCGCAGTGCGGGCATTTGCCCAGCCATTTGGCGTTGGTGCCACCGCATTCGGTGCAGGTGTAGATGCTCTTGCTTGTCGCCATCAGCGCATTGTCTTAGGGTCTGCTGACACGGTGGCAATGGGCCGCGTTGTGACCAGAAGGGTCGCGAGCAAGGCGCAAAGCGGAGCCGGGTTGGGCACCCGGCGAGCATTTGCAACGCCGCGCGCGGCCTTTCTGGTCACAACCCTTCGGGAAGACCGGCAGCCAGGGGCCACTCGGCGTTGCACCGCTTGCCCGCACATGAGTGCGGGCGGCTCGTTGCGCCTTGATTGGCCCCTGGCTGCCGGCCTTCGCGGCCCATTGCCGCCGTGTCAGCAGACCCTGGGGCGCACCCAGGCTGTCAGCAGCAGTGCCGCGGCCAGCGCGCAGCCGGCCGAGAAGCCGAAGGCGACGGTCGCCGACAGGCCCTCCCACAGCCAGCCGAACAGCAGCGAGGCCGGCAGCAGCATGGCGCCCATGACGAGGTTGAGCCAGCCGAAGGCCGTGCCGCGCTGTTCGGCCGGCGCCAGGTCGGCCAGCAGCGCGCGCTCGACGCCCTCCGTCGCGGCCATGAAGATGCCGTAGAGGCCGAACAGCAGGTACAGCCGCCAGCCCGGCGCGGCCCACGCCGCCATGCCGATGTAGAAGGCGGCATAGGCGGCATAGCCGGCCACCAGCAGGTGAACGCGGCCGACGCGGTCCGACAACCCGCCCAGCGGCACCGCGAACAGCGCCGCGACGCCTGACACCGCGGCCCACAGCAACGGCACCTGGGCCTCGGCCACGCCGAGCTCCTTGGCGCGCAGCAGCAGGAACATGTTGCTGGAGTTGCCCAGCGTGAACAGCGCAACGACGACGAGGTAGCGCCGCAGCGGCTTGGGCAGGCCAGCCAGCGTCCAGCTGAAGCGCGGTGGCGCGGTGGCCGGTGGCGGGGCTTCCCGCACCGCCAGCGTCAGCCCCAGGCAGAGCAGGCCGGGAATGATGGCCCACAGGAAAACCTGGCCCAGCGGCACGCCCGCACGCAGCAGCGCCCAGGCCAGCAGCGGCCCGATGACGGCGCCGGCGTTGTCCATGGCGCGGTGCAGGCCGAAGGCCAGGCCGCGCTGGCCGGGCACTATGTTGGCAGCCAGCAGCGCGTCGCGCGGCGCGGCACGCACGGCCTTGGCGATACGGTCGGTCAGGCGCAGGGCTAGCAGCATGGGCCAGCCGGTCACGAAGGCGATCAGCGGCCGTGCGATGCCGGCCAGGCCGTAGCCGGCGATGACCCAGGGTTTGCTGCGCCCGCTGCGGTCCACCATGACGCCGGCCCAGAGCTTGAGCAGGCTGGCCAGCGCCTCGGCCAGGCCCTCGATGAGGCCCAGCACCCGCGGGCCGGCCATCAGCACGCCGCTCAGATACAAGGGTACGAGGGGGTAGACCAGCTCGCTGGCGCTGTCGTTGACGAGGCTGATCAGGCCGAGCAGCCAGACGCTGCGCGGCAGCGAGAAAAGGGCCCTGAGCATCGGGGCATGTTATGTCCTGGGTGCCAGACCGCCCGAGCGCAGCGAGTAGCTCTGGCATCCACTGAGCAGGGGCGTGGGACACTCGGCGCCTTGCAGTTTCTCGATGGAGCCGGTCATGGAGTTTTCGGTCTGGTTGGCCTTTTTTGCCGCATCCTGGGCGATCAGCCTGTCCCCCGGCGCAGGTGCTGTCGCGGCGATGAGCGCCGGCCTGTCGCATGGCTTCAGGCGCGGCTATTTCATGACCTTCGGCCTCATCCTGGGCATCCTGACCCAGGTCGTCCTCGTCGGCGCCGGCCTGGGCGCGCTGATCGCGGCCTCGTCGCTGGGTTTTGCCCTCGTCAAATGGGCTGGCGTGGCCTACCTGGTCTGGCTGGGTGTGCAGCAATGGCGTGCACCGGCCAAGCCCATGGTGGCGGCGGATGACGGCGCCGTGCTGGCCACGCGCCGCCAGCTGGTGCTGCGCGGCTGGGGCATCAATGCCGTCAACCCCAAGGGCACGGTCTTCCTGCTGGCCGTCGTGCCGCAGTTCCTCGACCTGCATGCCGCGTTGGCGCCGCAATACCTCGTCATCGGCTGCACGCTGGCCTTCACCGACCTGGTCGTCATGGCCGGCTACACCGTGCTGGCCGCGCGGGTGCTGGCGGCGCTGAAGAGCGAGCACCACATCAAGGTGCTGAACCGCGTCTTCGGCTCGCTGTTCGTCGCGGCCGGTGCGCTGCTGGCGACCTTCAAGCGCGCGGCCTGATGGCGGCGGGAGACAAGCCCGGCCGCCTGCCCACCTGGTTCCTCTTCCTGGCCCCGGTCGCGATCTGGGCCAGCACCTGGCACGTCATCCTGTACCAGCTCGCGTCGACTGTGCCGGCGCTGACGTCGGTGGGCTGGCGCTTCGCGCTGTCGGCGCTGATGCTCGCCGGGCTGGCGCGCTGGCAGGGCACGTCGCTGAAGCTGCCGCGTTATGCCCACGGCTACATGCTGGGCACCGGCGTCATCCAGTACGCCGGCAACTACTGGTCCATCTACGAGGCTGAGCGCTTTGTCCCCAGCGGCCTCGTCGCGGTGCTGTTCTGCCTGATGGTGTTCATGAATGCACTCGTCGCCTGGCTGCTGTGGCGCCAGCCGGTGAGCCGGCGCTTCCTCGTCGCGTCCAGCGGCGCGGTGCTGGGCGTGGCGCTGATCTTCTGGCCCGAACTCGCGTCTACCGGCGCGCGGCCGAATGCGGCCCTGGGGCTGGGCCTGAGCTTCTTCGCCGTCGTGGTGGCGGTCATCGGTGGCTTCTTCACCTTGGTGTTGACGCGCCGCGGCCTGCCGCTGGTGCCGGTGCTGGCCTGGAGCATGGGCTATGGCGCGGCCTTCCTGCTGGGGATGTCGCTGGCGCTGGGCCACGGCCTGCCCTTCGACGGCGCCTGGACCTATGTCGGCAGCCTCGTCTACCTGGCCGCCTTTGGCTCGGTCATCGCCTTCACGCTGTACTACAAGCTCGCCGAGCGCCGCGGCCCCGCTCAGGCGGCGCTCATCGGCGTGCTGGTGCCCGTCATCGCGCTGATCGTGTCGGCCGTGCTGGAGGGCTGGCAGGCGACGCCGCTAGCCATCGGCGGCATGGTGCTGTGCCTGGCCAGCCTGTTCGTCGCGACGCGGCCGCAGCGCTAAATGCGCTCGGCCGCCGCTTCGGCCTGGGCCCGCCGGACCTGCTTCAGCGCGGCCAGCGAGGTGGGGTCGGTCAGCGTGGGTGCGATGACGATCTCCTGCGCCACCTTGATGCCCAGGAAGCCGAGCCAGGCGCGCATCGCGGCCTTTTGCGTGTCCAGGTGACCCTGGGCCGAGCGGCCCTCGCTGCCATAGTCGCTCGCGCTGCTGTAGACCAGCACGGCGCGCTTGCCCGACAGCAACGGCCGGTAGCCGGTGTCACGCTGCCAGGCCCAGTTCTGGCCTGGCAGCGTGACCACGTCGATGTAGTGCTTGAGGCGGTAGGGCAGGCCCAGGTTCCACATCGGCAGGTTGATGACGTAGTGGTCGGCCCGGTTGAAGGCTTCGGCCAGCGCGACGGCGCGCGCCCAGTGGCGGCGCTGGTCGTGGGTCGCCTGCTGGCTGCGCAGCACGGCGAACTTGGCCGCGATCATGTCGGCGTCGAATTCGGGCAGCGCGAGCTGCCAGACGTCGGCCACTTCGACCTGGGCGTCGGCGCGGACGGCGCGGTAGCGGGCGACGAAGGCCTCGGCGATCTCGCGCGATGTGGAGGCCGGATTCGGCGAGCCCTGGATGTGCAGCAGCCGGCTCATCTTCAGCCCTCCAGCCAGCGCAGGCCGGCGATGCCGGCCACGATGAGGGCCATGCAGCCCAGCCGTGCGGGCGAGGCGCTGTCGCCGTGCACCCAGACGCCCAGCAGCGCCACGCCAACGGCGCCGATGCCGGTCCAGACTGCATAGGCCGTGCCGGTCGGCAGGCTTTTGAGCGACTGCGTCAGCAGCACGATGGACAGCAGCGCGGCGAGCACGCCGGCCGCGCCTGGCAGCGGCCGGCGCCAGCCGTCGGACGCCTTCAACGCCGCGGCCATGGCGATCTCGACCAGACCGGCACTTACCAACAGAAACCAAGCCATGGGGTCTCTCCAAGTTGCAATGGGCTCACTGTGGGAGGCCAGGCACAGAATCGGAAGTACGCACCTTTTGGTAACCAGGGAAATCCAGACGATGGCCGACACCTCAACCGGCAATGTGCTCAGCGCCAGCTGCCCCTCGCGTGCCGCACTGGAGGTGGTGGGCAGCAAATGGGCGCTGCTGATCGTGCCGCTGCTGGCCCGGCAGCCGCTGCGCAACAACGAGCTGCTGCGCCAGGTGGGCGGCATCTCGCAGAAGATGCTGACGCAGACGTTGCGCGAACTGGAGCGCCACGGCCTGGTGCAGCGCACCGACCATCAGACCGTGCCGCCGCACGTCGACTACCAGTTGACCGAACTGGGCCGGTCCCTGAGTGAGGCGCTGGTGGTGGTGGACCGCTGGGCCGAACGGCACTACCCCGCCGTAGCATCGGCGCGCATGGCGTTCGACCGCCGGCGCTAGCCCTTCAGCTGCGCCTGTGCGCCGTCGATCAGCAGGCGCAAGGCGCGGTCGAACATCGTGTCGGGGTCGCCGCCCAGCGTCTGCGCCCAGCCGGCGGCCAGCAGCGGGTATTGCACCGCGTCGGGCCCGCTCAGCATCGACGAGGGCGGCGCATCGGGCGCTTGCGCGGACTGCTCCTCCAGCACCCAGCCGACGACGAAGCGCCCCACCGACATCATCAGTCGGGTGGCCTGCCCCGGCTCGAAGCCGGCATCGCACAGCAGGCGCAGGCGGGCCTCGATGGAATCGAAGTGCAAGGGGCTCGGCCGTGTGCCGGCATGCAGGCGCGCGCCGTCGCGGTAGGCCAGCAGCGCGCGGCGAAAGCTGTGGCCGTTGGCCATCAGCCAGTCCTGCCAGTGCTGGCCGAGAGTTGGCTCCGCCTGGGCGTGGTTCTCCAGCACGACGGCCTCGGACATCGCGTCCAGCAGCGCCGCCTTGCTCTTGAAGTGCCAGTACAGCGTCGGCGACTGCACGCCCAGGCGCTCGGCCAGCTTGCGGGTGCTCAGCGCGTCGATGCCGACCTCGTTGAGCAGGTAGAGGGCGGCACGCAGCACATCGTCGCGGTTGAGTCGACTGGAACGTTCGGTGGCATTCATCTCTAGCAATGATAGAGAAGCTGCGGCAGAATGTTCCCTATCAACGATAGAGAGACCGACGTGAATCGAGCCTTGACCGTCATCCTGATGACGCTGCTGCTGGACGCCGTGGGCATGAGCCTGGTGTTCCCCATCCTGCCCGGCCTGCTGCGCGAGCTGGCCGGCGCCGAGGCCACGACCCACCACTACGGCGCCCTGCTGGCCGTCTACGCGGCGATGCAGTTCCTGTTTTCCCCGGTGCTGGGTGCGCTGAGCGACCGTTTCGGCCGCCGGCCGGTGTTGCTGGCCTCGCTGGCCGGGGCCGCGGCGGACTATGTGCTGATGGCGTTGGCGCCCAACCTGGCCTGGCTCTACGTCGGGCGGGTGCTGTCCGGCATCACCGGCGCCAGCATGGCCGTGGGCACGGCCTACATCACCGATGTGACGCCCGAGGCCGACCGCGCCAGGCGCTATGGCCAGATGGGCGCGGCCATGGGCCTGGGCTTTGTCGTCGGGCCGCTGATCGGTGGTGCCCTGGGTGAGTGGTCGCTGCGAGCGCCCTTCGTCGCCGCGGCCGTCATGAATGCCTTGAACCTGGGGATGGCCTGGTTCGCCCTGCCCGAATCCAACCTGAACCGCACGGCCCGGCTGGACGCCAGCAAGTTCAACGCCTTCTCGGCACTGCATCGCCTGGAGGGCAAGCGGCCCTTGCTGCCGCTGGTGGGGGTCTTTGCCGTCGTCGCGCTGGTGTCGCAGGTGCCGGCGGCGCTGTGGATCCTGTACGGCCAGGACCGCTACGGCTGGACTGCCTGGGTGGCGGGCCTGTCGCTGGCCTGCTATGGCGGCCTGCATRCCATCTCGCAGGCCTTTGTCACCGGGCCGATGGTGGCCAGGCTCGGCGAGAAGCGCGCGCTGCTGGCCGGCATGGCGGCCGACGGCCTGGGCTTTGTCGGCATGGGTGTGGCGGTGGCGGGCTGGATGCCGTTTGCGCTGCTGCCGCTGTTCGCCATCGGCGGGCTGGCCCTGCCGGCGCTGCAGGCCATGCTGGCGCGGCAGGTGGACGAGCAGCGCCAGGGCGGGTTGCAGGGCACGCTGGCCAGCCTGACCAGCCTGATCGGCATCGGCGGGCCGCTGGTGGTCACGGCCGGCTTTGCGGCGACGCAGGGCGCCTGGCCTGGCTGCGTCTGGGTGATCGCCGCGGTGCTGTATCTGATCGCGCTGCCCATGCTGTTCAGTCGCCGCGCTCGCACCGCGTAACAACCAGCCGTTCCCCACCACTCGGCAAGGGCGTTACGCTGGCGCGCTCTTCACGGGGAGAACAGATGGCCTGGCAATTCGCTCTGACGCGCCTGTGCGGCGCTTTTGCCCTCGCGGGTGCCGCGCTGCTGGCCCATGCCGCCGACCCGGGCGCGCCGCCGACGCCGGTGAAGCCGGTCACCGACCGCTACGGCGACGTCAGCGTCAGGGACCCCTACCGCTGGCTGGAGAAAGCCAGCGATCCCAAGGTGAAGCAGTGGAGCGCGGCGCAAGACAAGCGCACGCGCGCCTATTTCGGCAAGCTGCCGGCGCGCCAGCCGATGTTCGACTGGCTGATGAAGCAGGCCACGGCCAGCTCCAGCGCCTATTACGACCTGCACGCCACGCCGGGCCAGCTGTTCGCGCTGTACAACCAGCCGCCCAGGCAGCAGCCCATGCTGGCCGTGCTGGGCCAGGACGCCGACCCCGCCAAGGCCCGCGTGGTGCTGGACCCGAACACGCTCAACCCCAAGGGCACGACGGCCATCGACTGGTATGTGCCTTCGCCGACGGGCAAGCTGGTGGCGGTGTCGATGTCGGAGAACGGCAGCGAGGACGGCTCGCTGCACATCGTCGACGTGGCCACGGGCAAGGATGTCGACAAGGTCATTCTCAACGTGCAATACCCCACCGGCGGCGGCAGCCTGGCCTGGCGCGAGGATGGCTCCGGCTTCTGGTACACGCGCTACCCCGGCGCCAAGGAACCGGCCGAGCGCCAGCACTTCTACCAGCAGATCTACTACCACCGCGTCGGCGACGATCCGGCAAAGGACGTCTATGTGCTGGGCAAGGACTTCCCGCGCGTCGCCGAAATCGCACTGGACGCCCGGCCCGGCGCGCCTGGCGTCATCGCCTCGGTCGCCAATGGCGACGGCGGCGAGTTCGCCCACTACCTGATCGCCAGGGATGGAGGCGTCCGCCAGGTCACACGCTTCGAGGACAAGGTCGTCGCCGCAGCCCTGGGACCTGACGGGCTCTATCTCATCTCCCGGCAGGGCGCGCCGCGCGGCAAGCTGCTCAAGCTGGCGCTCGATGACCTGACGCTGGCCCATGCGCAGACCATCGTGCCCGAGTCCGATGCGGCGCTGGAGCCCGGCGGCGAGTTCGGCGCGGGCAACATCACCCTCACCAGGAACGCCATCTACCTGCGTGAGATCGTCGGCGGGCCGTCGCGCGTGGCCATCTACGGCCTGGACGGCAAGCCTCGCGGCCAGCTGCAGCTGCCCGAGGTGGCGACCGTGGACGAGATGGCCGTGATGGACGACGGCAGCCTGCTCGTCGCGGTGAAAACCTATCTCGAGCCGCCGCAGTTCATGCGCATCGATGCCGACAGCGGCAGGAGCCGACCCACGGCGCTGCGCCAGACCAGCCCGGTGTCCTTCGGCGACGTGGAGGTCGTGCGCGAGTTCGCAACAAGCAAGGATGGCACGCGCGTCCCGCTCAACATCGTGCGCAGGAAGGGCCTCAAGCTCGATGGCAGCGCACCGTTGCTGTTCACCGGCTATGGTGGCTACAACGTCAGCCTGGTGCCGCGCTTCCTGGGCGCGGCGACAAGGCTGTGGCTGGACGCGGGCGGCGTCTACGTCATCGCCAACCTGCGCGGCGGCGGTGAGTTCGGCGAAACCTGGCATACCCAGGGCGCATTGACGAACAAGCAGAACGTTTTTGACGACTTCGCCGCCTCGGCCCAATACCTGGTCGACAAGGGCTACACCTCCAAGGCCCGCATGGGATCCATAGGCGGCAGCAACGGCGGGCTGCTGATGGGGGCGGTGTTCACGCAGCATCCCGAGCTGTTCCGCGCCGTCGTCTCGACAGTGGGCATCTACGACATGCTGCGCGTGGAACTGGACCCGAACGGCGCCTTCAACGTCACCGAATTCGGCACGGTGAAGAACCCGGAGCAGTTCCAGGCGTTGTACGCCTACTCGCCCTATCACCACGTGCAGGACGGTGCGAAGTACCCGGCCATCTTCATGGCCACCGGCGAGACGGACGGGCGCGTCAACCCGATGCACTCGCGCAAGATGGTTGCGCGCCTGCAGGCGGCAACCGGCTCCGGCCGGCCGGTGCTGCTGAGCATCAACGCCCACGCCGGCCATGGCATGGGCAGCTCGCTGTCCATCCGCGTGAACCAAATGGCGGACATCTACGCCTTCCTGTTCGACCAGCTGGGCATGAAGTCCCCGCTTCAGTAGTCCTTGCTGCGCCGCCCGGCCTTGATGTCGCTGCGCTTGGCCTTGCCTTCCAGCCGGCGCTGCTTGGAACCATAGGTCGGCTTGGTCGCGCGGCGCGCCTTGGGCACGTGCGCGGCGGCCTGCACCAGCTCGATCAACCGCGCGACGGCGTCCGCCCGGTTGCGTTCCAGGCTGCGCGAGTCCTGGGCCTTGATGACGACGACGCCCTCCGAGGTGATGCGCTGGTCGGCCCAGTTCAGCAGCCGCGCCTTGACGGCCTCGGGCAGGCTGGAGGTGTGGATGTCGAAGCGCAGATGGACCGCGTTCGAAACCTTGTTGACGTTCTGGCCGCCGGGGCCGCTGGCGCGGATGGCGTCGAACTCGAGTTCGTCCGGGCGCGGGGTCCAGTGGATGTCAGGCATTTCGAATTGGCACGCGCGGCGCGACGGCGCACATCAGCTCGTAGCCGATGGTGCCGGCTGACTGCGCGACTTCATCGATGGGCAGGCGACTGCCGTGTGGGCCTTCGCCCCACAGCGTCACCTCGCTGCCAAAGCCGCTGGCAGGCAGCTCGGACAGGTCCACCGCCAGCATGTCCATCGACACCCGGCCCAGCGTGCGCGTGCGCTTGCCGTCCACCAGGACGGGCGTACCGGTGGGCGCATGGCGCGGGTAGCCGTCGGCATAGCCGCAGGCGACGATACCGGCGCGCGTGACCCGCTCGGCGGTGTAGGCGCTGCCGTAGCCAATGGTGTCGCCGGGCTGCAGCTGCTGCACGCCAATGATCTTGGAGCGCAGCGTCATCGCCGGCCGCAGGTCCCAGTGAGCGGCGTCGTGCTCGGGGAAATCGGGCACGCCGCCATAGCTCATGATGCCGGCGCGCACCCAGTCCTGGGCCGTGCGCGCCGGATGGCGCAGCGTGGCCGCGCTGTTGGCGATGCTGCGCTCGCCGGCCAGGCCCTCGGTCACGGCCTCGAAGGCGGCCAACTGGTGGGCGATGCCGTCGATACCTTGCCGGAGGCTGTCTGCATCGGAAAAGTGAGTCATCAACCCGATCTCGTCGACCTGGGGCAGGGCCTCCAGCCGCGCGTAGGCGGCGCGAAACGCGGCTGGCGTGAAGCCCAGACGGTTCATGCCGGAGTTCAATTTGAGGAAGACGCGGTGTGGCTCGTGCGTCTTGTGCATGGCCAGCCAGTCAATCTGCTGCTCGCAGTGCACGGCATGCCACAGCTTCAGGCGCGAGCACAGCTCCAGGTCGCGCGGCTCGAACACGCCTTCCAGCAGCAGGATGGGGCCCCGCCAGTCCAGGGCGCGCAACCGTTCGGCCTCGGCCAAGTCCAGCAGCGCGAAACCGTCGGCGGCGCGCAGGCCCTCAAAGGCGCGTTCGATGCCGTGACCATAGGCATTGGCCTTGACGACGGCCCAGACTCGGGCGTTGGGGGCTTGAGCGCGCGCGCGACCCAGGTTGTGAGCGAGCGCTTCGGTATGAATCAGGGCTTCAATCGGGCGAGGCATGGCCGGATTTTGCGCCCGGGTTTGGGGCGCCGCTGCCGAACTAGGGGCGTGCTATAAACCCGCGCCGCTCCCGTTTTACCGGCCTACAAGCAGAAGACAGTTCAGGATTGCGCTCCGACCGATGAAACGCGGCTTTTACACCATCATGACGGCGCAGTTCTTCAGCTCGCTGGCTGATAACGCACTGTTCGTCGCGGCCGTCGAGCTGTTGCGTTCCTCCGGCGCCGCCGAGTGGCAGCGCGCCGCGCTGGTGCCGATGTTCGCCCTGTTCTACGTCGTGCTGGCGCCCTTCGTCGGAGCCTTTGCCGACGCCGTGCCCAAGGGCAAGGTGATGTTCTTCTCGAACAGCATCAAGGTGGTGGGCTGCCTGATGATGCTGTTCGGCGCCCACCCACTGGCGGCGTATGCCATCGTCGGCCTGGGCGCGGCCGCCTATTCGCCGGCCAAGTACGGCATCCTGACCGAACTGCTGCCACCGTCCCAGCTCGTCAAGGCCAATGGCTGGATCGAGGGCCTGACCATCACGTCCATCATCCTGGGCGTGCTGCTCGGTGGTCAGTTGATCGGTGACCGCGTCTCGCACCTGCTGCTGCTGATCGACATGCCGATGATGGAGACCGGCATCGACTCCGCACCCGAGGCGGCGATCGCCAGCCTGGTGGGCCTGTATGTGCTGGCGGCACTGTTCAATCTGCGCATCCCGCGCACCTCGGCGCCGCTGCAGCCCTATGCGCACAGCTTCCTGGGCCTGGTGCGCGACTTCTCGTCCTGCAACAGCAGGCTCTGGCAGGACAAGCTCGGGCAGATCTCGCTGGCGACGACGACGCTGTTCTGGGGTGTCAGCGGCAATCTGCGCTACATCGTGCTGGCCTGGGCCGCGGCCGCCCTGGGCTACGGCACGACGCAGGCGTCCTCGCTGGTGGGCGTCGTCGCCATTGGCACGGCGGTTGGTGCCGTCGTCGCATCGCTGTATTGCCGGCTGGACCGCGCCACCTCCGTCATCCCGCTGGGCATCGCGATGGGGCTGCTGGTCATCTTCATGAACCTCATCCACAACGTGTGGGTGGCCGCGCCCTTCCTGATCCTGCTGGGCGGCATCGGCGGCTACCTCGTCGTGCCGATGAACGCGCTGCTGCAGCACCGCGGCCACAACCTGATGGGGGCCGGCCGCAGCATCGCGGTGCAGAACTTCAACGAGCAAGCCTGCATCCTGGGCCTGGGCGCCTTCTACACGGCGATGACCCGCTTCGGCCTGTCGGCCTTCGGCGCGATCACGATCTTCGGCGTCGTCGTGGCCGGTGCCATGTGGTGGATCCGGCGCTGGCACCAGCGCAACCTGGTCGTGCACAAGGAAGAGGTCGAGCATCTGCTCGACTTGGCCCGCACGGATCACCTGCCGCAGGACCGGTAATCCGGCCCCGGCAGACCTGGCAGACCTGCCAGAAAGACGGGACGGTCAGCTGCTGGCGCTGCTGCCGCGGCCCTTGCGGCCGGTGGGAACCGGGATCAGGTGCTTGCCTTCCAGCACCATCTCGATGTGCTCGCTCCAGGCACGTGCGATCTTGAAGCAGCCGCTGTGGTTGAGGTGGATCTCGTTGTGCCAGTCGCCGCTGATGCCGGTGGAGCCCGGCGCGGCCAGTGCCAGCGGCACGGCGGTCGAATCAAAGATGAAGAGGCCGCGGAAGGCTTCCTTGTCTGCGGCCATGCTCTTCAGCAGCTGGGCCAGATGGAAGACCATCAGCCGGCTGACGGCAGCCCAATCGGCGGCGGGCACGCCATAGGCCTTCAGCGCCGGGTAAAGCCAGGGGCCGCCCGCGCCCAGGTCATCGCCGCCCTCGGCGGCCGCCGGGCGCGGCATGGGCACGGCGTAGCAATGCATGAAGACCGGCTTGCCCGTGGACGGGCCCTGGTCGCGCAAGGACAGCAGGTGCTTGACGTTGGCACGCAGGTAGTCGGAATAGGTCGCCCAGCCGGGCTCGGAGAAATAGCGCGCGACGCCGGCCGAAGGCGGCCCCCATTCGGTCTGGCGGCGCAGCAGGCGCAGCTCCAGGGGGATGGGCTCGCCATTCCAGTTCTGGGCCGGCGTGCGTGCCGCGGCGATCAGGTCATTGCCACCGACGGACAGCAGGATGCCGTCCCAGGTCGGCGCGTCGGGGCCGGTCAGCAGGCGCACGAAGTCGGGGCTGGACTCGAGGTCCACCATGTGCGACAGCGCATTGCCGGTGCCGGCGCAATTGACCGCGGCCGTGTTGGACTTGAAGACCAGCTCCTGCAGCAGGTTGGCGTGGGCGTTGAGCTTGGCGCGCGCATTCGAGAACCACGAGTCACCCTGGGCCAGCAGCTTCCAGCGGAAGGTGCTGAAGTCGGGCGGGGTGCGTCCGGCCAGGTCGGCCGGGGTGTAGCAAGCCAGGTGATCCATGAATGGGGTGGTTTCCGAAGTTGCTGACGTGAGCCTGTCCCGGAGGACGGGGCGCCAAGTTCGCGCGATTGGACGGCCAGCCGCGCGGGCGGCGCCATGCTACAAACCCTCGGGCCTGCCTGGGGTTAGTATGGACGGCCTTTCTAGGGAGGAAGCCCATGAGCGAGAGCGTCTTCGACTTCCAGGCCGTTTCCATCCGCGGCGAGCCGGCCGACCTGGCCTCGCAGCGCGGCAAGGTCCTGCTCATCGTCAACACGGCCAGCGAATGCGGTTTCACGCCGCAGTTCAAGGGCCTGGAGCAGCTTTGGGAGGATTACGGCCCCAGGGGGCTGGTCGTCATCGGCTTCCCGAGCAACGAGTTCGGCGGCCAGGACCCCGGCAGCAACGACCAGATCGCGTCTTTTTGCGAGCTGAACTACGGCGTCAGCTTCCCGATGATGGCCAAGACCAAGGTCAATGGCGGCGAGGCCCACCCGCTGTGGAAGTTCCTGAAGAGCGAGAAGCCGGGCTTCCTGGGCACCGAGGCCATCAAGTGGAACTTCACCAAGTTCCTGATCGGCCGCGACGGCCAGGTCATCAAGCGCTATGCGCCAAATGACCCGCCTGAAAAGATGCGGGGCGACATTGAAGCGGCACTCGCCGCGACCTGACTCGCTTCAGTGAGCTGTTACCTGCGGGGCCATCCCCTGCTGGCTGCGCAGATAGTCCCGCATCGTCGGTGACTGCTCCGATGCCGCGCGGCGGACGTCACGCACATGGGCCAGGGCCTGCTGGCTGACCTCCGCGGAGATGTGGGCGGCCAGGCCGATGCCCTGGCTGGGCAGGCGGTGCAGGCCGGCCAGCACATAGGACCAGTTGGACGGGCCGAAGGGCGACAGGCGACTGTCCAGATCGGTGGCCGTCGGCACCTTGGCATCCCACAGGGCCAGCAACTCGACGAGGCGCGGCGGCAGGGCCGCTGCGTCGGTGCAGGTACGCCAGAACGGCGTGTCACGCCGTTGCGAGAGTGTGTAGTGGGCGACGATGAAGTCGCGCAGCTCCTCGTGGAAGTCGCCCGCCAGGCGGTTCAGCCGGTCGCGGCAAACCGCGCTGTTGCCCGAGGGCGCGACATGGTCGACGAACATCTGCAGCGCCCATTCGACCAGGTAGAGGCTGGTGGACTCCAGCGGCTCGACGAAGCCGCCCGCCGCACCCAGGGCCAGGCAGTTCTGCTCCCAGATCCGCGCGGCATGGCCGGCCCGCAGCGTCGTGAAATGAGGCGCGGCCAGCGCGCGGTGCCCGGCATTGAGCTGTTGCAGCCGCTGCAGGGCCTCGTCGTCGCTGCAAAAGCGCGACGCATAGACATAGCCCGTGCCGCGGCGGCTTTGCAGGTCGATCTCCCAGCTCCAGCCGGCGTCCTGGGCCGTGATGGCGGTGTGGCTGCGCAGCGCGGTGTCGTCCCGCGCATAGGCCACCGGCACGGCGATGCTGCGGTCGCAGGGCAGCCAGTCGGCATAGGACACCCAGGGCACGCCCAGGGCCCGCTGCAGCAGCAGTGAATCTGCCCCGCTGCAGTCGACGAAGAAGCTGGCGGCAAAGCGCCGGCCGTCGGCCAGTTCGACCGCCTCGATGCCGGCTGCGCCGCGCTGCACCTGGGCCACCTCGCCCTGCACATGGCGCACGCCGCGCCGCAGCGCGGTCTGCTGCAGCAGCATGGCCAGCTTGGCGGCATCCAGGTGGTAGCCATAGTTGACCGGCGCCTGGTAGTCGGGCGAGTCCATCAGCTTCGGTGACTGGTGGCCGTCGAACAGCGTCGTCTGCACCGTGCAGGCCTGGGCCATGGGCTGTTGGGTCAGGCCGCGCTGCATCAGGTTCAGCCAGTGGGCCGTCGTCGCGAAGCCGCCGAAGGGCGGGGGCGCGTCGAAGGGGTGGTCGTAACTGTCGTCGGCCGCGCTGCCGCCGCTGCGCCAGCCGTGAAAGCGCACGCCGTTGTTCAGCGTCGCATCGGCCGCGCCGAACAGGGCGGCCTCGGGCAGGCCCAGCGCCTGCATCATGCCGCGCAGCGTCGGCAGCGTGGCCTCGCCCACGCCGATGCCGGCGATGCGCGGTGACTCGATCAGCGTGATGGGCAGCGGTGTCTGGCGCACCGCGCCGAGGGCGCGCTGCAGGAAGCAGGCCGCCAGCCAGCCGGCGCTGCCGCCGCCCACGATGACGATGGATTGGATGTCGGACAAGGCAGTAGCTCCGGAAAAACGCCGGCGGGTCGGGAAGCCCGGGCCGGTGGTTGCCACATTACGGCCGAAGCCCGGCGCGCCGACATGTAACGCGGCGAGCGAGCGTGCCGTCCTGCACGCCCGTTCCGGCCGTTACCGAGCCCGCCACAGCCAGCGGCCTCGGCCCCGCCTGACCTGGCCGGCGGCCTCCGCCTCGCCCAGCAGCTCGTTGGCCGTCTGCCGCGACAGATGGGCCAGGCGCGCCAGCTCGGCCTGCGTGGCCTGCACTTCGACCCAACCCTCGTCAGCCGCACGGCCACGCTCGCGGGCCAGCTGCGCCAGCGCCAATGCGAAGCGTTCGGCTGCACCCTGGTGGCGCGCCGCCTGCAGCAGGCGCAGCGTGCCGTCATAGCGGCGGGCGAACTCGGCCAGCAGGGCGCGCGCGAAGCCCGGCACCTCGTCCATCAGGCGCGTATAGGCCTCGCGGCCGAAGACCAGCACCTCGGTGGCGCCGCGCGCGATCGCCTCGTATTCCGAAGGCTGGCCGGCGGCGAAGGCGGCGAGGCCGAAGAGTCGCGGCGGGCCGACGTTCTCGATGACCGACACCGTGCCGTCCGCGGCCGTGAAACGGGTCTCGATCTCGCCGGCCGCGACCGCGTAGAAGGCCGCCGTTTTCTGGCCCTGCACGAAGAGGCTGCGCCCATTGGCCAGGCGGCGCCCGGCAATGCCCGCGGCGATATCGGCGGGCAGCGCGACGCCCGGGAAATGGGCATCGAAGACGCGCTGCAGGGCCGAGTCGAGGGGCATGGCGCATTGTCGGCTGGCCGACACAAGGCGACGCGCGGCCTGCCTATGCTGGGCACATGGAAAGATCAGACCTGTCGACGCTGCTGGCCCGTTTCGGGCGCGAGGAATGCAGCCAGGAGCCCCTCTACGTCGCGCTGTGCCGCGTCGCTGCCGATCAAGAGGGGGCGCTGGCGCTGCTGGCCGAGGCGCCGCCCGAGCAGCGCAAGGTCAATCTGCTGCTGGCGGCCCTGCATGAACGCGTGCTGGCCGGTGCGGCGCCCGAACTGGCCGCCTACTATCCCAGCGCCGGTGGCAGCCGTGAGCCGGACGCGGCCTTGGCCACCGCGCTGTCGGCCTGCCTCGAGCGCGAATGGCCGGCGCTGCTGCATCACCTGCGTCATGGCGCGACGCAGACCAACGAGATCGCCCGCGGCGCGGCCCTCTGGCCGGCTTTAGGCGATGCGGCGCGTGCCACCGGCGCCCGCCACCTCGCGCTGTTGGACCTGGGTTGCAGTGCCGGCCTCAACCTCGGTGTCGACCAATACGCGCTGCGCTATCGCACTGACGATGGTCGCTGGCATGAGCGCGGTCCGGCCCGCGATGGTCGGCGCGCCGAGATCGAATCGCGCTGGCTGGGCGCTGCGCCGCCGCCCGCGGCCGCCGACTGGCGACTGACGCTGCGCTACGGCCTCGATCCCGCCCCCGTCGATCCGGGCGACCCGGAGCGCCTGCGCTGGTTGCAGGCCTGTTTGTGGCCGCACGACGCCACCCGCCGCGAACGCCTGGCCCGCGCCGCGCATCAGATGCAGTCTCTGCCGCACACGGTGCGCCAGGCCGACGACTGCATCGCCGCGATCGAGCCGTGGCTGGCCGGTCTGCCCGCGGGCGTTCAACCGGTGCTGCTGACGAGCTGGGTGCTGTACTACTTGAATGACGCCGACCTCGACCGGCTGCGCGCGACGACCGACCGGCTGGCGCTGAGCCACGGCCTGGCCTGGATCTGCGGCGATCTGCCGGCTTTGAGTGCGCAAGAGGCGGTGCCTCCCGAACCGGTCCTGCCTGCCGACGAGGCCGCCTCGTCGATGACCTTGTGGACGCTGCGCCACCTCGAAGCCGGCCGGGTCGCGGAGCGAGCGCTGGGCTGGAGCCACCCGCACGGGCGCTGGGTGGCCTGGCGCTAGACCGGCGCCGCCGCCGTGCGTCGGGCCCGGCGCTTCACGCGGTCACGGTGCGCCTGAGCGCGTGCACCCACCTCCTGCACGTACTGGGCGACGTGCGACGGGAATTCGGGATCGTTCAGCGCCGCCTTGCGCTTGGCGCGGAACTGGGCCGGCGTCAGCGGCTTCAGATTGCCGACGGGGCGATCGCCCGATGCGGCCGTCATCGCACGGTCGAGCTCGTGCGCGATCAGCGCGCGGCCGGCGAGGAAGCCGTCCACCTCGTCGCGGTGAGGCGGCGCGGCGGCCGGCGCGGCATCGCGCACCGGGTCCGCCAGCGTCAGCGGGCCGGCGGCGGCGCCCTGGCGGGCCGCGG
The DNA here is from genome assembly GCF_054049415.1 of Roseateles sp. P5_D6. NCBI lineage: Bacteria > Pseudomonadati > Pseudomonadota > Betaproteobacteria > Burkholderiales > Sphaerotilaceae > Roseateles > Roseateles sp. P5_D6. The sequence goes on along the minus strand of NZ_JBFUMK010000004.1, from coordinate 103,865 downwards.
CCAGCAGGCCGGAGGTCCAGCTGGGCGCTGCCGCGTCACGGGCTGTCAGCGCCGGGCCGAGGCCGAAGGTGTCGAACACCGACCTGACCACCGAGCTGTGGTCGAAAGACTGGCCGGGGAAAACCTGGCTGCCCAGGCTGCCGCGCGCCACCCACGGCGAGACGAGCAGGGCGGGCACGCGCACGCCCAGGCGGTCAAAGGCGAAGCCCACGTCGGGCGTCGGCCGGTTCAGCGGCGCGTCGCCCGGCGGGGTGGCGCCCGGCGGCGGCTCCCGGTCGTAGAAGCCGCCATGCTCGTCCCAGGTGATGAGCAGCAGGCTGTCGGGCCACAGTGGCGAATTGCGCAGGCTCTCGTAGGTGGACTTGATCAGCGCCTCGCCGGCGCTGACCCGGCCCAGCGGGTGCTGGGAGTTGCCGCTGCCGAAGCTGCCGCTGGGGTCATAGGCGGGCTCGATGAAGGTGTAGACGGGGGCGTAGTTGGCGTGGGCGACGTCGGTCGCGAAATCGCTGTGCACGGGGTGCTCTTCATCGCCATTGCTGAACGGATGAAAGCGTTCGTTGGGCTTGATGAAGGTGCTGGCCATGCCGGGCAGGGCCAGCACCTGGGGAACGACGTCGCCGTGATAGATGCGCCAGGGCTGGCTACGCTGGTTGAGGCGGTCGAAGAGGGTGCCGTGCTCGAAGCGGAAGACCGAATTGCTCGCGATCACCGAGCCGGCGATCTGCAGGTTCGTCGGGCTGGTGGCCAGGCCGCCGCTGGACGCGGCATGCACGAAGAAGCGGTTGGGCCAGGTCGGGCCCGGCAGGGAAGAGAACCAGTTGTCGAACAGCAGGAACTCGTCGGCGAGCTGCTGGATCACGGGCACCTGTGCAGGCTCGAAGCCCTGCCAGCCGACGCCCTGGAAGCCGTCCATCGCGCCGCCGTTGATCTGCTGGCGAACGGCATCGAACTCGTGCGGCGGATCAGCGCTGGCGCGGTCGGTGGCGCCGGGGCCGAAGCGAGGGTCGGCGGGCCGGGGCACGCGGCCGCTGAGCCCGAAGAAGTGATCGAAGGAGCGGTTCTCCAACATCAACACGAAGACATGACGCACCGGCATAGGGCTCTCCCTGAGCCGCCGCAGGCTAGCACCGGTGGGTTCAACCGCAGTCCACAGCCTTGATGACGAGGCTCTGGATAATCGGCACTTCCCATCGGAGACCCACCCCATGTTCGAGCACGTCGATGCCTATGCCGGCGATCCCATCCTGAGCCTCAACGAGGCCTTCCAGAAGGACCCCCGCGCCGGCAAGATCAACCTGTCCATCGGCATCTATTTCGACAACGACGGCCGCATCCCCATGCTGCCCTCGGTGCGCGCGGCCGAACTGGCCGTTGTCGAGGTGGCCGGCCCGCGGCCCTATCTGCCGATGGAAGGCGCGGCCAATTTCCGCAGCGCCGTGCAGGCCCTGCTGTTCGGTGCCGACCACCCGGCGATTGCCGCCGGCCGCATCGCCACCATCCAGGGCGTGGGTTCCAGCGGCGGCCTCAAGGTCGGCGCCGACCTGCTCAAGCGTTACTTCCCCGACAGCAAGATCTACCTGTCCGACCCGACCTGGGACAACCATCGTGCGGTCTTCGAGGGTTCGGGCCACACCTGCGAGACCTATCCCTACTACGACCCGGCCACCGGCGGCCTGCGCTTTGACGCGATGCTGGCCTTCTTCAAGGCCCTGCCCACGCGCAGCATCGTCGTCATGCACGCCTGCTGCCACAACCCGACCGGCGTCGACCTGACGCAGGACCAATGGCGCGCGCTGGTGCCCGTGATCCGCGAGCGCGGCCTGCTGCCCTTCCTGGACCTGGCCTACCAGGGCTATGGCGACGGCATCGACGAAGACGCCTTCGCGCCGCGCCTGCTGGCCGACGAGGGCCTGAGTTTCCTGATCGCCAACAGCTTCTCCAAGAGCATGAGCCTGTACGGTGAACGCTGCGGAGGCTTGAGCGTTGTCTGCCCGGATGCTGACCAGGCCGCGCGCGTGCTTGGCCAGATGAAGTTCATGATCCGCCGCAACTACTCCAACCCGCCCATGCATGGCGGCCAGGTCGTGGCCAAGGTGCTGACCACGCCGGTGCTGCGCGAGATGTGGGAGGCCGAAGTGGCCGACATGCGCGAGCGCATCCAGTCCATGCGCCGCCAACTGCACGACGTGCTCGCCGCCAAGCTGCCGGGCCGCGATTTCAGCTACTTCCTGACCCAGCGCGGCATGTTCAGCTACACCGGCCTCACCGCCGAGCAGGCCGAGCGGCTCAAGACCGAGTTCGGCGTCTACATCCTGCGCTCCGGCCGCATGTGCGTGGCCGGGTTGAACACCCGCAACGTCGAAGCCACCGCCGAGGCGATGGCGGCCGTGCTGGCTGGTTGAGGACCCGCGCATGCGAGTCCGGGAGGCCGGCCTTGCCCTTGCTATTGCGGTAGCCAGCAGCACCGGCCTGGCCGCCGACGCACCGCCGGCGGTCGACTCCATCCTCTGGCTGGTCAGCAACACCATGGTGGTGCCGGATGGCGACGTCATGCGCTACCCCGCAGACGAGCTGACGCGCTGGCTGCAGGCGCGGCTGCCCGGTGTGGCCTTGCAGCCCACGGTGGCCAATGCCGAGCGCAGCTGGGTGCTCATCCGCGAGCGTCGGCGGGCCTGCCATGCCGGCGCCGCGCGCACACCGGAGCGCGAGCGCCTGGCCTATTTCACCGACACCTGGCTGGTGCCGCCGCCCCAGCTCATCGTGCGCCGGGACCGTCGCGCCGCGCTGCCGCTGGACGCAAACGGCGCCGTGGACCTCAAGGCCCTGCTGGCCGACGCCTCGCTGCGCGGCGTGCTGGCCCAGGGACGCAGCTACGGGCCGGCCCTGGATGCGCTGATCAAGGCCCAGCCCGCCGGCCCGCAGGTGCAGCACCTGTTCGGCGGCGACTACGGCAGCAGCCTGTTGCCCATGCTCATGCAGCGCCGGGCGGACTACACCCTCGACTACCCGAACGTCCTGATCGCCCAGGCCAGCCAGCCCGCGGACGAACAATCGGGCGAACCGGCGCTGGCGGCGCTGCCCATCAAGGGTGCGAGCGAGGCCATCGTCAGCGGCATCGCCTGCCCGCGCACCGCCTGGGGCCACGCGGCCATCCGCATCATCGACGCGGCTCTGGGTACGCCAGAGGGCGCCGCGATGCTGCGCGACACCTTGCGCATCTCATTGCCGCCCGACACGCAGCGCGCCTATCTGGATGTGCTTGACGATCATTTCAACCGCCGCGCCAGGCCGACGCCCGGCCTCTGAGTGCGCCCGCTCCCATGTCGCACGGTTATGGCCGTGGCCGCCGGTTTCATTGGCAGCGGCCGCACGCCGTCTTTACCCTGCCGCCAGGTTCAAGAAGTTCAGGGCAGGATGAAGCATTGCGTGGTGATCGGCGGCGGTGTGGTGGGCCTGACCACCGCCTGGGCGCTGCTGGAGCGTGGCCACGGCGTCACGCTGATCGAGCGCGACGGCGAGGTGGCCCAGGGCGCCAGCCGTGCCAATGGCGGCCAGCTCAGCTATCGCTACGTGTCGCCGCTGGCCGACGCTGGCGTGCCGCTGAAGGCGCTGCGCTGGCTGCTCGACCCCGACGGCCCGCTGCGCTTCAAACCCGAGGCCCATTGGGCGCAATGGGCCTGGTTGATCGCCTTTTTGCGCAATTGCCGCGGGCCGGTCAACCGGCGCACCACCGAGAGGCTGCTGGCCCTGGGCGCCTACAGCCAGGCCTCGTTCGCGCGGCTGCAGGCCCAGGCGCAGCTGGGCGACAGCATCGCGCTGCGCACGCCGGGCAAGCTGGTCGTCTACCGCAAGCCGACGGAGTTCGTGCGTGTCGCCGCCCGTGTGAAGGGCAGTGGTGCCGAACAGGCCCTGTCGCATGACGAGTGCGTCGCGCTGGAACCCGCCCTGGCCGACACCGAGGCCACGCTGGCCGGCGGCATCTTCACGCCCGGCGAGGCGGTGGCCGACTGCCATGCCTTCTGCACGGCGCTGTACGAAAGGCTGGGCCAGCACGAGCGCTTTCGCGGCCGGCTCGGCGGCCGCGTCAAGAGCCTGCAGCGCGATGCCCAGGGCGGCGTGCTGGGCGTGCAGACCGAACTCGGCGGCATTGGCGCGGATTCGGTCGTCCTCGCCGCCGGCCTGCACAGCCGGGCGCTGGCGGCCACGGTGGGCGTCGAGCTGCCGCTCTATCCGCTCAAAGGCTACAGCCTGACTGCGCCCATCGAGACCGGCCACCGGCCTCCTGAGGTCAGCGTGACCGACTTCGAGAAGAAGATCCTCTACGCCCGCATCGGCCAGGAACTGCGCATCGCCGCCATGGTCGACCTTGTCGGCGACGACCTGAGTCTGGACGGCAGGCGGCTGGCCTCGCTGCAGCGTTCGGTGCGAGCCACCTTCCCGCACGCGGCCGACTATGACCGCGCCACGCCCTGGGCCGGCCTGCGCCCGGCCACGCCCAGCGGCGCGCCCATCCTCGGCGCCAGCGGCGTGCCCGGGCTGTGGCTGAATGTCGGGCATGGTGCCCTGGGGTTCACGTTCTCTTTCGCAACGGCCAACATCGTGGCCGAACTGGTGTCGGGCCGCGCGAGTCCGCTGCCCCTGGAGGGATTGCGCTTGTGAGGAAAGACGACCTGGCTGCAGCGCTGCTGCAAGCCGTCCAGGCCCGGCATTTCGAGCAGACGGCCGACAGCCTGCGTGGCGGCGAGCCGCTGGATGCCCCGCCCAGCATCGACCTCGCGGTGGCGGTTTTTCCGCGCGACGGCAAGGCGCCGGTCTGCGCCAATGTGCTGTTCTCGCGCGAGCATCCGCAGGGGCTGATTGCGCGCTTCGATGCCACCACCGGTGCCGTCGCCAACATCGCCTTTCATGCCGACGTGCGCGACGCCAAGGGCGATTCCTACGCCTGGCTGCCTGGCGCGGACTGGACTCGCATCGACTTCCCGGCCTGGTTCGGCAGCGGGCCGCGCTTTGTCGCGCCCTATCCGGCCTCGCTGCTGAAGATGATGGTGGCCGTCGGCACGGGTCATCTCGTCGATGCGGGTCGCAGCGACTGGGCGCTGCCTCTGAACTTCACGGGCAAGACCCGCGCAATGGCCGACTGGCTGTTTGACATGATCACCGTCAGCAGCAACGAAGCGACCTCGGCGCTGGTTACCCATCTGCACGAGCGCGGTGCCATCCGTCGCGAAGGCGGCCGCGAGGTGCACAACGAGATGCACGAGTTGTTCGCTGCCGCTGGCCTGCCGGGCTTGATGATCGCCAACACCCAGCCCGATGGCGGTTGGGGCAATGCGGCCGGCTCGGGCGTGGGCCAGATCCAGATGACGGCCTGGGACGCACTGCGGCTGATGTGGCGGCTGGACGCTGATGCGCCCGCCCAGCCCACGCTGATCAGCCCCGCCAGCCGCGAAGTCATCCGCCGCGCGCTCGATGCACAGAAGCTGCACCACAACCTCAGCAGCGAGTCGCTGCGAGCCTTGCCGGGTTGGGTGCCCGGCATCCCGGTGCACTTCGCGCACAAGACCGGCAACACGCAGAACTACACGAGCGATGCCGGCATCGTGCACGACGGCGACTTGCACTACTTGATTGCGGTGACCACCAGCCTGGGGATGCGTTACGCACCGCATCCGGAGGCTTCGACAACCTGGAAGCTGCCGGCCCTGGGCGCAGCCGTTCACCAATGGCTGAAGACGAATTCTTGATCCCGCCGCTGCGCCCGGGCGCATGCGTCGCCGTCATCGCGCCGGCCGGCCCGCCCAAGCCAGGTCGGCTCGATTCAGTTGAAGGCTGGTTGTGCGAGCGCGGTTATCAAGCCCGTCTGCTGCCAAGCTGCTTCGGCCCGCCACCGCTGGACTTCCTCGCCGCACCCGACGCCGTGCGCCTGGCCGACGTGCACACGGCCTTTGGCGACCCGCAGTTCGACGCCGTGCTTGCACTGCGCGGCGGCTCCGGTTGCATCCGGCTGATGGATGGCATCGACCTCGGCCTGCTGGCGCACACGCGCAAGCTGCTGATCGGCTACAGCGACCTGACCGTGCTGCATGCACTGCGCAGCCAGGCGGGCATCCCGTCCCTGCACGCGTCCATGCCGGCCAGCGACTGGGGCCTGCCCGGCGCGCAAGCCGACACCGATGCGCTGTTCGAGGGCCTGGCTCGCGGTTGGCGCGTCGGTGACGTCATCGGTCAGGCTCCGCCACATGCGCTCAGCCACGGCGGCAGTGCGAGGGGCCACCTGATCGGCGGCAATCTGGCGATGTTCTGTGCGTTGCTCGGCACGCCTTATCTGCCCGATGCCGACGGCGCCTTGCTCTTCATCGAGGACATCAGCGAAGAGCCCTATCGTGTCGACCGCATGCTGAGCCAACTGCGCCTGGCCGGTGTGCTGGACCGCATTGCCGGTCTTGTCGTTGGCAGCTTCAGCGGCGCTGAGAGTCCCGACGCCGTGCTGGCCGATCACCTCCCCAAGCTGCGCTGCCCGGTGCTCGCCGGCTGGCCTTCGGGCCATGGTCAGCCGAATCGGCCGCTGCCGTTGGGCGTAGCCGCCGAGATGGCCGTCGCTGCCGGCACGCTGACCCTCGTGTGAACGGCCTTCTCGACTGCGAAGCAGCCGAGTGAGGAGGGCCAGTCACGCGCCGCCAGGCGTGCCGCGCTTGCGCGGGTTGGGCCGCCTCGCGACACAACTGGCACTCATCAAAAAAACAGCCCCGACACAGGCGGGGCTGGAAACCGGCTTCCGGGGCCGGCAGGGAGTCAGAGGGGTCAGAACATGCGGTACTCAAGGCGCAGCGTGAACGAGCGGCCGCGCGGGTCGGCCACGCGCGGTTCCCAGCTGGAGCCGGCGCCGGTGTTGGTGTCGTAGGTGACGCTGAACGGCGGGTCTTCGTTGAGCAGGTTCTTGATGCCGGCCGTGATGGTCAGGTTCTTGATGCCGCCGTAGGCCAGGCTGGCGTTCAGGATGGAGTAGGCCGCCACGCGCGGGTTCCAGTTCGCCGGCGTCACGGTGCCGTTAGCCACGCCGGGCAGCACGAAGTCCTGGTAGCCGGTGCGGTAGACATGCTGGAACGTGGCCGCCCAGTCGCCCTCGGTGCGGGTCAGCGTGGCGGTGTGCTTCCAGCGGATGCCCAGGTCGCCGGCGCGGGTGAAGCGGCCGACCTCGCTGCTGCCCATCGGCGCGCTCGGCACGAGGCGCGACTTCTTGTCGAGCAGGTAGGACACGTCGAAGCTGCCCGTCCACGCCGCGCCGAAGGCGTTGGTGTTGCCGCGCAGGCCCAGTTCCAGACCCTTGGTGTTGGTCTCGCCGGCGTTCACATAGCGGGTGTCGACGGCGAGGAGCTTGCCGCTGCCGTCACGGATGAAGTTGTCCTTGAAGTACTGGTAGTTCTCGGCCAGCGTCGTCAGGCCGAAGGACTGGATCGTGCCGGTGCGTTCGATCGACCACCAGTCCAGGCTGGCCACCAGGTCTTTCGTTGGCTGGAAAACGACGCCCGCGCTGTACATCTTGGCCTCTTCAGGGCCCAGCGTCGATTTGCCGCCGAACAGGGTGCTGAAGTCGCGCACGGACTGGCAGCCCGGCGTGTTGGAGACGACGCGCGAAGAGCAGGTGGCCGGGTCGGTGAAGTCGGCGCCGACGAAGGTGCTCTCCGTGATCGGGTCGAACATCTGCTTGAAGGTCGGCACGCGGAAGCCCGTGCTGTAGGCCCCGCGGAACAGCAGCTGCTCGGTCGGGTTGTACCGCAGCGAGACCTTGGGGTTGGTCGTCGAGCCGAAGCCGGTGTAGTCGTCGCGACGGATGGCGCCGGTGATCTCCATGTCCTTCATGACTGGCACGGCCACCTCGGCGAACACCGCCTTGATGGTGCGCTTGAGGGTGCCGGCCGTGGCCAGTGCGTTGTCGAAGGGCACGTTGAAGATCTGTGCGGCGACGGTGTTGGCATTGGAGCGCTGGTCGCCGTCGAACTTGTACTTTTCGGTGCGCGAGTCAACGCCCAATGCAGCCATCACCGTGCCGCCGGGCAGCTTGAACACCGGGCCCGACACGGTCGCGTCGGCCTGCTCCATCGTGAATTTGCCGCCGTACAGCGTCACGCCCTCGGCTTTGATGGCGTCCAGCGCCTTCAGGGCCTCGGGCGTCTGCGTCAGCGAGAAGGGATTGAGCACGCCGGTGTTGATCAGGTCGGCGAAGGGCTGCCAGTAGTGATAGCCCTTGCCGACCGTGGAGCTGCCTTTGCTCTCGGCGCGCGAGAAACCGACGCGGTAGTCCCAATCGGTGAGGAAAGGCAAGGCACCGTCCGCGCCGACCAGGAAGCGCGCGGTGTCGGCCGTGGTGTCGATCTCGCGGTTGCCGCAGGGCATGCAGCGCCAGCGGAAGGCCATCGGCAGGCCGCGGTTGGCCTCCAGCGCCGGGAATGACTTGACCAGCGCGTTGAACACGTCGTTGTAGCCTGCGCCGGTGCTGGGGTAGCGCAGGTTGCGGAAGGGGCTGGGGTAAACAGTGCCGGCCAGATTGATGGTGGCGGTGCCCGAGCCGCTGGTGATCTGGTTGGGCGAGAAGCTCTTGGTGGACTCGGCCCGGCCCAGCACGGCCTCGCCGAACACGCGGTGGTCGCCCAGCTTGAAGGTCAGGCGGCTGACGAGGTTGGTGTTCTTGATCGGCTGCTGGATGACGGCGGCACGGCCGGTGTCCCAGGCGCAGCCGTACTTGGACGCCGCGGTGGCCCAGAGCGTCTCCTGGTAAGGGCTCATGCCATCCACCGACGAGCAGCCGGCGCCGCCGGGCAGGTCGAGGATGTTGATGCCGTTGACGCGCAGCGCCGGGTTGGCGAAGTCGAACGGCCCGGCGGTGTTGTTGCCACCCTGGCTGAGCACGTTGCCCAGCGCAGCGCCGGTTGGCGTGGTGCCGGCCACAGCGAACAGCGTCGCAATCGGCGTGCCGCGCGTGTCGGGCGACAGGCCGCGATCGGGCTGGTAGGTGTTGACGAAGTCGCGCTGGTCGCCGCGCAGCACCTTGTTGTCGCGCACTGACAGCGAGGCCAGGAAGTTGAAGCCCTGCGTGTCGAGGTTGCCGTAGCCGGCCGTCACCGAGGCGCCGTAGATCTCGCCGCCTTTTTGCTGCGGCACGTCGGCCAGCGCGTTGATCGTCACGCCGCTGTAGTTCTGGCGCAGGATGAAGTTGATGACGCCACCGATGGCGTCGGTACCGTAGATGGCCGAGGCGCCGTCCTTGAGGATCTCGACGCGGTCGATGGCGGCGAAAGGAATCTGGTTCAGGTCGACCGTGCCGCCGTTCAAGCCGTGGGCCGCCACGCGGCGGCCGTTCAGCAGGATCAGCGTTGCATTGCTGCCCTGGCCGCGCAGGTTGGCGCTGCTGGCGCCGTTGTTGCCGCGCGCGGCGCCGTCCACCACGTCGGCATTGCCGGCCAGGTTGTCCAGGCCGTTGCCGTTGATGTTGAGCTGCATGATCATCTGCTCGGCCGACGCGATGCCGGCCCGCTCCAGCTCACGCCGGCTGATCACCTGGATGGGCAGGGCGCCCTCATCCTTGATCCGCTTGATGCTGGAACCCGTCACCTCGACGCGCTCCAGTCGCGCGCTGTCGTTCTGCGCCAGGGCAGCGCCGGTATGGCCGGCGAGGCCGACGATGGCGAGCTGGGTTGCCAGACGATTCAACTTCATCTCAAGGACTCCTGCATGTGATTCGATTGCCGCCGATGTTCGCTGGCGCGCGGGGGAGCGCCCAGGGGGCCGCACCCCAGGTGTTGCGCGCTGTTCAATGAATGCTTGTGCGCTGCACATAACCTGCGGGAATGCGTGCTGATGTGAAAGCACGCGCACGGTGCGCGGCGGCCCTCATACAGTGCCGGCGGAGGTTTTCTTCATGCGATTGATCACTGAGGCCGATGTCGCGGCCGTACTCGACCCGGACAGCGCCGTGGCCGCCCTGCGTGCCGCCTTTGCCCAGCACGGCCGCGGCCAGGCGCAGGTGCTGGCCCGCCACCGTGCCACCGCCACGCAGGGCAGCGCCGCGCTCGCGATCAGCGCGATGGGGGCCATCCTCGACGCCGACGGTGAGTTGCCGGCGGTGCTCGGCACCAAGGTCTATTCGGCGCGCAACGGCAAGTACCACTTCCTCGTCAGCCTGTTCTCGGCCGAGACCGGCGAGGCGATTGCGACGCTGGAGGCCAACGAGTTCACGCGGCTGCGCACGGCCGCGGCCAGCGCCGTGGCGGCCGACCTGCTGGCTTTGCCAGAGGCCAGGACGTTGGCCGTCTTTGGCGCCGGCATCCAGGCGCGAGCCCATGTCGAGGCGCTGACGCGGGTGCGGCGCTTCGAGCGCGTGCTCGTCTGCGCGCGCAGTGGCGGCGAGGCCTTCGCGAGCGACATCGAGGCGCAGATCGGCTTCCCGGCCCAGGTTGTGGACGCCGCCACGGCGGCTGCCGAGGCCGAGGTGGTTGTCACGGCGACGCGCTCGGCCACGCCTTTGTTCGGCGGCGCTCTCGTCAAGCCCGGTGCCTTCGTTGCCGCGGTTGGTTCCAGCACGAAGACGGCGCGCGAGCTGGACGATGCGTTGCTGGCCCGTGCGGCCCTGGTCGTCGTTGAATGGCGCACCGCCGCCGAGCTGGAAGCCGGCGACATCGTGCAGGCCGTGCCGGGCGTCATCGCGCCCGAGCGGCTCGTTGAGCTGGGCGAACTGATCGTCAGCCCGCGTCCGCGCGAGGCGCAGGACATCGTCGTCTACAAGAGCGTGGGCATCGGCCTGGAGGACGTGGCCCTGGCTCGCCTCGTCGCCCACCGCCTGGGAGCCTGTTGAAGTGAAACGAGCCCCTCGCCCGGTCTTGCGCCGGCTGAACGCCGGCAATCCCGGTCGGTCTTGCAGACCGCGCAGCCGCCGGAGCGGCTGCTCTTCGGCAGGCTCAACAAGTCCACAGGACTTGCCGTGTCCGGCCTCAGCCCCCGCGGGGACGGCGATGCTCGCGGCATCGAGCCGCAAGCACATCGCCAACGCGGGCCGGCTTGGGAGCGGCCCGGCGCTCGGCCCGCAATGCGCAGGTTTCCTGCGATGGCTGATGCGGATCTCTTTGCCGGTTGCAGTGGTGCTGCTGACCGGCTGCGCGACGACTTCGGTGCCCGACCCCGTACAGGCTGCGCTGGCCAAGGCCGGCCTGCCGGCGGAAAGCCTCGGCTTCGTGCTGCAACCGCTGGACGGCTCTCGGCCGGCTCTCAGCCAACGCGCCGACGCGGCGATGGCGCCGGCCTCGACGATGAAGCTGGTGACGGCGACCGTCGCCGTGGACAAGCTCGGCATCAACCACCGCGGCCGCACCGAGCTGCTGGCAGGTTCGGTTCCTGTCGGAGGGGCCATCGATGGTCCGTTGATCCTGCGCGGCGGCGCCGATCCCGACCTTGACTGGCCGGCGTTGTGGTGGCTGCTGCGCCAGCTGCGAGAAAGCGGCGTGCGCGAGATCCGCGGCGGCCTCGTCATCGACCGCACACTGTTCAAACCGACCCGCTTCGATGTCGGCCTGCCGCCCTTCGACGATGCCCCCGAGTTCGACTACAACGTCATCCCCGACGCCTTGCATCTCAACGGCAGCCTGCTCGACTTCGAGCTGCAAGCCATGGCCACCGGCGTTACGGCGCGCGCCCTGCCGGCCCTGCCAGGGCTGAGCGTGGATGCGAGCTCGATGACCTTGTCAGCAAGGCCGTGCAAGGACTGGGACGAGGATTGGAAACCCGCTCTTGTCCAGCCCGCCAGCGAGGGCTGGGCGCTGAAGCTGCAGGGCGCCTTCCCGGCCGGTTGCCACCAGCGCGCGCCGCTGCAGATCGTCGACCGGCAGTGGCTGGTGACGCGGGCCGTGCGCCAGTTCTGGGCCGAGCTGGGCGGCAGCATGGGGCCGGGTGACGCCGAGGCGGCCGCACCGGCCGGTGCCGTCGTGCTGGCCACGCACCGCGGCCGGCCGCTGGCCGAGGTGCTGCGCGGGGTCATGAAGCGCAGCGACAACGCGGCAACAAGGCTCATCTACCTGCAGCTCGGCGCCCAGGCGGCGCAACCCGGCGAGCCGACGCTGGCGGCGTCTGAGCGCGTCGTGCGCGACTGGCTTGCGGGCCATGGCGTCGACACGGCAGCGCTGGTGCTGGACAACGGCTCGGGCCTGTCGCGCGGCGAGCGGGTCAGCCCGGCCCTGCTGGCCGGCGTGCTGCGCGCGGGCCAGCGCGGCGCCCAGGGGCCGGAGCTGCTCGGCACCCTGCCCATCGCCGGTGTCGACGGCACGCTGTCACGCCGCCTGAAGGACGGCCCGGCCACGGCCCGAGCGCGGCTCAAGACCGGCACGCTGCGCGATGCCGTCGGCCTTGCCGGCTTCGTGCCGGATGCGTCGGGCAAGCCCTGGGTCTTCGTCGCGCTGCTCAACCATCCCGAGGCTGCGGCCAAGGGGCGGCCGGTGCTGGATGCGCTGGTGGAGTGGGTGGCAGGGCAGCGCTGAAGGCTTGATCCCGAGCGGCGTCAGGCGGCGGCGTTTGTTGGCCGACTGACCGCACTGCAACACGACCCGTCGACATCACGCCTGATCGTGTGTGTCAATCGCCTTGCCGAACCCCTAGTTGGAAAGTTGCTTAAGCCGCAGCGTCACCTATGTTTTCTGCTCGGCACCCGGTTAGGTATCGGGCGCCATGCCAAGGCAACAGGAGATCGCGATGGCTAGATTTGCAGGGTTCAGGCAGGCGGCATTGGCATTGGCCGCGACGTGGTTCGCGACAATGGTGGGGCAAGCGCACGCGATGACCCGGGAGGTCGACTTCAACGTGCTCAATGCCACAGCGACGCTCCAGGGAACGTTCGGCTCTGGCGACACGCTGATCGTCGACACGGTGGTGACGCAGGAAACCGGTGCGCTGTCGCAGAGCGTCACGTTCACGCTAGGGGCGGGCATCACCGGCTTGACCGGGCGTGCGGTGTGGGAGATCTCGACTGCCGCCGGCCCGGGGCCGCGCCTCGTCGGCGTCAACATCGACATCTTCGATGCCAGCAACACCCTCGTTATCAGCGATGCGTTCGGTGGTGTCCTGGCCGGATACGCCGTGTCGACCTTCGACGGGGCCATCGGTCCCGGCACCTATCACCTGGTGGCCAATGGCACTGCAGTGCGCGATGCGGTGCTCAATATTTCCATCAGCGCGGTTCCCGAGCCGCGCACCTACGCGTTGCTGCTCGCCGGGATTGGGGCGGTGGGTCTGCTGGCGCGCAGGCGGCGCTTGGGTTGAGGCTCTTGGGCGTGCGGCAGGCGGTCCGTCGCAGTTGCGTCGGGACGTCCCACCGTGACGGCAGCGCCTTCATCGGGCAAGCCAGCGCAAGGACTGAGGGCGCCGCCGGGAAGGCGGCTTCGGCCGTGGCCCTCAGGCGACGGCCGGCGCCAGCAGGCGCAGCGTGACGGCGTCGGCATCCATCTGGGCCATCGCTCCCACCGGCACGGTCAGCTTGCGCTTGATGCGGCCGATGGTTGCGCCGCGGAAGACGGGGACGTTCAGAGGCAGGAAGTAGTCGTCGCCGGGCTCGCGCGTCGTGAAGCGAGCCCAGCACGACGCCGACCCGGCGTTGTCATCCCGCGGTGCTCACCGGCGACTCGGCAGCTGTCTTCGTGCCGATCGGGCGTTGAAATCCATGCGTAGACGCTTGCGACGCAATGGCCACAGGCGCGGGCGCTTCGTGCCGCCGCCTGAGCTGCTCGCGGCGAACGCGCGGAGGCGGGATTCCATCGAAACGGTAGCGACGTCCAGGTTTTGCGTGATGGTCCTACGATCCCAATCCCCAGCCGGGATATCTCCATGCGCCTGCCGCTCCTGTCGCTCCTCATTGCCTGCCTGACGATCCAGCCCGCGCCAGCGCAGGCCGACGCGGCCGATGCGCCAGTCAGGGTCAGTTTGTCGGTCAAGAGTGGCCGGGCGGCGTTCAAGGCCGGCGAGCCCATTGCGCTGGATCTGAGATTTCGCGCGCCGCAGGCGCCGGAGCGCATCGTCACCAATTCGCTGGGTGACTACCTCTCTGACGAGGTCGTCATCACGGCGCTTGATGGCAGTCCTCCCGCCGCGATCGATCGCGAGCGCTGGATGCCGCAGCAGCATGACGTGATCAACCGGCAGGCTGTGCCCGAGGGGCGGGAGTTGACGCTAACGCTGGTGCTCGATCAGCGGTACCGCTTCGATCGCCCGGGGCGTTATTCGGTGCACGTCGTTACTCGGCGGGCGGGACGCAAGGCACTCACCACGAACGACGTCACGTTTGCCGTGGAGATGCCGTCGCCCGATGAGGATGCGGCGCGCGTCCGCATGCTGGCTGCAGAAATCACCGGCGCGCGGTCAGGGCGCAAGTCGGAGGCGGCCATACAAGCGCTGGCCCGAATGTCTTCCGATGCCGCGACGCGGGCCAAGCTCGATCTGGTTCTCGAATCGCAAGGCGCTCATCCGTACCGCATCGACATCCTGCGGGGGCTTTGGCATGCCAGCGACCGTCAACGAGTCATCGAGGCGCTTGAGAAAGCCGTCATGGACCCGGCGCCGGCGCGCACGGATCTGATCGACGACCTCGTGCTCCTGAAGAGCAGCGTCGAGGCTTCATGGCCGGCGGATTGGGCGGCGGACGCCGCGCTCAGCAAGCGCATCCGCGCGACGGCGCTGCATCGGCTCGCCGCGACCCTGCCGCTGCGCGATGGGGAGTCCCGTCTGCAGGCCAGCTGGCTGGTTCTCGGACCCTTCCGCGGTGACGCAGCGGCCATGGATGTGGCCGACTTTGTCGTCGCTCGGGATTTCATCGCCGCGCATCTCGACAAGTTGCAAGGCTACCAACTGGTCGGCTTGGCGCGCGACTTCCGTGGCGCCTTCGACGGCCTCGCCATCGTCGCCGCGTTGCAGCACTACCTGGACGCGCATCCGGACGACGCCAACGCGCTGAGCCTGGTCGTGAACCAATATCCCGACCTGGCCCAGCCATATGTCGTCCGCCACGCGTGCGGCGATCATCCGATGTATTTCGAGCAGGTCCGGGACTTGCCCGTGGCGACGCTGGCCGGTGTTGACGATTGTCTTCGCCGCAAGCTGCTGAAGGAGGCGCCGACAGCGGCAACAACCTCCGGTCAGATCGGGCTGGGTGTGACCCTGGCTTTCGTGGCGCGTTTCGCCACACCGGATCTGATCCAGGACGTCGCCCGGCTGATGCCCTCGCTTCAGGGGCGCTGGTTGCCCAATGCCAGAGCTGCCGCGCTTGTCTACCTGATGCGCTGGGACCCCAAGACCTATTCGGCGCAGTTCGAGGTCGCTGCGCAACAAGACGAGGGCGATGTGATGAGCTACACCGCCAAGGTCACCAGCCACTTACCCGCTGACGCGATGCGCGCCTTTTATCGCAGGACTCTGGAGAACGGTTCCGCGCACGACACGGCGCAGGCGGCGATGGTGCTCGCCAGCATCGGCGCAGCGGACGACCGGCCGTTGTTGAACGCGCGCCTGCAGCGCCTGCGCGAGGCACTGCGGGCGGGCCGAGGCTCTCATGATGACGAGAACCTGGAGGCGTCCTTGGTCTTCGCGATCCTCGACGGCTACGGCTGGCCGCGGGAGGAAGGTCTTGCGCTGGTGGCGACGTGCGTTTCCTCTTTCTGCAAGACAAGCTTTCACGTTCAATGACCTGCGCTGGGGTGCGCGGCAGTCGATCCGGCGCCTTCGGGATGCCGGAGCTGTTGCGTCAGCAAGAAGCCGTAAGCGGCAATGCTCAGGCTGGCGTGATGATGGAAGCCCCGCCAGCCTCTGCCTTCGTAGTGCCCCAGCCCCAGCTGCTGCTTGAGGTCTTGGTAGTCGCGCTCGATGCGCCAGCGCATCTTGCCCTCCAACACCATGCTGGATGCGCTCGTGAACTGGGTCACGGCGCAGCGCTGACGGCGCGGCCTTGCGACCGCCGCTGGTTCACTGCGCCGGTGGCGACGCCAGCGACCGAGCCACGACAGCCTCGTTGCGCGCCATCACCGCCGACCAATCGAATTCCAGCCGCGCACGCGCCAGCCCGTTGCCGGCCAGGCGGCTGGCCTGCGCCGGTGTGCGCAGCAGCGACCTGATCGCCGCGGCCAGCGCCTGGGCGTCGCCCGGCGCCACGAGCAGGCCGTTGTCGGCGTCACGCAGCACACTCGGCGTTCCGCCGCTGGCGGTGGCCACCACGGGCACGCCGGCGGCGTTGGCCTCGCACAGCACGCGGCCCATGGTCTCGACGTCACGCGCGCCGGCGTGGTGGCTTTCGTAGCTGGCCAACGCAAACACGTCGCTCGCCCAGTAGTAGCGGGCAATCTTTTCGTGCGGTACACGGCCCTCGAAGCGCACCACGTCAGCCAACCCCAGGCGCGCGCAACAGGCCTCGTAGGCTCGGCGGCGGCGGCCGTCGCCGACGATCAACAGGCGGATGGCCGGGAATTCACCGCGCAAACTGGCCAGCGCATCGAGCAGGACTTCAACGCCCTTCTTTTCGACGAGCCGGCACACCGTCAGCACCACCTGCGCAGCCTCGGGCACGCCGAGTTCCGCGCGCGCTGCAGACCGCGCACCGGGCGGTGGGCGGAACTCGCCAGCGGCGACCCCACCCGAGACGACCTCGATCCGCTCGCCCGCCACGCCAATCGCCCGCAGCAGGTTCGCCGTGTAGTCGCTGTTGGCCAGGATGCCGTTGTGGGCCGCCGCGGCGTGGCGCATCACGCGGTGGCGGCCGTCACGGAACAGGCGGTCGACCCAGTCGGGATGCTGGCCATGCTCCAGCCACCAGCTCAGTGCACGCTGCATGGCCGCCGAGCCGATGGCCCGGCTGCCCCAGGGATAGGGATAGCCCAGCCAGGGCCGCAGCACGTCGTTGCCCACCGAGCGACAGACGACCGGTACGCCGGCGCGCGAGCGCAGCAGGCCGTAGAACACGGTCGATGCATAGATTGCGTCGGGCCGGAACACGCGGATGCGCTCCAGCAGCAGCTCCTGGTTGTGCCAATAGCCCAGCCGCGACAGGACGCGATGCACCGCATGGGAGCAGCCGGCATCGAACGCGCGCGCGGCCTCGGCCATGGCCGGGTCGGTCACGCGATAGGTCAGCACTTCCACGCAGGCGGCGTGGCGCGCGAAGTGCGCCGCCAGATACCTCGCGTGCGTCTGCATGCCGCCGATGGCGGGCGGCCATTCGGTGAGGATGAGCAGCAGGCGGGGTCCGCTGGCACGCATGCGGCAGTCTGGGGGCCGGGCGCCGGGGAACCTAGGCCACGGCCGGGCTCAGCAGCCGGATCGTTCCCGCGTCGGCATCCATCTCGGCCGGCGCACCGACCGGCACGGTCAGCTTGCGCTTGATGTGGCCGATGGCCGCACCCCGGTAGACGGGCACGTTCAGCGGCAGGAAGTAGTCGTCGAACACCTCGTCCAGTGTCAGGCTGCCGTAGCCCTCGCCGGGCTCGCATTTGGTGAAGCGGCCGAGCACGACGCCGCTCAGTTGCGACAGCGCGCCGGCCAGGCGCAGCGTGGAGAGGCAGCGGTCGATGCGGTAGATGTACTCGTTGATGTCCTCGAGAAAGAGCAGGGCGCCACGGCAATCGGGGAAATAGGCCGAGCCGGCCATCGACGCCAGCACGGTGAGATTGCCGCCCACCAGCCGGCCTTGCGCCTTGCCGGGGCGCACGGTGGTGATGCGCTCCTCGCGGGCGATCAGGTCGTCCACCGGCTTGACGACAGGGTTGCGCAGCACGGCGGCCTCGGCATTCATCGCGATGGCCTTGAAGCTTTGCACCGAGTAGTCGTTCCATTCCGACACGGCCACGGGGCTGTGGAAGGCGACGAGGCCGGTCTGGCGGTGGATGGCGTTCACCAGGCAGGTCAGATCGCTGAAGCCGCCGAAGAATTTCGGCTTGCGACGGATCAGCTCGTAGTCGAGCTTGTCGACGATGCGGTTGCAGCCCGAGCCGCCGGTCATGGCGAGGATGCCGGCCACCGAATCGTCGGCAAACATGGCGTTGATGTCGGCGGCACGCTGGGCGTCGGTGCCGGCGAAGGGCCCACGGCGTGCGGCGACGAATTCGCCCGGCTTGACCTTGAAGCCCAGGGCCTGCAGCACCTCGACGGCCATCTTCAGCGGCTCGCGCTCGAAGGTGGCGTTGGCGGGGCTGACGAGGCCGATCGTGTCGCCCGGGCGCAGCCGCGGCGCGAGCAATGGCCCGCCCGCGGCGCGCACCGGTTGGGCGGCGGCCAGCAGGCCGGCCGTGGCGGCGCTGAACTGCAGGAGTTGACGGCGTGACGGGTTCATATCGCTCGCAAACAATCAGAGATGAGGGGCTGGCCGCGTGCTCGGTCGCGCGGATTCGACGATTTGCGCGGCATTGTGTGCGCCCTGGCGGCATCAGCTGCCGCGGCCTGTTGCCAGTCGCGTGCAAGGGCAGGCACGGGTGGCTGTCCTCAAGGTGAATTTTTCGGGGCCTTCGAAGGATTGACGCTATGGCCGTAGCCTCGCTATGTTGCGCGATCTGCGAAGAACAAGACGAGGAGAAGCTCATGAAGCATGCACTCACCTGGCTGCTGCTCACGCCGCTGCTGCTGGCCGGCTGCATCAGCACCACCCCCCAGGCCAGCCTGGACGACACCAGGAACTGCACGGCCATGGTGGCCGGGGGCTTTCGCAAGGTGGCCGACGAGCGCGGCGAGCGCTTCAATGGCAAGGTCGGCGAAGAGGTGGCGCGCTGCCGCGGCAGCGACAAGGCCGCGGCCTTCCGCAACACGCCCTATGTCGACTGGTCCAACTACTGGGCCACCGGCGACAAGGCCACGCTGCTGCCGGGAACGAAAGGCGTCGGGAGTCATCTCGGGCCCAACGGCCGCGGCGTCGACGGCGCGCTGCTGGACCTCGAGTACCAGCGCATGGAGCTGATCAAGTTCAACCTGTTCGACAACTCCGGCAGCTTTGCCGACTACGCCCTGGGCCGTGAAGGCGTGGCGGGCGCGGCCGTCAAGACCTGGCCCTCGATGCGGCTGGCGGCCGATTCGCCGTTCTACGCGGCCGTGGGCGGCGACGGGCAGCAGCTCTGCCAGGGTGATCTGATCCGCTGGCGCCAGCTCAGCGGCGTCTGCAACGACATCCGCAATCCCAAGATGGGCTCGGCCGGCGCGTTGTTCGCGCGCAATGTGCAGTTCGAGGCGACCTACCCCGACATCAGCGACGACGCCCTGGCGCGCAACCGCCATGGTGACCGCATCGCGTTGCTGCAGCCCGACCCGCAGCTGATCAGCCGCAAGCTCTTCACCCGCGCGCAGAGCGACCCCGCCAAATGCCGCGACGGGCAAGGCCTGCCCGGCAATCCGGTGGACGCCAACTGCGACTACCAGAAGGCGCCTTTCTTCAACGTGCTGGCGGCGTTCTGGATCCAGTACATGACGCATGACTGGTTCTCCCACATGGAGGAGGGCCGCAACGAACCCAAGTGGATGCCGGTGGGCTGCACGGGCGATGCGGCCAAGCTGGGCTGCCGGCCCGATGATCGCATCGACCGCGCCTTTGTCGCCGACGGCAATGCGCCGCCGCGCTACACGGCGGCTGACGGAACCAAGCCGTTGGCACGCGCCTTCCGCACCCATGCCAACAACAACACGGCCTGGTGGGACGCCTCGCAGATCTATGGCTACAACAACGTCTCGCGCCAGCGCGTGAAGCGCGACCCGGCCGACCCGGCCAGGCTGCTGATGCCGCCCGGCGCACGTGGCGGCGCGGGTGAGGCTCTGGGCCAGTTGCCCGTCTTCGCGGCGAACGACCCCATCCTGCCGCAGTGGGCCGGCCAGGGCGCGGCAGCCTTCCCCGACAACTGGAGCATCGGCGTCGGCTTCTATCAGACGGTGTTCTCGCGTGAGCACAACGCCTTCGTCGCCGAGTTCCGCCGCCGCGCCGCGGCCACGCCGGATGCCGACTCGGGCCTGCGCGACCCGGCGAACCCGACAGCCGTGATCCGCTACCGCGACGTGTCGCCCGACGTGCTGTTCGAGGTGGGGCGCCTCGTCGTCGCCGCCGAGATCGCCAAGATCCACACCATCGAGTGGACGACGCAGCTGCTCTACGACGAGCCCCTCTACCTCGGCATGAACGCCAACTGGGGCGGCCTGTTCGAAGGGCATCCGTTCGTCGAGAACGCCCTCGAAGCCATCGTCGTGCAGAACTATGGCAAGAGCACCGACGCGAAGAAAGCCGGCCAGTGGTATTCGGCCCTGGCCTCGGGGCCGGGCATCTTTGGCCTCGGTGCGCGGGTCTACAAGGACGACAGCTTCTTTGCGCGCCATGACGCCAAGAAGGACGACATCTGGAACCTCGCCAACCCCGACCACGTGAACGGCGGCGTCAACCACTTCGGCTCGCCCTTCAACTTCCCCGAGGAGTTCGTCAGCGTCTACCGCCTGCATGCCTTGGTGCCGGACCTCATCGAGCTGCGCCACTGGGACAGCGACCCCAATCGCATCGCCGCCAAGGTGCCCGTCATCGAGACCTTCCGCGGCAAGGCCACCGGCGCACTGGCCAGCGAAGGCGCGGCCGACTGGGCCCTGTCCATGGGCCGCCAGCGCCTGGGCCTGCTGACGCTGGGCAACACGCCGGCCTTCCTGCAGAACCTGGCGATCCCGCGGCTGCAGTCCAGCACCGGCAAGATCGACGTCGCCGCGCTGGACATCATCCGCGACCGCGAACATGGCGTGCCGCGCTTCAACGAGTTCCGCCGCCAGTATGGCCTGCGCCAGCTGACGAGCTTCGACGACTTCATCGACGCCCGCCTGCCGGCGGATTCACCCGAACGCGCGCGCCAGCAGAAGGTCATCAACGACCTGCGCGGCATCTATGGCCAGCACAAATGCGATGCGAAGAAGGTCATCACCGCCGCGCAGAGGAACCTCGACGGCAGCCCCATCAACGACTGCCTGGGCAAGCCCGACGGCAGCCTGGTGGACAACATCGAGGACGTGGACACGGTGGTGGGCTGGCTCTCCGAGTTCACGCGGCCGCATGGCTATGCGATCTCGGAGACGCAGTTCCAGGTCTTCATCCTGAATGCGTCGCGGCGCCTGTTCAGCGACCGCTTCTTCACCAGCAGTTTCCGCCCCGAGTTCTACGGCAACCTGGGCATCGAATGGCTGATGAACAACGGCCCGACGGGCAAGCAGTTCGAGGCCAAGGAAAGCAACGGCCACCGCATCGAGGTCTCTCCCTTCAAGCGCGTGCTGCTGCGCACCGTGCCCGAATTGGCGCCCGAGCTGGCGCATGTGACCAACGCCTTCGACCCCTGGGCGCGTGACCGCGGCGAGTATTACGGCCTGGGCTGGCAGCCGCGCCGCGGCGCGGAAAGCGACCCCGCATTCCGGTGAACCCCTCGTCCAGTCTCGCCCCGCTGCACGCGGGCGTGCCCAGCCGGTCCCCCGAGGGGACGGCGATGCTTGCGGCATTGAGCCGCAAGCACATCGCCAGAGCGGGCCGGCTAGGGAGCGGCCCGGCGCTCGGCCCGCAAGAACGTCGGTACGTCGACCACTGAGGTGAAATCGGGGGCATGAGCTCAGACCTGCCCCCGCTGCCCCACCTGGCCCCCGGCCGCTACCGTCACTACAAGGGCGGCGAATACGAAGTGCTTCATGTGGCTCGCCATAGCGAGACGCTGGAGGTCGTGGTGTTCTACCGGCCGCTGTACAACGACAGCGGCTGGTGGGTGAGGCCTTACGAGATGTTCACCGGCACACTGGAGGTTGACGGCGTCGTGCGGCAGCGCTTCGAGTGCATCGGCTAGAGACGGTGGCCGGCAGGGGAGGGCGGGTGGATGAATGAAGAAGATCAGGCGCAGGACGCGCCTGCAGGCGGGCCGTTGCTGACGGCTGCGGCGCTGGACGACGGTGCGCCCGCAGTGGGTGGCGCGTCATGGCTGCGCGAAGGCGCGCGCGTGCTGGTGTTCCTCCCGCCGCGATGGGAGGGCCTGGAGGCCGCGCCGGTGACGGTGGCGGCGCCGATCCTGGCGGGCTATCTGCTGCAGTTCATTGCTCAGCGCGTGATGATGCAGGGCGCGCCGATGTTGCTCTGGCAAGGCTTTCTCGCAGGTTGGGCGGGCATCGCCATCATGGCCTGGCTGTGCTGGGTGGTGGCGCGGTCTCGCTCGGCACAAGCGCCAGCGACGCCAAGGCCAGCCACGCTGTTTGCACTGGTTTGCATTGCCGGGCTGATGCTCGGCCTGTTTTCCGGCGGTGTCTTTCTTGGGATGCGAGCCGCGCTCGATCCGTTTGAGAGCTGGCCCCTGAGCCTGCAGCTGACGGCATGGCTGGTGCCCTTGTGCTGGGCTGGCCTGACGCAGCTCGTGCTGCTGTGGCGGGCGGCGGGTTCCGGGCTGGCGCGTGGTGCTGCCCTGTTGCTGGTCCCTATCCCGCTGATGCTGAACGGCTGGCTCGCGCCGCCGACATTCTGGTGGGCCGAGCCAGTGGCCAGTGCCGAGGCGGACGCCGAACCCGAGGTCGGGTTGCCGTTGACCGACGAGACCATAGGCAGGCAAGCGCAGCTCGTCGCTGTTGCATTGCAGGGCCTGCGACCACCGCAGCCGGGCCGGGTCAACGTCTACGCAGCGACTTACGCGCCCAACGCCTCGGAAGACGTCTTCATGCGCGAGAGTGCCACCGTTGCCAAGACGATGCGCGAACGCTTCGGCGCGGACGGTCGTCTGGTGGAGCTGGTGGCCAACCGCGCCACCACTGACACGCTGCCCTGGGGCACGCCGGCCAACCTGCGCCAGACCATCGCCCGCATGGCCGCGGTGATGGACCGCGACCGGGACGTGCTCTTTCTGCACCTGACCTCGCACGGCGGCCGCGACGGCAAGCTGGCCAACGACACCTGGCCGCTGAAGACCGAGCCCGTCACGCCCGACCTGCTCAAGCGCTGGCTGGACGAAGCCGGCGTGCGCTGGCGCGTGATCTCGGTGTCGGCCTGCTACTCGGGCAGCTGGATCGCGCCGCTGGCCGGCGACGGCACGCTGGTGATGACGGCGGCCGACGCGGACCACACCTCCTACGGCTGCGGCAAGCGCTCCGAGCTGACCTTTTTCGGCCGGGCGATGTACGAGGAGGCGCTGCGCAAGACCTGGTCCTTCACCGAGGCACATGCATGGGCCCGCCAGGTCATCGAGGTGAGGGAGAAGGAGGCGGGCAAGAGCGACGGCTATTCCAACCCGCAGATCAGCGAAGGCGCCGGCATCCGCGCTGTGCTCGAGCGCCTGGCGGACGAGCGACGGGCGCGCTGATCACGCCACCCGCGTCCAATCCATAGCCCAGTCCATCACCCAGGTCTTGCCGCCGTCGCGCGACGCGGCCTGCTGCCAGCGGCAGCTCGTCGGCGTGATGCGGTCCCAGACGCTCCGGTAGAGCACGGGCTTGCCGTCCTCCTCGGACTGCTCCTGGAAGATGCCCGCCCCGCCTTCGAAGCTGCCTGGCAGACCTTGTGCGCCCAGCTCGCCCGAAGCGGCGTTGACCCAGAAGTCCGACCACTGAGCCTTCTTCATGTCCAGCAGCCGCAGGCCCATGCCGCCGAACTGCCGTGCTGGGATGCGCAGCTCCTCGACGCTGCAGACGCCGGCCAGGATGGCGTGCACCGTGGCCTCGCCCTCGAAGACATCCCAGACACCATTGCGACGCCTGTGGTTGAGGATCTTCCAGCGGCCGCTCAGGAAGTCAAAGTCGCCGGGCTTGCCGGGCGTGCGCGTGGTGGGCAGGGCGCCCGTCATGGCCGGGCCGGGCTGGGGTTCGGCGGGTTCGGCAGGTGCGGCCCTGCTCGGCGTCAGCGCAAGGGCTGCGGCAGCTTGCAGCAGGCGGCGGCGTTCGGAGTTGTCGGTCATGCGCATCTCGTGAGTGAGTGGAGGTGGCGCATGCTGCGCGGCATGACATGACAATCGGCGTCATGTTTTGCGGAACATCATCCAACCTGGACTCGGCAGTCGGGCGCGCCCGAGGGGGTGGCGAGGCGGGCCGCGGGCAAGGCGCGCCGACGATGTGGGCTCAAGCCCACAAGGAGAAGCAACGCAGCCGGCGGCCCGAAGCGCCGAACCAGCGGACGTGCAGCGCCTGGCAACGAAGTGGTGAGGGTGGAGGCCACGGCCACTTCATAAAGCGCCGAGGTTTTTGATGAGTAGCAAGCGGCCAACTGCCGAGTCCAGGTTTCAAGCATGCGCGCCAGCCGACTCCTCTCCATCCTGATCCTGCTGCAGCTGCGCCCGCAGATCACGGCGCCGGCGCTGGCGCGCGAGTTCGAGGTGTCGGTGCGCACCATCCTGCGCACCATCCTGCGCGACATCGATGAGCTGTCCGCCGCCGGTGTGCCCGTCTATGCCGAACGCGGCCGCAGCGGCGGCTTCAAGCTGCGCGAGGGCTTTGCAACACGCCTCAACGGCCTGCTCGGCGACGAGGCCCAGGCCCTGCCGCTGCTGGGCCTGCCGGGGGCGGCCAGCGAACTGGGCCTGGGCGGTGCCTCGCAGCGGCTGCGGCTCAAGCTGCAGTCGGCGCTGCCGGGCGAGTCCGCCGCGCTGGCCGGCCGGTTGCAGGCGCGGCTGCATGTGGACCCGCTGGACTGGTACCAGGGCGGCGAGCCGGCAGCGCACCTGCCGGCGCTGGCCCAGGCGGTGCTGGAGTGCCGCCGCGTCGAACTGCGCTATCTGAGCTGGAAGGGCGAACGGGATTGGCGCGCCGAGCCGCTCGGCCTCGTGCTCAAGGGCGGCAGTTGGTATGCCGTCGCACGGGCCGGGGCGCGCACGCTGACGCTGAAGGTCGCCAACATCCAGTCGCTCAGCGTCGGCGAGGAGAGCTTCGAGCGCCCGGCTGACTTCGATCTGTCGACTTGGTGGCAGGCTTCGCTGCAGCGCTTTGAGAGGGAGTTGCGGCCCGAGGTCGCCGTCATCCGCATCACCGCCGAGGGCCGCCGGCGGCTGGCCGAGAAGGGCAGCTATGCCGCCCAGGCCGTCGCTGCCGCGGTGCCCGAGAAGCCGGCGGGGCCGCAGCGTTGGGCCAGGGTCAAGTTGCCCATCGAGAGCGTGGACCAGGCGGCGCGGCTGGTGTTGTCGCTGGCGCCGGAGGCTGAAGCAATGGGGCCGGCGGAGGTGAGGGCGAGGGTGGCGGAATGGGCAGGAGAGTTGGTGCGGCGTCATGCAATGGCATAGGCAACTCGCTGCAGTGCCATCAGGCGGAGAACTTGTAACTTCGCGCCGCTTTTGCCGATGTTTTATTGGCATAGTCATTGCCCATCAAACACTTGCAACGGCTGCTCCGGTTTTATGCAGCAGTGGCTGTCGCCCTAGAACACGTTCCCTTGATCTTCTGCTGCAGAAAACCTAACAGGATAAAGCGACGACTGTATGTTTATACAGCATCGAAAAACTGCTAGCTTGCGCTGCGTAGCTGGCGCGCACGCCCAAGCGGGCTTGGTGCGGACGAGCCAGCAACGCAGCGTGAACGTATCAGCCTTGCGTAGGCTGTTTTGCGCACAGAGTGGTGAGCTAAACCCCGTCGGAAAGTGCCCCGCAGAAGCTCCAGAGAACCTGCCACTAGAACGGACGCCACTGCGTGGCGCCGCTCACCTTCCACGTTGAACAGCAATGGCTACATCCGTGCCTGAACGCGCGAACGACTATCGACCACCAGAAACTCGGGCTGAGCTTGAAAGCCGCTACGCCGCGGGAGAGCGCTGCTTTCCGGAAACCGATCTGAGTGACGCCGATCTGTCGGGCGTGCAGCTAGATGGCGCTGACTTTGAAAAGCATTCGTGGTTCCACAGCGCCAACTTTGCTGGCGCCAGTTTGCGCGGCACGAGCTTTCGGGAATGCAACGTCAAGTGCGCCGACTTCTCCAACGCTGACCTCACGGGTGCCATATTCGAGCTCGCTTCAATCGAGTCGATCAGGGCAACGGGTGCCGTCCTCAGAGGCGTTAAGGTCAGAGGCGCCACCTTCTACGGCTGCGAGTTGCCCGATGGTGCGGAACTGCCGTCGTGGGAGTGGCAATGAATGCCGTCCAACCTTTCGCTGCAGCGGACGGCTCCGCCGTCCGCTGAGCTCGCGCGTTAGGCGGCATGGAAGCCAAGTTCATCGAACCGACCATCGCGAGTCGCGTCAAGCTGGCGCTGTGCGTGGTCTTCGGAATCGCTCTGTCTGTCGCCATGGATCGCTGGTGGGATCCATTCATGGAATTCGTCAAGGGTCTTCCCACATGCGAGTCACTGCCTTGGTATCGCGGCATCATCATTGCCTTCGTCCTCTTGTTCCTATCGGCGGGCTTCTCAGCCTCGCGCGCCGCAATCCTGACGCTTCGTTCCGGTCAGTCCCCTTTTCCCGGCGCCTGGGTGTGGTCCCGAACCAAGGTCCGAACGGGTTGGAAGGCAAGAGTCGATGGGTGGGTTTTCGCCCTTCTAGCGCTCGTTTGCTTCTCAGGGCCCGTCGTGGCAGGGTATCTTCTCCGCGTCAATGTCATCTTCTGCTGGCCAGTCTCATGCGGCTGCTAAATCCTCATTCACGCCTGCCGCCTAACCTTTCACTGCAGCAGACGGCTTTGCCGTCCGCTGAGTTTGCACGCTATCCAGCATGAACACGCGGCGCGTCCACGACCTGATGAGGCAAAAGTTTCCGCCGATCGGACATGCACGTCGGGAATGGGCGGTCGTCGCCGACAGCGACCAAATCGAAGCTCTCCTGACTGAGTACGTTCGCTCGTCAGAGGCATTGGTGGAAGTCCATCGGAAGCTGGGTGCGCTGTTGCCCATCGGCGAGGCCGCCCGCTTCGCGGCAACTCACATCGGGGAAGGCGAGATCCGCATTGCTGATCGCGAGTTCAGCGGCTTCGTTGTTATTGCGCAGAACGGGGTCGCCACTGGGTGGCGCATGCCGGACAACCCTTTGCTGCAGCGGACGTTGGGCGCCATGAGAACCGTCTACTCTTTGAGAAGCGATCCCGGCTTGGCGAGCATGCAGGCTGCCTCGCAAGGGGATGGTCCCCATGGGCTGAAGCAGACTCATGGACTCGTCGGCTCGGCTGACTGGTGGGAGCAAGTCGACAAGGGATCGCTGCCAACAAACACGACCAGCGGAACCGTCATTCATTTCTGGCCCGGCCACCACGGCGATTGGCCCGAAATCGAACTGCGTGAATCGGGCGGAGCATCTTCAAACTGGGGCTGTCTTATCCCCGCGCTAGAGGCTACGCAGCACTTTATGCTTGACGCTCAAGTTGAGATTGACCACGTCGAGCAAGAGTTGAAGGCCCCCTTCAATGGGTCTACTGCAACATGCGTGGTCACTGCCATCCGTGTGGCCCAACCGGGCACTGCAGCGGACGGCCTCGCCGTCCGCTGAGCTCACACGTCAGAGCGCATCAATGAAATCCTACGCAACCATCGCTCGCCGAGCGGTACGCATCCTCGGGCACCCAAACAGTGGGTGGTCGCCCGCAGATCCTGATGACGATAACGCGCTGGAGATCGAGTTTCGATTCGAGATCACAGACGATGGAAACAAGAACTTCTTGCTTGTTTGCCATTCGTTGGATGGGCGCTATGCCGCCGATACCTGGCATGAAACCCTTGAGGAGGCCGTTGCCTGTGCACAAGACTCCTATGACATCGCGCCATCGGAATGGATGATGTCTGGGCCCACCACCTAACTGAGTGAGCAGGCCGTGACGCAGACCGGCGCGTCAGGCGAGTTATGCCTTCCCTACAAGCCATGGAGCCATTTGCTTGACGAGCATCACCTTTGAATCTGCCAACCAGCCGGAGGTCATCGCCCTCATCGCCGAGTTGGACGCCTACCAGGACACCCTTTATCCGCCCGAAGCCCGGTATGCCTTGGACCTGGCTTCGCTGACCCAGCCGAACGTCGTCTTCGCCGTGGCCCGGGATACGGTGGGGCGGGCCGTGGGCTGCGGCGCAGTCGTGCTGACCCCGGAGTTCGGCGAGCTCAAGCGCATGTTCATCAGCCCGGCGGCACGTGGCCAGGGGCTGGCCCAGCGGCTGCTGTCCGAGCTGGAAGCCGAAGCGGCCGCTCGGGGTTGCAGGCTGGTGACGCTGGAGTCGGGGCCCTACCAGCTCGAAGCGCTGGCGCTGTATGCCCGATGCGGCTACGTTCGCCGCGGGCCCTACGGCGGCTATGCCGACGATCCCTTGAGCGTCTTCATGGAGAAGCGCATCGACGTCAAAGCACCCGCGGCAGATCCCGCCTGACCGCCACGCGGTCGCCGAAGTCGAAATGCCACCACTCGGTGGTGATGCCGTGAAAGCCCGCCTCGCGCATCGCTGCGCGCAGCCAGCCACGCTCCACAAGGTGTTCGGGCGTCAGCGCGCCCAGGGCCAGGTGCTCGGCCTCGTGGTCGGGGTGGGAGGCCAGCGTCATCTCGTCGAAGCCGCTGCCCATGTCGACCTCGCGGCCTTGCGGGTCGAGCAGCGTCAGGTCCACGGCCATGCCAAAACTGTGGATGGAGCCGCGCTCGGGGTGGGCGAGATACATCGTCAACGGCGTGCCCTGCAGCTCGTCCCACAGGCGCTGCTGCACGCGCTGGGGGCGCAGGGCGTCCAGCACGAGCAGGCGGTAGCCGGGGCGGCGCTCATGCAGCCAGGCGGCGGCCTGCTCCAGCGCGTCCGCGGCCTCGCGGCGCAGCCAGGCGCAATCGATGCCGGCGTAAACGGAATGGCCGACGAAGTTGTCGGCCGTCGCGTAGCGCAGATCCACGGCGATGCCGTGCTGCAGCGACGCGAGCGGGCGGAAGTCCGAATGCGAGGCAATGTCTTCGATGCGAATCACGGCAGTCGAGAAAGGTGTTCGTGCGCAGCGGCCGTGATGAACTTGACCAGGCGGCGCGAGGCCTGGCCCAGCGGCGCGCTGGCGGCGCTGAGCAGATAGAGCTGCACCGGCACGGTGGGTGACAGCGGCCGCACGCGGACCTTGCTGGCGTCGGCGCTGGCGGCGGTGAAGGGGTCCACCAGCGTCATGCCCACACCGGCCTCGACGAGGGCGCGTGCGAGCTGGTAGGTCTGCACGGTGATGCGGCTGGCCAGCGGCTGGCCCAGGGCCTCGCCGGCGTGGTGCAGCAGGCCGGCGAGCGGGTCGTCGCTCTGCAGGCCGACGATCTCGGTGCGGATGTCGGCCAGGCCCAGCGGCCCCTCGCCCTTGGCCTCGGGGCTGCTCAAGGGGCACAGGGCAACCATGGCGCCGCTGGCGATGACCTCGGCCTTGATGCCGGGATGGCGCGGGTCCTGCAGCGACAGGGCCAGGTCGGCCTCGCCGAGCAGCAGCGCCGAGACGATCTCGCGCGTGTGATGGGTGGCCAGCGAGCAGCTCGCGTTCGGGTAGGCCTTGCACCAGGGCGTCATCGCGGCCGGCACGATGGCCATCGCGAGGGCTGGTGTGGCAACGAGGCGCACCTGCTCGCTCTCGCCGCTCTTCAGGTTGGCCGCCAGGCGGCGGATGCCGACGAGATCGCGGTTGAGCTTGTCGATCTCGACGAAGAGGCGCTGGGCTTCGGGCGTCGGGTAGAGCTTGCCGCGCACGCGGTCGAACAGGGCCATGCCGAGCTGCAGCTCGCAATGCTGCAGCACCTTGGTCACGGCGGGCTGGGAGATGTGCAACAGCTGGGCGGCACCGCTGATGGTGCCGGCCTGCATGATGGCGTGGAAGACTTCGATGTGGCGCAGCCTCACTTGCGATACACCCCTTCGAAGTTCACTGAGCCGTTGGGCGCCATCTTGAAGCCCACCACGTCCTTGCGGATGGGGATGTAGACGGTGGAGTGGGCCATCGTGATCCAGGGCCGCTCGTGCTTGAAGATCTCCTGGGCCTTCTCGTACAGCGCGACGCGCTTCTTCTGGTCGGGCGTCGCGCGGGCTTCGTCGATGAGCTTCTCGAATTCGGCGTTGCAGAACTTGATGCCGCTCTTGTTGGCCGCGCAGCTCAGGTTGGGCGTCAGGAAGTCATCGGCGTCGCCGGTCTCGCCGCTCCAGCCGCTCATGTAGACGTTGTGCTCGCCGTTGTTGGCGCGCTTGAGGTACTCGCCCCATTCGAAGGTCTTGATGTTCGCCTTCACGCCGATCTTGGCCCAGTCCTGCTGGATGAGCTGGGCCATCAACTGGCCGTTCGGGTTGGTCGGGCGCTGCACGGGCAGGGCCCAGAGGTCGATCTCGAAGCCGTTGGGAAAGCCCGCCTTGGCCAGCAGCGCCTTGGCCTTCGCCGGGTCGAACTCGTTCTTCAGCTTCTTGTTGTAGCCGGGGATGGCCGGCGGGAAGGCGCTGACGGCCTGCATGGCGTCGCCGCGCGGGAACAGGGCCTTGAAGATGGCGTCGCGGTCGACGGCAATGTCCAGGGCCTCGCGCACCTCGCGCTTGTCGGTGGGCGGCTTCTTCAGGTTGAAGCTCAGGTAGGAGATGTTGAGCGCCTGGATCTTCTCGATGCTGATGTTGGCGTTGTTCGCCAGCGGGGCGATGTCGACGTCGCGCAGGGCTGCCGTTACATGGCATTCGCCGGCGGCGATCTTCTGCACGCGCACATTGGGCTCACGGCTGATGCTGAAGACCAGATTCGACGTGGGCTGCTTGCCGCCCCAGTAATCTGGGTGCGCTTCCATACGCAGCACGTCGTCCTTGGCATAACTTTTGAAGCGAAAGGGCCCCGCGCCGACCGGCTGCACATTGATTTGCGAGGCCTTTCCTTCCTTCAGTAGCTGCGCGGCGTACTCGGCGGACTGGATGCCCGCCCAGGCGAAGGCGAAGTTTGCGACGAATGTCACATTGGGCTGACGAAGCCGGAAACGAATTGTGCGGTCGTCGATTTTGTCGATGCCCTCGATCAGCTTGGTCAGTCCAAGGTTCTGCGGGTAGATGAAATTTGCCGGAAACGCCCTGTTGAACGGGTGGTTGGGGTCGATGAAGCGTTGAAAAGTGAACAGCACATCATCTGCATTGAGGTTGCGGGTGGGCCTGAACCAGGGGGTGGTGTGGAACTTCACGCCGTCCCGCAATCTGAAAATGAAGCTCTTCGCGTCGGGCGAGATTTCCCAGCTTGTGGCGAGCTTGGGGGTCAGCTCCGTCGTGGGTCGTTTGAAGCCAAGCAACCCGTCGAACATCTGTGCGCTGACCGTGTTGGTGCTAGCGCTGTCCCACATTCCAGGGTCAAAACCTTCCGGACTGGCGTCGGCGCAGTAGATCAGCGGCTTGTTTTGGGCTTGCACCGCAGGCGCGCTGGCCAGCGCAACCAGGGTCAGCAGGGCGAAGTGCAGGGGCTTCATGACGGTGGCTTTTCAGAGGGAGAACGGGCGGGAATTGTTTGGAGCACGACCCGTCGCGGCAAGGGCGGTGAAGGTCGAGACGCATAACCCAAACTTATACCCTCCGCGCCCCCTAGTTCGTAACGTTTAGCCACGGTCCCGTCAGGGCCTGCCATCAGAATCCGTTCCGCCCCCTAGGCCACCCCCCTAGTACCGAAGTGCAGCGACGTTCGCTGCTAAGGATTGCTTTTCCATGACTGACCCCCAGCGCCGTAAATTCCTCCAGTATTCAGCCGCTCTTGGCGGAGCTGTTCCCTTGGCCGGTTGCGGTGGTGGAGGGGGAGAGGCCATGGCCGAGGCGACTGCGTCGGACGGAGCGACCGTCACTGCTTCGGTGATCAAGCTGCCCACGACCGCTCCTGCCCCCGCACCCGTTCCGGCTCCGCCCCCGGCTCCAGCTCCGGCCCCCGCACCTGTGGCCACTCCGACGCTCGGCCTGTTTACTGGCGCGATGCAGTTCAGCTTGGTCAGTACCAAGACGCAAGCCAAGGCGCCCTTCAGCCTGGGCTTCGCCTTCAAGCGCGGCGACATCCCGGCGGGCAGCACGGTGGGCTCTAGCCTGTCTGTGTTGCAGGTCACACCACGTACGACCTGGCCTGACGGCTCCCTGAAGTTCGCCCAGATCGCCGGCTTTGCCGACCTGACGGCCAACAGCTTGCTGACCGTGCGGCTGCGTCGCGTTGCAGCCAGCGCTGGCAGCGCTGCGCTGCTGACCGTTGCGGACCTGAAGAAAACTGGCATCACCGCCGAGGTTGGCGCCGGCAGCCTCGGCACGGCCAGCTTTGGCGCTGCCGACTGGGATGCGCCGCAGGCCACCTGGGTCAGTGGCGCGCAGATGTCGTCCTGGGTCTTCCGCAAGCCGGTGGGCAGTGACGCTCACCTGGTGGCCTGGTTGGAGGTGCGCCTGTTCGCCGGCGGCGCCGTCGAGATCCTGCCCTGGATCGAGAACGGCTACCTGATGGTGGCGGGCCCGACCAGCAAGGCGGCGACCTACACCTTCAAGATCAATGGCACGCAGCGTTTCTCGGCCACCATCGACCTGTCCCACCATTGCCGCACGGCGCTGATCAACGGCACGGCCCTGTCCTACTGGCTAGGCACCGACCCCGACGTGACGCCGCGCCATGACCTGGCCTATCTGCAGGCCACCGAGCAGGTGCCGACCTACAGCGCCCGCGTGGACGCCAATGGCGCCGTCGCCCAGTGGCTGGTGACCAGCTACACGCCGCTGGACAAGGCCAATTTCACCTACGCAGGTGACTCCATGGCGGCCACCGGCTACCAGGAACCCATCGGCCTGCTGCCGATGCATGACGCGCTCTATCTGACCTGCGAAAGCAGCAACACCTATGCGGCCGTCGTGCGCAACGGCTTCGCCGCCGGTCGCTATCCGCTGTTCTACCGCGACGAGAAGACGCAGCGCCCGATCCGCTTTTCCCAGTACCCCAACCTGGTGTTGCACAAGGACAGCCGCGTCAGCGACCTCGGCAGTTCGACGCGCAGCCAGTTCACGCCCCAGCCCACCGGCACGCAGTCGCCGCGCTGGGACTGCGCCCACAGCCCCTCGGTGGGTTATATGGCCTATCTGGTCACGGGGCGCTGGTACTTCATGGAGCAGGTGCAGTTCGCCGCCACGCTGAACTACCTGAGCAAGGCCGACGAGCCCAATATGCGCCGTGGCTCGCAAGGCCTGGTGCAGTCCTGCTTCGGCGGCTGGCAGACCCGTTCCGCTGCGTGGCAGTGGCGCGCTCTGACTCAGGCGCTGAACGTGACGCCGGACGACGACACCACGCTGCGCCAGGAGTTCATCAACTGCGTGCAGTCCAACATCGAGAACTTCCACGCCGTCTACGTCGCCCAGCCCAACAACCCCTATGGCTGGATCCAGCCGGGCGAAGGCTACGAGAACACCATGCAGTTCGGTGCGGTCTGGCAGCAGGACTTCGTCACCGCCGCCTTCGGCTACTCGTTGTCCATGGGCCTGCCGGTACCGGCGGCCGTCGAAACCAAGCACGCGGCCTTCTTCCGCTGGAAGGCGCGCAGCGCCGTCATGCGCCTGGGGCCGGTCACCGGCTTCTGGTACGTGAACGCGGCCGTCTACACCATGAGCATTTCGCCTGTTGCGGTGCCCGACTTCCAGACCGGCAAGGGCCCCTGGCATCTCAACGATGCAGCTGTCTACCTGGCCAGCTACGCCAGCCAGCCCGCCTGGTTTGGCACCGTGGAAGGTAAGCTGGCCGGTGAGATCATGCCGGGTGATCGCGCGGCATGGGGCAACCTGACGACGGCCATGGCCTATGCAGTCAGGCATGGCGTCGACGGCGCCGCCACCGCCTACCAGCGCCTCATTTCGGCCAGCAACTATCCGGCGCTGCGAGATGCCTTCAACAGCGCGCCGGTCTGGTCGGTGGCGCCGGCGCGGGTC
Source organism: Roseateles sp. P5_D6 (assembly GCF_054049415.1). NCBI lineage: Bacteria > Pseudomonadati > Pseudomonadota > Betaproteobacteria > Burkholderiales > Sphaerotilaceae > Roseateles > Roseateles sp. P5_D6. The sequence continues at coordinate 70,057 of NZ_JBFUMK010000004.1, read as the reverse complement.
ATTCCAAGCTGGCTGGCCAGCAAGCCCTTGAACACCTGGTTCGAGATCCCCGGCACGGCTGGCGCCGGCGGCGCGGCAGTCGATGCCTACAGCGGCATCGCCATCAACGACCGAACCAGCGAAATCATCATCGCGGCGGCCGGTGGCCACACCGACTCCTACGACAACCGCGTCGTCTCCATCAGCCTCGCGTCGGACACGCCGACCTGGAAGGTGCGCCTGGCGGCCAGCAAGAGCTACGCGCAGAACGTTGCCCACTACACCGATGGCATGCCGTCGTCGCGCCATCTCTACAGCACGGCTCATTTCATTCCGCAGATCAACCGCCTGATGCTGTTCGGTGCGCGCGGTGTGTACGGTTCATCCTGGGACTTTGCCAAGGTCGACGCCTTCAACCTCGACACCAACACCTGGGACAAGGCCGGCACCTGGGCCGACATGCCCTCGGGCTATTACGGTGCTGCGCAGATCCGCGCGACCGGCGAGGTTGTCAGCACTGGCCTGAAAAAGTGGTCGCCCGTCGATAAGAAGTGGACGGACCTCGTCACCAACCCCGTGGGTGACGCGGTGCGCTGGCCCATCGCCTTCGATGCGCGACGCAACCAGATGTTCTGCCTGCAATGGGGCGACGGCCAGGGCTTCGACCCGCAGCGCATGGTGGCCAGCCGCGTTCCGCTGGGCAGCGGCCAGCAGATCGCCGTCACATTCAACGCCAGCAGCGCGCTGACGCAATGGCAGAACGAAAAGCCGAGCTATGCGGCGATGGACTATGACCCGGACAGTGACCGCTTCCTGTTCTACAGCGGCCAGGGCGAAGCGGCGGGCCGCGTCTATGTCGTCACTCCCAATGACAGCAATGTCTGGGACATGAGCCTGCTCAACGGCGGCAGCCAGAAGATCGCGCCCACCCCCGACAACGGCAGCGGCCTGCAGAACCGCATGCGCTACGTGCCGGCTCTGCGTGGCTTCGTGCTGCTGACGCGTGGCAGCGCCAACCTCTACTTCCTGCGCACGGCCTGACATGCAGCCCCTCGTCCGGCCGCACACCGCTGAACGCGGTGCGACCGACCGGTCTTGCAGACCGCGCTGCGGCAGTGCCGCAGCCCTTCGGCAGGCACATGGCGCCCACTGGGCGCCATGTGTCCGGCCTCAGCCCCCGGGGGGGACGGCGATGCTTGCGGCATCGAACCGCAAGCACATCGCCAGCGCGGGCCGGCTCGGGAGCGGCCCAGCGCTCGGCCCGCAAGATGTCGACCCCGTCGGCTGCGGCACCGGCACTGCGCCGCGGACAACTGAAGGTGGCGGCAGAATCGGTCCACGATGTGGGCCGACTTCCAACCGCTAACCGTTCAGCGCGACGGCGTCACGCTGTTCGCCCGCCAGGGCGGCCCGTCGGCATCCGGCAGACCGCCCTTGCTGCTTTTGCACGGCCACCCGCAGACCATGGCGATGTGGCACCGGGTTGCGCCCACCTTGGCGAAGACGCGACGCATCGTGCTGATGGACCTGCGCGGCTATGGCGACAGCGACCGCCCACCGGCCGGTGAGGGCAGCGCGGCCTATGCCAAGCGAGAAATGGCGCGGGATGCCATCGCGCTGATGCAGTCCCTGGGCCATGAGCGCTTCGCCGTGCTCGCCCATGACCGCGGCGCGCGGGTGGCCCACCGGCTGGCGCTGGACCACCCCCAGGCTGTGACAAGACTGATGCTGCTGGACATCGCGCCCACGCTGGCCATGTACGAGGGCACGACCGAGGCCTTTGCGCGTGCCTACTGGCACTGGTTCTTCCTGATCCAGCCGGCGCCGCTGCCGGAGCGCCTGATCGAGGCTGATCCGATCGCCTATCTGCGCGACGGCATGGGCCGGCGGGGCAGCGGCTTCTTCGACAAGCGGGCCTGGGCGGAATACGAGCGCTGTATGGTGCGACCGGGTTCGGCCGCGGGCGTCTGCGCCGACTACCGTGCCAGCGCCGGCATTGATCTCGAACACGACCGTGCCGACCGTGCCGCGGGCCGGCGTGTGACCCCGCCGCTGCGCGTGCTGTGGGGTGCCAATGGCGTGGTGGGTCGTTGCTTTGACCCGCTCAAGCTCTGGCAGGCGGCGGCCGAACACGTCAGCGGCCGCGCCGTTGACAGCGGCCACTACATCGCCGAGGAAGTGCCCGAGGTGGTGCTGGCCGAGGCGCAAGCCTTTTTCAACGAGGATTAAGGGCTTTCGAGGCCATTGCCCGAGCTGCGACATGGTCTTGGCGCGTTGATTCCTATCGTAGGAATGCTCGCAAATCAGGGTTTCCTGCGCGTCAACGGTTCACGCGCCAGGAGCCAGCGAAAATAGCGCCATGAAGTCCATCGCCCAAACCCCCAAGTACAGCCGCGCCCAGGGCCTGCCCGCCCTGCTCCAGCAACGCATCGCCGTGCTCGACGGTGCGATGGGCACCATGATCCAGCGCTACAAGCTGGTCGAGGCCGACTACCGCGGCGAGCGCTTCAAGGACCATCACAAGGACCTGAAGGGCAACAACGAGATGCTGATGTTCACGCGGCCCGACGTGCTCAGCGAGATCCACGAGCAGTACCTGGCCGCCGGCGCCGACCTGATCGAGACCAACACCTTCGGCGCGACCTCGGTCGCCCAGGAGGACTACGACCTCGCCGGCCTGGCCTACGAGATGAACGTCGAGGCCGCCAAGCTGGCCCGCGCCGCCTGCGACAAGTACTCGACGCCCGACAAGCCGCGCTATGTGGCGGGCGCCCTGGGCCCTACCCCGCGCACCGCGTCGATCAGCCCCGACGTCAACGACCCGGGCGCGCGCAATGTCGACTTCGACACCCTGCGGGCCGCCTACTACGAGCAGGCCAAGGGGCTGCTGGAAGGCGGATGCGACCTCTTCCTGGTCGAGACCATCTTCGACACGCTCAACGCCAAGGCCGCCATCTTTGCGCTGGACGAGCTGATGGAAGACACCGGCGAGCGCCTGCCCGTCATCATCTCCGGCACGGTGACCGACGCCTCCGGCCGCATCCTGTCCGGCCAGACGGTGACCGCCTTCTGGCACTCGGTGCGCCACGCCCGGCCCATCGCCATCGGCCTGAACTGCGCACTCGGCGCCACGCTGATGCGCCCCTACATCGAGGAGCTGTCCAAGGTGGCGGGCGACGTGGCGGTGAGCTGCTACCCCAACGCCGGCCTGCCCAACCCGATGAGCGACACCGGCTTCGACGAGACGCCGGACGTGACTGCGCGGCTCGTGGGCGAGTTCGCCAAGGCCGGCTTCCTGAACATCGCCGGCGGCTGCTGCGGCACGACGCCCGACCACATCGCGGCGATTGCCAAGGCCGTGTCGGCCTACAAGCCGCGCGTCAGTGGCGAGAAGTTCTTCAGCCAGATGCTGGCGGCGGCCTGAGCCTCAGGAGGCGCGGTTCGGCGCGCTTGCTGGCTTGGCGCTGCGCCGCGGGCTCTCGCTGAATTCCGCCGGCGGCTTCATCAGCGCCGGGTCGGGCTCACCCCGCTTGAGCTTCTCCAGCCGGTAGTTCTGTTCGCCCATCCGCGGGTCGGCGTCGCGGCTCTGCACGGTCAGCATCAGCTCGGGGCTGCGCCAGACCTCGCGGGTGCTGACGATGGGCTTCTCGTTGCCGATTTTGCCGGCCTCGATGGTCCAGGTGGTGCGCTCGCCGGTGACCTTGAGACCGTCGATCTCCTTGGGCGCCAGCGCCGTCGTCGTGCCGCCTTCGCGCGGCAGCATGCCAGGCAGCAGCAGCGGCATGGGCGGCACAGGGGGCGTGGGCACCATCAGCGGTGTGGGTGGGGCGGGCATGGCAGGCGGCGCGGGCAATTCGCTGGCGCGGATGACGCGCAGCTCACGGCGACGCTCGACGGCGCTGGCACCCGGTGCGGGTGTTGTCATCAGCTCCTGCTCGATGACGATGCCCGGCTCACCGGCCATCGCCCGGGCGCGCACGCGCTCCGCATCCACGCTGCGGGCGCGCTCGGCGACCCGACCTCCCCATTCCTTCCAGCGCGCCGCCTGTTCCTTCATGCGCTCGCCCCAGTCCTGCATCGAAGCTTCCCAGGCGGCATGGGCCGCCGCGTCGGCGCCAGGCGCCCAGGCCGCGTTGCTGCGCAGTCGCTGCACGCGCTTCTGGTCGGGGTAGACGACCCAGCTCTCCTTGGACACCGGGTCGTTCAGGTAGATGACCTTGGGGCCGCCTTCGCGCTGCACCTCGCGGCGAGTGCGGCCCTCGCCGTCGCGGCAGAGCTGGCTTTGCTGCTTGCGCACGATGCGGTTGCCGTCACCCAGCGTCTGTACGTTCTCGTGCACGGCGGTGGCGCAGTAGGGCGCGCCCCTGACGACGCGCTCGCTCTCCAGCTCGCGACCGGCGAAGCTCAAGGCCTGGTCGCCCAAAGCGATGCGCACGGGCATGTCGGACAGGGCGATCTGCACGCTGCGCTCGATATCCCGTTCGAAATCGCGCTCGATCAGGCGGTCGGCCTCCAGCGCGGTGGCCGAGGCCGCCAGGGCCAACAGCGCCAGGCCGGTGATGGATGTCTTCATGTCGTTCTCCGTCGTCAAGTCAATTCAGGATGCGCACGGCCAGCACCTGGCCGCTCGGGTTCAGCATCAGTTCGGCGCGCACCGTTTCGTCGGCGCGTGCGGCGTCAAAGGGCAGGCCCAGCAGCGCCAGGCGCTCGCGCGGCAGTTCGGTGGGCTGCAGCCACACGGCGGCGCTGCGTCCGGCCGTCAGCGCGGCCTGGAACTCGCGCTCGGACACCAGCGGGATGAAGCCGCTGCCGGCCGTGGCGGCCTGGGCGGTCTGGCTGCCCGGCGGGTCGAGCAAAAGCATGGCGCTCAACAGCACGGCGGCCGTGGCGCCGAGTGCGCCGCTGCCCCAGGCGAGGCGGCGCAGCCAGCGCGGCTCATGAGCTTCTGCCGTCTGGGCCGCCGTGCGGCGCGCGCGCTGCAGGTGCTGCTGCTCGGTGAGGCGGGCCAGTACGGTGGCGTCCTGTTCCGCGCCGGGTTGCAGCTTGGAAAAGTCCGCGCGGGCCAGCCGCAGCCAGGCTGGCGTGTCGTTGTCGATGCTCATGGTCGTTCTCCCACGGCCAGCAGGTCGGCCAGCCGCTGGCGGGCGCGGTGCAGGCGGGTGCGCAGCGCGTCGGCGCTGACACCGGCAATCGCCGCGGCGTCGTCGTAGCTGCGCTCCTGCAGGTCCACCAGCACGATGGCCTCGCGCTGCGGCCAGCTCAGCCGGCGGATGGCGGCCCAGAGGCCATCCTGCTGCTGGTTTTGATTCAAGCGCGTGTCGCTGCCCGGCATGGGCTCGGCGGTGTCGTCGGTGTCGAGCGAGTCGTCCAGCGACACGTGGCGGCGTGCGTCGCGCCACTGGGTCAGCAATTGGTGCCTGGCCATGCCGGCGAGGTAGGCGCCGAGCGAGCCGCGGCCGGGCTGGTAGGCCTGCGGGCCGCGCAGCAACTGGGCAAAAGCCTCCTGCACGGCATCCAGTGCCGTCGCTTCGTCGCCGGCCAGGGCCAGTGCATAACGGTAGACCGAGCCGCTCTCGCGCCGGTAGAGCAGGGCCAGCGCATCGGCATCGCCATTGGCCACGCGGGCCATCAGGGCGGCCTCGTCCCCTGACGCCGAAGCGGCCGGCGCGACAAAGCCGAGGCGGGTCAGCCAGCTCATTCCGGGCAGCATGGTGTGAGGGCCTGCGGGGTTTGCATGCCTCTATTGAGCGTGGGCAGGCCCTTTCGTTACTCCGGACAAACCCGCCGTCACTTTCAGCACAGGCCCGGCGCGGCATGATGCTGCGCACCGAAAAAAGGAGAACGCCGCCATGTTGAAGCTGCAAGGCATTGACCACCTCGTGCTGCGTGTCATCGACCTGGACACGATGGTGCGCTTCTACGTCGACACGCTGGGCTGCTCGATCGAGCGCCGCCAGGACGAGATCGGCCTGGTGCAACTGCGCGCCGGCCACTCGCTGATCGACCTCGTGCCGGTGGCCGGCAAGCTCGGCCGCATGGGCGGCGCAGCGCCCGGCGCCGAGGGGCGCAACATGGACCACTTCTGCCTGCGCGTCGAACCCTTCGACGCGGCAGCCATCCGTGCCCACCTGGCTTCTCACGGTGTCGAAGCCGGCAAGACCGAGAGCCGCTACGGCGCCGAAGGCGAGGGGCCGTCCATCTATCTGAGCGACCCCGAAGGCAATGTCGTCGAACTCAAGGGCCCGCCCGGGAGCATCACATGAGCATGAAACCACTGACCCGCGCCATCGTCTGGGGCGGCCTGCTGGCCGGCACCGGCGACCTGATCTTTGCGCTGAGCTACTACGGCATGAAGCTGCGCGTTTTCCAGGGCGTCGCCGCCGGCCTCATCGGCCGCGAGGCGGCCTTTGGCGGCGGGCCGGAGACCTTTGCGCTGGGCGTGGCGCTGCACTACGGCATCGCATGGATCTGGGCCGCCATCTTCTGCGTGGTGGCGCTGCGCCTGCCCGTCCTGCTGCGCAATGCGACCGCCGCCGGCCTGGCCTACGGCTTTGTCGTCTACTTCGGCATGAACAACGTCGTGCTGCCGCTGTCGGCCCTGCACACGCCGTTCTGGCCACCCAAGCTGGATGCGGCGGCGATTGCGGCGCATTGCTTCGTCTTCGGGTTGCCCATCGCGCTGGCGGCGCGGCGTTGTCTGCTGGGCCCGCCAGTGCGTTGAAACCTGGCGCCGGCAGAATTGCCGCCATGCCCGTCCTGCCCACCAAGCTGCCGAACACCGGCACCACCATCTTCACCGTCATGTCGGCCCTGGCCGCCGAGCATGGCGCCGTCAACCTCGGCCAGGGCTTCCCGGACTTCGATGCCGACCCGGCGCTCATGCAGGCCGTCACCGACGCGATGGCCGCCGGCCACAACCAGTACCCGCCGATGACCGGCGTGCCGGCGCTGCGCCAGGCCGTGGCCGCCAAGCTGAATGCGCTCTACGGCTCGGCCTACGACGCGGACCGCGACATCACGATCACGGCTGGCGGCACGCAAGGCCTGATCACGGCGTTGCACAGCTGCGTTGGCGCAGGTGATGAGGTCATCATCATCGAGCCAGCCTACGACAGCTACGACCCGGCCATCCGCCTGGCCGGCGCGGTGCCCGTCGGCGTGCCGATGACTCTGGACTACCGCATCGACTGGACGGCGGTACGCGCCGCCATCACGCCGCGCACGCGGGCGCTGGTGATCAACACACCGCACAACCCCAGCGGCCGCATCGCGACCGCCGAGGACCTGCGCGAGCTGGAGCGCATCGCCGAAGCGCACGACCTCTTCATCGTCAGCGACGAGGTCTACGAGCACATGGTCTTCGACGGCGCGCCGCATGAGAGCGTGGCGCGTTATCCGGGTCTGCGCGAGCGCAGCTTCCTCGTCAGCAGCTTTGGCAAGACTTTTCACGTAACGGGCTGGAAGGTCGGCTTCGTCGCCGCGCCGCCAGCGTTGAGCGCGGCCTTCCGGCGCCTGCACCAGTACACGGTGTTCACGGTCCACACGCCGACGCAGCACGCCATCGCGGCCTACCTCGCCAACCCGGCCCCCTGGCAAGGCCTGAGCGACTTCTATCAAGCCAAGCGCGATGGCTTCCGCGCCGCGTTGGAAGCCACGCCGCTGAAGCTGCTGCCCTGCGAGGGCACCTACTTCCAGACGGTGGACTACAGCGCGGTGTCGGATCGGCCCGAGCTGGACTTCGCCAAATGGCTGACCACCGAGGTCGGCGTCGCTGCCATCCCGTTGTCGGTCTTCTACCAGCAGCCGCAGGAGCGAGGGCATGTGCGGTTCTGCTTTGCGAAGCGGGACGAGACCTTGGCACTGGCGACGCAGCGTTTGCAGCGCGGCTTGCCCCGCTGAAGGGCGCCCGTCCCTGGCGCTGGCACGCTCCGTGCAAACCCGAGGTCACATGACCGGCACGCCCGCTGTACGAGGCGTCGGTCGAGAACCAGTTCACGGAGTCCTTCATGTTGCACCACACGCGTGCGCTTACCGATGCACCAAAGCGGGCGTCTGCTGCACCCAAGCAGACCGCGGGCGAGCTGTTCGGCAAGACCATCAACCTGTCGGGCCGCCGCCGCTTCACGTCGCAGCGCGTCGTGCTCTATGCAGTGCTCGCCTCGCAGGGCCGCGACGGTGCACTGACCATTGCCCGCGACGCACTGACCACCTTCGGCGACGCGCATGGCGCGCTGCTGCAGGGCGAGCTGTCACCCGACGCGCTGGGCGGCGAGCTGAAACAGGCCTATTTCGGCCCTGACCGCGCCAACGAGCGCATCGTCGGCTTCATCGAACTGGCCCGGCGCGCCATCGAGGCCATCTCGGCCAGCGCACACAGCGCACCGGCCCTGCTTGAGGAACTCGTCGAGGCCGCGACGCCGTTGCTCGCCACGCTGAACCGGTTGACCCAGATCTATGAGGACCTCGCCCGCCAGCAGGCCGCCTCGGCCAAGAAACAGCTGACGGCCGTCATGGGCGACATCGAGCTCATCGCCAGGCATGCGCGCATCGTGTCCTTCAACGCGCAGGTCGTCGCGGCGCGGGCGGGAACATCGGGCCGCGAGTTCGCGGTCGTGTCGGGCGAGTTCACGCAGATCACCGGCAAGCTGGACGGCCTCGTGCGCGAGGCCGTGAGAAGCGCGGTGGCTTGATCGGTCAGGCGGTAGGTCGCAGCGGGCAGCTCGCGCCTGTCTCGGGAGTCTCGGCCAACCGCATGGACAGCTCGGCCCTCAGCCCCTGCAACGCCGCAATGCGCGCGTCGATGTCTGCCAGCTTGCGCGCCAGCGCTGCCCGCAGCGCCGGGCCGGCCTCTTCACCCTGGGCGAGCAAGGGCATGTCGGCCGCGATCTCGGTCAGCGTGAAGCCCAGCTGCTGGGCCGTGCGCACATAGCCCAGCCATTGCACGGTCTCCTCGGGGTAGTCGCGGTAGCCGTTGTCAGCGCGGCGCGCCTGCAGCAGCCCGCGCTTCTCGTAGAAGCGCAGGCTGTCGCGGCTCAGGCCGGTCAGTGTGGAGAGGGTGCCGATGAGCATGGGGCATCCGAAATAGCTTGACCTTGGAGTGTGGTCCAAGGTCGAGCATGTGTGCACGTCCCCATTTCATGCCTCTCCATGCCTGCCTTCAGCAACTCCGGTTTCCTGCGCGTCGTCTGGTTCAGCGCCCTCTACGACCTCATCGTCACCGCGCCCTTTGCGACGCCCTGGACCTTCGAGCTGAACCGGGCGCAGCTGAGCGCCATCAACCAAGCCCTGGGCGGCCAGCCGCTGCCGCCTTTCGACCCGATGCAGACGCTGTTCGCGGTGCTGATGGGCAGCGTCGTGATGGTCTGGGCGGTACTGCGGCTGCGCGGTCCGACGCAGCAGTTCGGCCGCTATGACGCGGCGGCGCGGGTACTGTTCGGCGTTTGGATGGGGTGGGCCTGGATGCAGTCCGGGGCGCCGGTGCTGCTGCTGTTCATCGTGCCGGAGGTGGCGTGGGCGGTGGTGCAGGGCTGGTGGGTACGGCAGGGGCCTCGGGGCGCTGCATTTCGTACGGACTTAGTCCGGTAACTTAGTCAAAATCGTGCCGCATAAGGAGGCAGGCCATGTCTGAAACGGTCAATGTCCACGACGCCAAGACCCATTTCTCGCGCCTGCTGGAGAAAGCCCATGCCGGCGAGGAGATCGTCCTGTCCAAGGCCGGCAAGCCCTATGCGCGGCTGATGCCGCTGGCCACGCAGCCCGGGCAGCGCCAACCCGGCCGGCTCAAGCGACCCGGCGCACAGGTGGACGCGAGCTTCTTCGACGCGCTGCTTGATGCCGAACTCGATGCATGGAACGGGCGATGAAGCTGCTGTTGGATACCCACGCGCTGCTCTGGTGGTGGCTGGACGATCCCCAGCTCAGCCCCGCCGCCCGCATGGCGATTGCTGATCCTGCCAACGAGATCTGGGTCAGCGCCGCCAGTGCCTGGGCAAGCTCGATGGCGTGCCTGAGGCGAGCAGCCGTTTCATGGAACTGGTCGCGGCGGACGGCTTCCGACTCATGCCGATGCAGGCTGCGCATGCACTGCGCGCCGGCAGCCATCCGGCCGAACATCGTGACCCTTTTGATCGCATGCTGGCCGCCCAGGCCGAACTGGAGCAGGCCACGCTGGTCAGCCGGGATGGGGCGTTGGCGGGGTTTGGGGTGGGGATGTTGTGGTGAGGCTGGGCGCGACTCGCCGCGGGTTGAGGACTGAAGTCTCGACAAGAACCAAGGTTCACGCCATTCAGACGGACGACCCTGCTGGCATCAAGGCGTACTGGCACAGACGCTTCGCGTCCAAGCAGACCAACGGCGAATGGTTCGCGCTGGACCTGCGGGCATTCAAGCGCCGCAAGTTCATGTGAAGGGTGGCGCTTCGGCCCGCACGCTCCATGCCTCGCCCTGCGAGACAGGGCGAGTCCTTCGTTAGGCGTCGCAAGGTCCTCAGGACCTTGCTCGGTCCGAACTCAGCATCGCCTGCAACAACACATTGCACCCGCCTCGATGTGTTCCGGCTTCGCGTCCTCGATCTCGTTGAGGCTGATGCCGTCCTTGCAGGGGATGAAGATCATGCCGGCCGGCGCCAGGCGGGCCATGCAGACGGCGTGGAAGGGCTCGGCCGGGCCTGCTCTTGCCGCCTACCGGGGCCGCAGTTGCACATCGACGACCCGCAGGCTGGGGCTGAGGGCTCGCTCGGTGCCGGGTAGCACGCGCACGTCGCTGAAGGCCTGGCTCATGGAGCGCACCCGCTGCACGGCGTCTTCGGCGCTCAAGCCGCTTCTCAGGCCGAGTTGTGCGATGCAGGCGCCGTCGCGACAGTCGACCTTGTTCACATCCGCGGACGGGTGCCGCCAAGACGTCAACTCCTGCTCCACCCACTGGCGGCTGGGCTGGCTTGTGGCACCGGGCCGCTGAGGCAGCACGAGGTCGACGACGTAGGCGCTGGCGGTCTGTACCGGCGACGCCGGGACTTCATAGGCCACCCCCGCCGCCCGCAACTTGTCTTCAAGGCGCACCAGGTCCCGCGGCGTGGCCGAGACCTTGGCGCGCACGGCCGTCTCATCCGCGACGATGTTGCCCACCCGCAGCCCGGTACTGCCCAGCAGCCGGCGCGCCTCCGCCACGCGGGCGGGCTCCGCCACCGCCGCCGGCTCGGGTCTGAACACGGCCACCAGGCCCTCGGGCCACGCCAGTCGGTCGGTCGCGGCAGCGCGCGACCAGGGCAGTGGGAGGTCGATCGTGGCCGAGTCGTAGCTGTAGATGCGGGTGGTTTCCCCGCCCTTGAAGCGCACCTCGATCTGCAGGTCGCCGCCGGCGGCGGGCGCCAGGCGGACGATGGAGCGACCGGTGAACAGGCCGTCCTTGACGCGCCGGGACGCGGTGACGGGTCGGCTCAGCACCAGCCAGCCGCCCTCGCAGCGGAAGTCTGCGGGGTTGTTCAAGGTCCACTCGGTGGGTCGGCTGAATCGATCGGGCCGAGCCGGCATGACGCTCAGGCGCAGCGTGCCCCGTGGCGAGCCGCTCAGCGTGAGGCTGGCACCGGCCGCGTCGCCGCCACCGGTACCGAGCGCTCGCAGTGCGTCATTGACGACGGCGGGGTCGCCGTTGACGGTGAAGCTGCCTGTGACTTCGGGGCAGCTGGGAGGTGCGGCGAAAGCAGCTAGCGGGCAGGCCAGCACCAGCGTGGCGAACCTCAACGCGATGCGGCCCGCGCCTGCGCTCACATCAATCAGCCCGCTCGTTCAAGCATCGCCTGCAACAACACATTGCACCCCGCCTCGATGTGCGCCGGCTTGGCGTCCTCGATCTCGTTGTGGCTGATGCCGTCCTTGCAGGGGATGAAGATCATGCCGGCCGGGGCCAGGCGGGCCATGTAGACGGCGTCGTGGCCGGCGCCGGAGACGGCGCGCATATTGCTGTAGCCCAGCGCATCGGCGGCCTTCTGCACGGCGGCGATGCAGTCGGCGTGGAAGGGTTGGGCGGGGTAGGCGCTGACGGGCGTGATCTCGATGGGCAGGCCGCTCTCGGCGCTGAGCTTGGCGGCCACTGCGCGGATGTCGGCGTCCATCGCTTCGCACAGCGCATCGGTCGCGTTGCGCAGGTCGATGCTGAACTTGACGCGGCCGGGGATGACGTTGCGGCTGTTGGGGTGGACCTGCACCATGCCTACCGTGCCGCGGCCGTGCGGCGGGTGTCGGTGGGCGCAAGCGACGACCTCCTGCATCAGCTTGGTGGCCACCTGCAGCGCGTCCTTGCGCAGGGCCATGGGCGTTGGGCCGGCGTGGGCCTCCATGCCGGTGACGACGCAGTCATACCAGCGGATGCCCAGCACGCCGGTGACGACGCCGATGGTCTTGTCGTGGTCCTCCAGCACCGGGCCCTGCTCGATGTGGGTCTCGAAGTAGGCGCCGATGGGGTGGTCGCCGGGGATTTGATCGCCGATGTAGCCGATGCGCTCCAACTCGCCCTTGACGGTCTTGCCCTCGGTGTCCGTCGCCGCGTAGGCATGCTCGAGCGTGAAGGCCTTGGCGAAGACGCCCGAACCCATCATGACGGGCACGAACCGCGAGCCTTCCTCGTTGGTCCAGAAGGCCACCTCGATGGGCGCCTCGGTCTCGATGCCGTGGTCGTTGAGCGTGCGCACGACCTCGATGCCGGCCAGCACGCCGTAGTTGCCGTCGAACTTGCCGCCCGTGGGCTGGGTGTCGATGTGGCTGCCGGTCATGATGGGCGGCAGGCTGTTGTTGCGGCCCGCGCGTCGCATGAAGCCGTTGCCGATCTGGTCGATGGTGACCGTCATGCCGGCTTCGCGCGCCCAGCGCGTGACGAGGTCGCGGCCCTGCTTGTCGAGGTCGGTCAGTGTCAGGCGGCAGACGCCGCCTTTCTCGGTGGCGCCGATCTGGGCCAGTTCCATCAGCGAGTCCCAGAGGCGTTGGCCGTTGACGCGCAGCTTCGTGATGTCGGGGCGGGTGACGACGGTATCCATGACGAATCCTTAGAGCTTCGTGCCGAAGCGCAGCTTGTTGTGGTCGGGGTCGACGAGCAGGAACTCGCGCACACCCCAGGGCATGTCTTCGATGGCCTTGACGGGCTTCACGCCCTTGGCCGTGAAGGCGGCATAGACCGCGTCGGCGTCGGGCACCCAGAAGTAGACGGCGCCGCCGGGCGCGCAGTCGCCGGCGTGGCCGCTCAGGAAGATCGTCTGGCCGTCGCGCGTGATCTGCAGGAAGAGGGGCAGGCCGGGCTCGAACTGGTGCTGCCAGTCGATGCTGAACCCGAGCTGATCGATATAGAAGGCTTGCGCTCGCGCCGCGTCCGTCATGCGCAGCTGCGGGATGACGGTCTGGGTGTTCATCGGGCCACGGCGGTGGGCTGCAGGTCGGCAGCGCGCTTGGCCGCCGCGTCGAACTGCGGGCCGAACGGCGGGCGCTTCAGATAGCGGCCCTTGCCTTGTTCCGCCCGCAGCTCGCCCCGAGCGAACACCACGCGGCCCTGCGCGATGGTGTGGCTGGGGATGCCACGCACCGTGCGGCCCTCGAAGATGTTGAAGTCGTTCCTGGAGAACTGTGTCTTGGCGCTCAACGTCTTGATGCCGGCCGGGTCCCACAGCACGAGGTCGGCGTCCGCCCCCTCGGCGATGACGCCCTTGCGCGGGTACATATTGAAGAGCTTGGCCGCGTTGGCCGATGTGATGGCGACGAACTCGCTCGGCGTGAGGCGGCCGGAGTTGACGCCGGCATCCCACAACACGGCCATGCGCTCTTCCACGCCGCCGCAGCCGTTGGGGATCTTGGCGAAGTTGTCCTTGCCGGCGGCCTTCTGTTCGGCGCAGAAGGTGCAGTGGTCGGTTGCCGTCGTGTGCAGCTGGCCCGATTGCAGGCCGCGCCACAGGAACTCCTGGTGGATCTTGGGGCGGAAGGGCGGGCTCATCACATAGGCGGCAGCCTTCTCGAAAGACGGGTCGCGATAGACGCTGTCGTCGATCAGCAGATGGCCGGCCAGCACCTCGCCGTAGACCCGTTGGCCACGCGCACGCGCACGCGCAATCGCCTCGGCGCTCTCGATGCAGCTGACGTGCACGATATAGATGGGCACACCCAGCACATCGGCAATCGCGATGGCGCGGTTGGCGGCCTCGCCTTCCACCATCGGCGGGCGCGACATCGGGTGGCCCTCGGGGCCGGTGATGCCCATCTTGGCGACCTCGGCCTGCAGCAGGTAGACGAGCTCTCCGTTCTCGGCGTGCACGGTCGGCATGGCGCCGAGTTCGAGCGCACGCTTGAAGCTGTTCACCAGCGTCTCGTCGTCGCACATGATGGCGTTCTTGTAGGCCATGAAGTGCTTGAAGCTGTTCACGCCTTCCTCGCGCACGAGCGTGCCCATGTCGGCGTGGACCTGCTCGCTCCACCACGTCACGGCGACATGGAAGGCGTAGTCGGAAGCGCTCTTCTCGGCCCAGCCGCGCCACTGCTGGTAGGCGTCCATCAGCGGCTGCTGCGGGTTGGGGATGACGAAGTCGATGATGGACGTCGTGCCGCCCGCCAGGCCAGCGGCGGTGCCGGTGAAGAAGTCGTCCTGCGTCACCGTGCCCATGAAGGGCAGCTGCATATGCGTGTGCGGGTCGATGCCGCCGGGGATCAGGTACTGGCCGGTGCCATCCAGCGTCGTGGTGCCGGCCGGTGCTTCGCGCGCGGCGCGTTCGCCGATGGCGGCGATGCGGCCGTCGACGCACAGCACATCAGTGCGGGACTCGGCGTCGGCATTGACGACGACGGCGCCTCGGATCAAGAGAGAAGAAGTCATGTCGCGCGCCTTGTGAGCGTTTGGGGTTGGGTCTTGCCGGCCATCAGTGCGGCGTAGACCATGGCCGCCAGTGCTAGACCGGCGAACCAGGCATAGGTATAGACGGCCTTGAAGACCGCGCCGACCTCGGGGAATGCCGCCGGGAAAGCGGCATTCAGGAAGCCGGGGATGTTGGGCGCGACGCCGACGGCGAAGGCAATGACGGCGGCGATGTTCCAGCCGCCGCGGTAGCTGTAGCGGCCGCCTTCGCGGTAGAGCTCTTCCACCACCAGCTCGGTCTTGCGCAGCACGTAATAGTCAACGATGAGGATGCCCGCCACCGGCCCCAGCAGCGCCGAGTAGCCGATCAGCCAGGTGAAGATATAGCCCTGCGTGGACTCAAGGATCTTCCACGGCATCATCGCGATGGCGATGCCTGCAGTCAGCATGCCGCCGGTCTTGTAGCTGATGCGACCCGGCGCCAGCGCCGAGAAGTCGTAGGCCGGGCCGACCAGGTTGGCGGCGAGGTTGACGCTGACGGTGTCGATCAGCAGCACGATGAGCGCGATCAGCACCGCCGCACCGGTCATGCGGCTGGCCACGTCCACCGGGTCCCAAAGCGCCTTGCCGTAGATGACGACGGTGGCCGAGGTGACGAACACGGCGAGCGCCGCGAGCAAGCCCATCGGCAGTGGCAGGCCGATGGCCTGGCCGATGAGCTGGTCGCGCTGCGTCTTGGCGAAGCGCGTGAAGTCGGGGATGTTCAGCGCCAGCGTGGCCCAGAAGCCCACCATGGCGGTCAGCGACGGCCAGAACACGGCGGAGAATTGGCCGGCCTTCTTGCCGCCTTCCACAAACGCCGAGGGCTGGTCCAGGATGGGGCCGAAGCCACCGGCCTTGTCCCAGGCCCACCACAGCAGCACGAAGCAGATGACGATCTTGATCGGCGCCGTGTAGGTCTCGAGCTTGCGGATGGCTTCGATGCCGTGCACGACAAACCAGAACTGCAGGGCCCAGAACAGCAGGAAACAGCCCAGCTGCGCAGCGTTGATGCCCAGGCCCGGCAGCGGGTCGCCCGTGAGCGGGTGGCCGATCAGCACGCCGGCCAGCGTGTAGATCATCTGGCCGCCAAACCAGGTCTGGATGCCGTACCAGCCGCAGGCGACCAGCGCCCGCAGCAGCGCCGGCAGCCGCGCGCCCTGCGTGCCGAAGGAGGCCCGCGCCAGCACCGCATATGGGATGCCGTACTTGGCGCCGGCATGGCCGATCAGCAGCATGGGCACCAGCACGATGAGGTTGCCCAGGAAGACCGTGCCGACGGCCTGGCTCCAGCTCATGCCCGACTCGATGAGGCTGGCCGCCAGCGTGTACGCCGGGATGCACATGACCATGCCCACCCACAGCGCTGCAAAGTGGTACCAGCGCCAGGTCCGCTGGGCGGCCGTGGTCGGGACCAGGTCAGGATTGCTCAGCGTCGGATCGTTCATGGTCAGCTTCCGTCGAGTTCAGGTGTTCTGCGGGAAAGCAAATTGCGGGCCCTTGGGCAGGGAATCCGGCCAGCGCTGCATGACCGCCTTGTGCTTGGTATAGAAGCGCACCGCCTCGGGGCCATAGGCATGGTGGTCGCCGAACAGGCTGCGCTTCCAGCCGCCAAAGCTGTTGAAGGCCATGGGCACCGGCAGCGGCACGTTGACGCCCACCATGCCGACCTGGATGTGATGCACGAACTCGCGCGCCACGTGGCCGTCACGCGTGAAGATGGCGACGCCGTTGGCGTACTCGTTCGCTTCGATCAGCGCGATGGCGCCGGCCAGGTCCGGCACGCGCACGACGCACAGCACCGGGCCGAAAATCTCTTCGGTGTAGCAGCTCATGTCGGCCGACACGCCGTCCAGCAGCGTGCCACCGACGAAGAAGCCGTCCTCGAAGCCGGCTACACGGTGGCCACGGCCATCAACGACGGCCTTCGCACCGGCCGCCACGCCTTCGCCGATCAGCTTCTCCACGCGCTGCTGTGAAGCTCGCGTGATCAGCGGCCCCATCTCGATGCCGCTGCCATGGCCTTCACCGATCTTCAGCGCGGCCACCTTGGGTGCCAGCGCCGCCACCAGCGCATCGGCCGCATCGCCCACCGCCACGGCCACCGAGATCGCCATGCAGCGCTCGCCGGCCGAGCCATAGGCCGCACCCATCAGCGCGTCGACGGCCTGTTCGAGGTCGGCGTCGGGCATGACGACCATGTGGTTCTTCGCGCCGCCCAGGGCCTGCACGCGCTTGCCGTGGGCAGAGCCCACCTTGTAGATGTGCTCGGCCACGGGCGTGGAGCCGACGAAGCTGACTGCAGCGATGCCGGGGTGGGCCAGGATGGCGTCGACTATTGTTTTGTCGCCCTGCACGACGCTGAACACGCCGTCGGGCAGGCCGGCGTCCTTGAGCCATTGCGCCATCAAGAGCGACGCCGACGGATCGCGCTCGCTGGGCTTCAGGATGAAGGCATTGCCGCAGCCGATGGCCAGCGGGTACATCCACATGGGCACCATGGCGGGGAAGTTGAACGGCGTGATGCCTGCGACGACGCCCAGCGGCTGGCGCACGCTCCAGGCGTCCAAGCCGCGCGCGATCTGCTCGGTGTACTCGCCCTTCAGCAGCTGCGGCATGGCCGTCGCGAACTCGATGTTCTCGATGCCGCGGGCCACTTCGCCCAAGGCATCCGGCATGGTCTTGCCATGCTCTCGCACCAGCGCGGCGGCCAGCTCCTCGCGCTTGTCCTGCACGATGGACAGGAACTTGAACAGCACGCGCGAGCGCGCCAGCGCCGGCGTCTGGCCCCAGGCCTTGGCGGCCTTAGTGGCGCTGGCCACGGCCGCATCGAGGTCGGCCACGCTGCCCAGCAGCAGCTTGCCCTGCACGGCGCCGCTGGCGGGGTTGTAGATGTCCTGCTGGCGCTCGCCGCTGCCGCGTGTGATGGCGCCGCTGATCCAATGACCGACTTCGTAGGGACTCATCTCGATTCCTTCAAGTGCATCCGGCACTCATCGGGTTGTTCGGGTGCGTGGTCCAGTTCGCATAGCTGCCGTCGATGACGCGGCCCGTGCGCGCATCGGTCTCGCCCGGCTGCAGCGCGCGCATCGAGATGGTGCCAGGGACGGGGCAGATCGACACGCAGAGATTGCAACCGACGCATTCGGCATCATTGACCTCGAAATGCCGCTGGCCGTCCTTCATCGCAAAGATGGCCTGGTGCGAGGTGTCCTCGCAGACGACATGGCAGCGCCCGCACTTGATGCAGCTGTCCTGGTCGATGACGGCTTTCTCGACGTAGTTCAGGTTGAGCTGGTTCCAGTTCTTCACGGTCGGCACCGCGCGGCCCTGGAAGTCGGCAATGCTCTTGTAGCCCTTCTCGTCCATGAAGGTGTTCAGGCCCGAGCACATGTCCTGCACGATCTTGAAGCCGTAGACCATGGCGGCGGTGCAGACCTGCACCGTGCCGCAGCCCATGGCGATGAACTCGGCCGCATCGCGCCAGGTGGTGATGCCGCCGATGCCGCTGATCGGCAGGCCGGCGGTTGCCGCGTCGCGGGCGATTTCGGCCACCATGTTCAGCGCGATCGGCTTCACAGCCTGGCCGCAGTAGCCGCCGTGCGAGCCCAGGCCGTCGGTGACCGGGCTCATGGTCATGCGGTCCAGGTCCACGCCCATGACCGAATTGATGGTGTTGATGAGGCTGACCGCATCGGCGCCGCCCGCATGGGCTGCGCGCGCCGGGAATCGCACGTCGGTGATGTTGGGCGTCAGCTTCACGATGACGGGCATCTTCGTGTGCTTCTTGCACCACTCGGTGACCTGCTGGATGTACTCCGGCACCTGGCCGACGGCCGAGCCCATGCCACGCTCGCTCATGCCGTGGGGGCAGCCGAAGTTCAGCTCCACGCCGTCGGCGCCGGTGTCGGCCACGCGCTCCAGGATGGCCTTCCAGCTCGCCTCGTTGACCGGCACCATCAGCGAGACGATCATGGCCCGGTCAGGGAAGTCGCGCTTCACGCGCTTGATCTCGTCGAGGTTGATCTGCAGCGGCCGGTCGGAGATCAGCTCGATGTTGTTGAAGCCGATGACGCGCCGGTCCTGGCTCCACAGCGTGGCGTAGCGCGGGCCGTTGACGTTGACGACCGGCGGGTCCTCGCCCAGCGTCTTCCAGACGACGCCGCCCCAGCCGGCCTCGAAGGCGCGGCGCACGTTGATCTCCTTGTCGGTCGGCGGTGCGGACGCGAGCCAGAAGGGGTTGGGGCTTTGGATGCCGAGGAAGTTGGTGCTCAGGTCAGCCATGGGAGGCCTCCGTATCGTGATGGCGGACGGCGCTCAGGCCCAGGGCGCGGTCGATGCTGATGGCGGCGCGTTTGCCGTGCTCCACGGCTTCTACGGTCAGGTCCCGGCCGCCGGCGCGGCAGTCGCCGCCGGCCCAGACGCGGGCCAGGCTGGTTTGCCCGTCCGCATCGGTCTTGATGCGGCCGGCTTCCAGGGCGATGGCGCTGCCAGCCGGTTCCGGCTGATACGTCTGGCCGATGGCGCGCAGCACCATGTCGGCCTCGATGAAGAACTGTTCGCCGGTGTCGACGAGCTTGCCGCCTTCGAGCTTCGTCGCCGCAAAGCGCATGCCTCGCAGCACGCCGCCCTGGCCTTCCACGCCGAGCGGCCGAGCCCAGCAGCGGATGGTCACGCCGTTCGTCTGTGCCCAGTGCTGTTCGTGGGTGGAAGCCGACAGGCCGTCGGGCCCGCGGCGGTAGACCATGGTCACCTGCTCGGCACCCAGCAGCCGGCTCTGCACGGCCGCGTCCACGGCTGTCATGCCGCCGCCGATGACGACGACCTTGCGGCCCACTGTGACGATCTCGGGCGCGCTCTGGCGCAGCTCGGCGATGAAGTCGACGGCGTCGCGCAGGCCCGTGACCTGCGGTTCGGCAATGCCCAATGCATTGACGCCACCCAGGCCCAGCCCGAGGAAGACCGCGTCGTATTCAGCCAGCAGGCCGTCGAGTGTGATGTCACGGCCGAGTCGACAGTTCAACTTGGGCGTGATGCCGCCAATGCTCAGCAGCCAGTCGATCTCCTTCTGCGCGAAGCCGCCGGCCACCTTGTAGGTCGCCAGGCCGTATTCGTTCAGGCCACCGAGCTTGGGGTTGGCGTCGAACAGCACGACGTCATGACCGCGCCACGCCAGGCCGTGGGCCGCAGCCAGGCCGGCCGGCCCGGCGCCAACGACGGCGATGCGCCGGCCCGTCGGCATGCCGCGTTCGAACAGCGGCTTGGCGCCGGGGTTGGCGAAGTGACCCTCCACCGCATAGCGCTGCAGCATGCCGATCTCCACCGGCTTGCTCTCATTGGTGTTGCGCACGCAGGCCTGCTCGCACAGCACCTCGGTCGGGCAGACGCGGGCGCACATGCCGCCCAGCGGGTTGGCCGTCAGGATGGCCTCGGCCGCGCCGCGCACGTTGTCCTGCGCCACGCGCTGGATGAAGCTGGGGATGTCGATGCCGGTCGGGCAGGCCGTCTGGCAGGGCGCGTCATAGCAGTAATAGCAGCGCTCCGCCTCGATCAGCGCCTGCGTCCGGTTCAGCGGCGGATGCGCGTCGGCAAAATTCTGCGCGTAGTCATCGGGCGTCAGGCGCCCGGATTTCAGATCGGCAAGGTCCACGGGAATCTCCGGGTGGAAAACACCCAAACATTACTACTCCGTAAAAATTGACCTAAGCGTAAAAACCCGCAGCTTCAGCTTGGTGCGCGCCGTCAGAATGCGGGCATGACCGTGACCGCTGCCGCGCGCACCCCGCGCGCCGCCACCCTGCGCAAGCAGGAGGCCATCCTCGCTGAAGCCGAACGCCAGTTCGCCCGATACGGATTCGAAGGTGTCAGCCTCGACAGCATCGCTGCCGTGCTCGATCTGTCGCGCCAGAACCTGCTCTATCACTGGCCCAGCAAGGAGGAGCTTTACCGCGCCGTGCTGGACAGCGTGATGGGCGAGTGGATGGCCAACATGAACGCCATCACCGAGGCCGACGAACCCGAAGCCGCCATCCACACCTATGTGTCGGCAAAACTACGATTCAGCCGTGAACGGCCCAGCGGCAACGCCGTTTTCACGCGCGAGATCATGGCTGGCGCGCCGCGCTACCAGGACGTGCTCAAGGCCCAGGTCATGCCGCTGCTGCATGCCGACGTGGCGCGTTTCGAGGGCTGGGCGGCCGAGGGCCGCATCCGGCGCGTCGATTTCACCCACCTGATGTTCCTGATCTGGTCGTCCACCCAGGCCTATGCCGATCTGGGGCCGCAGTTCGCTCTCTACATGGGCAAGCCAGCATTGGAAGAAGAGGACTTCGACCGTGCCCGCGAGCTGATCACGGGGCTGATCTGGCGCAGTCTGAAAGTGGCCTGATGAAGCGTCGCGGTCTCTTGATGGGGTTGATGCTGGCAGCCGGCCTGGCCCAGGCCGCCCCGCCGGCCGAGCTGGTCGCGCAGCTCAAGGCCCAGTCGGACGCCTGGGACCAGGCCATCGTCCGCCGGGACCGCGCCGCCATCGAGGCCAACATGGCCGAGGATTTCCGCCAGATCGACGGCCGCGGCAATGTCGAAACCAAGGCCAGCTTTGTCGAAGGGCTGGTCTCGCCCGACCTTGTCATCGACCCCTACACCGTCGAGGACTTCGAGGTGCGCGTCTATGGCGACACGGCCCTGCTCAGCGGCCGCACGCGCATGACGGGCCGCTATCAGGGCCAGGCCTTCAAGAGCCACTACCGCTACATCGACATCTACGTGAAGCGTGGCGGCGCCTGGAAGATCGTCAGCGTGCAGATCAGCCGCATCCCCGAACCCTGACTGCTGACCAAGGGGCGCGGCAGTTGAGTTGAGCACGCGGCTCAAGCTGTCGGCCCGTCCTCGTCTTCATGCATGACCCAGCGGCCCTTGCCGGTGCGCTTGCCGGCCAGCATGGCCCGGTCGGCGCAGGTGATCAGGGTGTTGACGTCGCGCCCATGCCGCGGGTACATGGCCACGCCGATGCTGATCCCCACCCGGGCCTCGCCGCCGCCCGGCAGGGGGATGGGCGCCTCGAAGGCGGTCAGCAGCCGGTTCAGCGCATGCCTTTCGTCGTAGAGGCCGTTGAGCTGGTTGAGCACCAGCACGAACTCATCGCCGCCGATACGCGCCACCACGTCGTTGCCGCGCACGCTGGCGCTCAGGCGCTCGGCGGTGATGCGCAGCAGCGCGTCGCCGGCGTCATGGCCCTGGGCGTCGTTGATGGCCTTGAAGCCGTCCAGGTCCAGATAGCAGACCGCCAGCCAGCGGTCGTTGCGTTCGGCGTCGCGCAGCAGGAAGGCCAGGCGCTCGAACAGCAGGTGCCGGTTGGGCAGGCCGGTCAGCATGTCGTGGAAAGCCAGGTGGCGGGCCTGCTCCTCGCTGTGCTTGATGGCCGTGATGTCCAGCATCAGCCACAACGACTCGCCGTCCGGCAGGGCCGTGCCGCTCAGGTCGATCCAGACCGGGCTGCCATCCTTGCGCCGCATGCGCAGCTGAGTGCGGTAGCGGTGCGGTGCCTCCAGGCGCTGGGAGGCGCGGCCGATCTGGGCGTAGGACTCATCGTCGAGATAGAGCAACCGTGAGGGCTGGCCGCTCAGCTCGCCAGGCTCGTAGCCGAACAGCCGGTCCAGGGCGGCGTTGTGCCAGACCTCGCTGCGGCCGCGCAGCCTGACCATCGCCACCAGCTCGTTGTCCAGCAGTGCGCCGCGCTCGGCGGCCAGCAGCTCGACGCGGCTGCGCTCCTGCACCTGCCGGGCCTGGGCGCGGTAGATGAAGACCGAGAACGCGACCAGCAGCGCCTCCAGCAGCAACAGCAGCGCGGCCAGCACGCCGACCTCCCGGCGCCAGCCGGCGTAGAAGTCCTCGGTGGCCAGGCCCGCCAGCATCAGCATCGGGTAGTCGGGCACGGTCTCGTAGGCGGTGGCGCGTTCCACGCCATCCAGCGCCGTGCGTGTGACGAAGCTGCCCTGCTTCGGGTTCGCGGCCAGTGCCGCGCGCAGCTGTTCGGACACCCGGGTCGTGCCGGTGCCGGCCTCGGGGTTGGCATCCAGCGGTGAATACCGCGCGATCAGCTGCAGCGAGCTGGAGCGCAGCGTCACGGCCCCCTGGGCGCCGACGTTGGCACGCTTGAAGTCGTCGCGGAAGCGCTCCGTCTTGATGCTGGCGTAGACCACGCCCAAGAAGCGGCCATCGGCGGCGGTGCGGGCGCGTGCCAGGACCAGGCCCCAGCCGCCGATGATGCGCCCGCGCTGGGGCTCGGAAACGGCCGTGCGCGTCGGGTCGGCCTGCGCCGCGCGGAAATAGTCGCGGTCGGCCATGGACACGGCCGGCCTGTCGCCGGGGTTGAGCACCAGGCCGTTGGCGTCGGTCACGCGCAGCGCATCGATGGTGGGCACCAGGGCCCGCTGCTCCTCGGCAATGCGCGCGATCTCGCGAAGGTCCGCCCCCTTGGCCGGCAGCTCATCCAGCCGCTTCAGCAAGGACTGCAGGCTGTTGTCCACCAGCCTGAAGCCCGCGCTGACGTTCTGCCCCAGCGTGTGCGCCAGATTGGCCGCCGTTTGGCGCGCCTGCGCCTCATGGGTCTGCTGGCTGGCATAGGCGACCCGCAGCGCGACCAGGACAACCATCGCCAGGATGACGAGGTTGCCGAGGATCAGGTAGCGCTTGAAGCGCAGCAGGCTTGCAGAGATTCGCCAGGGCATGCGAAGGCAAAGTCAGGGGTTGGTATGTGGTTTGCCCTCCCCGGCTGCCCCATGCTAGCCCAGCCGCGGTGCTTTCAGTGCCAGCCGGCGTCGCGCGCGGTGCGCTCCTGCTCGGCGTTGAGGGCTTCGCCGGCGATGAGCCCGTCCATCGCACCCAGCACGGCGGGTGGCAGGGCGGTGGCGGCCTGGCGCATGCCGGTGCCGGGCGTGGGCGCCACGGCCGCGACCTGCTGCAAGGCCCAGGCGCCGTCGCCGTCGCGGCAGGCCAGGCCGGCCGAGGCGGTGGTCGTGAAGCTGCGGCAGTAGCGGCCGTCCCTGGCCTTGAAGCTGACCTGCACGGCCACTGCGCCGCCTGGTGCGCTGGCGAGCTGGCGGTCCAGCGCCTGGGCGATGGCGCCGGTGGCGACAAGGCGGTTTTCATCGGTCGCGCCCGGTGGCGTCAGGCGGGTGCCGATCAGCGTGCCCAGCAGCAGCGTTGCGGCCATGCCGCCCCAGGCGGCCCAGCTGGACATGGCACGCCGCTGGGCGCGCACGGTGCCGAGGTCCACGACCTGCGCGGCCGGCTCGGCCAGCAGGGCCTTGAGCCGCTCCGGCACAGGCTCCTTCAGCACGCCGTCAAAGGCGGCGGCCAGGCGGCGGCGCTCGGCTTTCAGTTGATCCTCGTTCATGTTCATGGCCACTCTCCCAGCAGTTCCTGCAGCGCCTCGCGGGCGCGGGCGACGCGGCTCGTCACGGTGCCGACCGGCACGCCCAGCGTCTCGGCGGCTTCCTGATAGCTCAAGCCCTCGACCAGCACCAGGCCGACCACCGTGCGGTGCTCGTCGCTCAACTTGGCTACGGCCTTGCGCACGAGGATGGCGTCCAGCGGCGCGCCCGTCATGGCGCCGTCGCCGACGTGCTCGCCTTCCTCCTCGGGCAGGAAAGTCTGGCCGCGCCGTTCACGGGCCCTCAGTTCATCGATCCACGCGTTCTGCATGATGCGAAACATCCAGCTGTCCAGACGCGTTCCAGGCGTCCACTGGTCGGTGCGGTTCAGCGCCTTCTCGATGGCGACCTGCACGAGGTCGTCGGCGTCTTCGCGGGAGTGGGCCAGCGTGCGGCCGAAACGGCGCAGCCGCGGCAGCAGGGCAGCAATTTCCTGGCGAAGTTCGGAAAGGTTCTCGGGCATCGATACAGGGACAACGGACGAGGCATGGATTTTCTTCCCTCCCTCGCTCGTTATCCTCACAAAAGCTGTTGCGACGCCATGAAACCTCTTCTCGCTCTGACCCTCGCCGCCCTGGCCGTGCCGGCCCAGGCCCAACTGCGCTTGCCGCAGCTGCCGGGCGTGTCGCGCCTGCCCGGTATGGTGGACCGTGTCGTGGACCGCGTCGTGCAACCCCTGCCCGAGCTGCTGTCGTCGACCACGCAGCTGGTGGACCTGCGCGCGACGACGGTGCGCGACCTGCTGCAGCGCCATTCGGACCTCGTCGAGGCCGACCCGCGCGGCGAGCTGATACGCCGCCGCGAACTCGTGCTGCTCTCGCCCAGCGATGCCGCCTTGGCCGCAGCGGCGGCCCTGGGCCTCGTCAAGCTGCGCGAGGAGGCCTGGCCCGAGCTGGAACTTCGCGAGGTCGTGCTGAGTGTGCCCGCGAGCCTGGGCACAGCCGAGGCGCTGGACAAGCTGCGCGCCGCCCAGCCCGATCTGCAGGCCGACTTCAACCATCTGTATTCGCGCAGCGGCGAGCTCGCACCCGGCGCCGCTGTCGCCCCAGCCAAGCCGCGCGGCCCGGTGCGGGTGGGCCTCATCGATGGTGGCGTGGACCGCCGTCACACCGCCCTGCGCCATGCGGCCGGCGGCAGCTTCGGCTGCGCTGGCAGCCTCGTACCGAGCGAACATGGCACGGCCATCGCCTCCCTGCTCGTCGGCCGCGACCGCGGCTTTGCGGGCGCTTCACCCAAGGCCGAGCTGTTTGCTGCCGACGTGTACTGCGACAAGCCCGACGGCGGCTCGGCCGAGGAGGTCGTGCGCGCCCTGGCCTGGATGGCGCGCGAGCGCGTCGCCGTCATCAACCTGAGCCTGGTCGGCCCACCGAACCGGCTGCTGGAGCAGGGCGTCGCGGCCCTGGTCAAGCGCGGGCATCTGCTCGTCGCGGCGGTCGGCAACGACGGCCCGGCCGCGCCGCCGCTGTTCCCGGCTTCCTATGCCGGCGTCATCGGCGTGACCGGCGTCAACCCATCGCGCCGCGTGCTGCCCGAGGCGGCGCAGGGGCCACAGGTGCTGCTGACGGCGCCGGGCGCCGATGTCGCCGTGGCCCGCAGTGGCGGCGGCTATGGCATCGCGCGCGGCACCTCGTTTGCGGCACCGCTGGTGGCGGGCCTGCTTGCTGCGGAACTGCGCGAGCCCGACCCGGCCGCCGCTGCGGCAGTGCTGGAGCGCCTGGCCGCTGCCGCCATCGATCTGGGCGCGCCCGGCCGCGATCCGGTCTATGGCCGTGGCCTCGTCGCCGAAGACCTGCGCGTGGTACCCGAGCAGCTGCAAGCACGCCAGGCACGCTGAAACAGACACTTGCATCTCGATCGGGAAGGAAGTCTCGGCTGCGGTCGTTGTACTCAGTGAAAGGGCCGGAATGGCTGGCTCTTCCGCAACAACCACCCGGAGATCCATCATGTTTGCAACCCGTCGCACCCAAGTTCTTCGCACCACGCTGAGCACCGTGTTGACCATTTCGGCCGTCGCGGCCGGCCTGCTCGCTTCCAACGCCCACGCCGGCCTGCTCGGCGGTGGCGGTGGCGGCCTCACCGGTGGCTTGACCGGCGGTTTGAATGGCGCGCTGTCGCCCCGCCAGCTCGATGTCGGTGGCCGCGCGAACGGCAATGCCAGCGGCTCGGCGGACGGTTCCCTCGTCAAGGGCACGCTGGACAAGACCAAGGGCGCCGTCGGCGGCGTCAAGGACACGGCGACGGCCAAGGTCGGCGAGGTGAAGTCCACCGCGACCGACAAGGTGGGTGAGCTGAAGACCGCCGGCGAAGGCGCCAAGGACTCGCTGGGCAATGCTGCCGGCAGCGCCTCGGGCAGCGCCGATGGCAGTATCAGCGGCGCGTTGAATGGCACGGCCAACGGCGTCAATGGCAATCTGGCGGGCCAAGGCAGCGGCATGCTGAACGGTACGCTGAGCCGTGGCGATACGCCGGCCGCGACGACGCCCGCCAACCCGGCCACGCCGACGGCCACGACACCCGCCATGCCGGCAACTCCGGCCACGCCCACGGCCTCCACCGCGCCCGCCGCCACCTCGCCGCTGACGCTGGGGGGTGCCGCCGCGGGCAGCGCCAGCAAGAAGGAAGTCAGCGGCAATGCCAGCGGCCAGGCCACCGGCCGCCAGACCCAGGGTGCGGGCGGCGCCTCGGCCAAGGCCTCGCGCACCGACAAGTCGGTGGCCGTGGACGGCGCGGCCAATGGCTCGGTCAAGCGCTGATCGACATCGGGGCTGAAGAGCAAGGGCGGCCTGCGGGCCGCCCTTGTGTTTGTCAGCCGCGCCGCTTCAGGCGGTACAGCGCAATCCCGGAGCAAAGCACCGTGAACCCGAACAGCATGGCGAAGGCCATCTCCGGTGCGATCCAGCGGAACTTCTCCACCCCGCCCGCGGCGAAGACGAGCTGGTTGAGGTGGAACTGCGGCCAGAACGGCGCCTGGAAGTACATGGACTTGGGCAGCGGGAAGAACACGCCCGACAGGTAGAGCCCCGGCAGGTAGAGCAGGTGGGCGTAGGCCGGCGCGGCCGAACCGCTGGCCAGCGCGCCGACCATCAGACCCAGGGCGCAAAAAGGGATGGCGCCGGTGATGAGCACGACGCTCATGGCCGCGAGTTGACCGGCGCTCAATCCAGCCTGGCCGCTGACGGCGGTGACGACGAGGATGGGCAGGTAGGCGATCACGCCGGTCACGACGCCAGCGACGATCTTGGCCGTCAGCCAGGCGCCGGGCGGCGCGGGCTGGGCGCGCTTGAGGGTCAGCAGGCCCAGCTCTCGTTCCATGGCGATGGACGGGCAGGTGGCGAACACCGCGGCCATGGTCACGGCCATCAGCGAGAAGCCGGCGAACATGAAGCGGGCGGCGTCCGGGTCCTTGGCCGTCATCTCGCCGGCCACCGCGAAGGCGAACAGCAGGTACAGGGCCACCGGCAGCACGAACATCGGCAGCGCAAAGGCCGGCGCGCGCAGCAGGCGGATGAGTTCGAGGCGGATCTCGGCCGTGTAGGGCGATGTGGTGCGGTGGGCCGGCGCGAAAGCCGGGGTGGGGCGGGTCAAGGTGGTCATGCGGCCTCCCGGGTCAGTTCGTTGAAAGCGTCATTGAGCCCGGCCTGCTTCACTTCCAGGCGCGAGAGCTGAGGGTCGGCCGCGAGCAGGCGGCGCACCACCGCTTCGGCATCCGTGGCGACGATGGCGAGCTGGTCGTGGTCGCAGCTCACGTCCACCACGCCCGGCCACCGGCGCACGTCGCCCGGCACCAGCGAGGTCTCGCAGCGGATGTGGCGGCGAGATACGAGCGCGCGCATCTCAGCCACGCTGCCCGAGGCGATGACGCGGCCCTTGCCGAGCACGGCCACGCGGGTCGCCAGTGCTTCCGCCTCTTCCAGATAGTGCGTCGTCAGCAGGATGGAGCAGCCCTCGCGCAGCAGTGCACGGATGTTGGCCCACATCAGCTCGCGGGCCTGGATGTCGAGACCGACGGTGGGCTCGTCCAGGAACAGCACCCGAGGGCGCCCGCAGACGGCGATGGCGAACTGCACCTGGCGCTTCTGGCCGCCGGAGAGCTTGCCGTAGGGCCGGTTGGCCAGCGCCGTGATGCCGGCGCGCTCCAGCGCGTCCTTCACGCTCAGCGGGTGCTGGTAGTAGCTGGCCGACAGCGCGACCAGCTCATGCACCTTGAGATCCTTTGGCAACTCAACATCCTGCATCATGACGCCCAGCCCCTGGCGCCGCGCGATCTCCTGCGGCGAGCCGCCGAGCAGGCGCACGATGCCGGCGTCGGCGTCGTGCAGGCCCAGCCACAGCGAGATGGCCGTGGATTTGCCGGCGCCGTTGGGGCCCAGTAGTGCGAGCAGTTCGCCGCGCTTGAGCTGCAGGTCGACGCTGCTCAGCGCCTCCAGCTTGCCGTAGCGCTTGGACACGCCGCACAGCGAGGCGACGACGTCATCGGTCGTCGCTTCTTCGGTGGAGACGGCAACGGCGCGACGGGGATAAGCCTTGCCGTTGAGGACCTTGCCGATGACCGTCGATCGCACCAGCCCCTGGTAGCTCAGCAGCAGCACGGCGAGGCTGCCCAGCAGGACGAGCGGGTACTTCACGCCCCAGTGCAGCGGCCAGTCGCCCACCCAAACCTGCAGAGCGCAGACCAGCGGCAGGTGGACGAGGTAGATCCAGTAGGACGCATCGGCGACGTAGCGCAGGGCCGGGCTGTGGCCGGACAGGAAACGCAGCGCGAGGCCCGTGATGGCGAAGGTCCACGACCAGGCCGAAGCAACGAAGGACAACGCGAAGATCAGCTTCGGCGTATCGGGCATCCCGAATGGCGGCTGGGTTCTCAGGATGTAGAGGCAGACGGCCGAGGACGCGATGGCCAGCGCCAGATGCGGCAGCCAGCGTGCGCGCAGCGCCGCCAGCGCATCTGGCGCGCGATGCACCAGCCAGCCGAACATGAAGGCCGTGCCGAAGCCGACCGTGGCGGGCAGTTGCGGGATCAACGACTGGTCCGGTGTGGGGATGCCGACCGCGGGCATCCACATCTGCAGGGACAGCAGGCAGCCCGCGAGCGGCAGGCCCAGAAGCAGCGCACCGGCCGGCCAGCGCAAGGCAGCGGTCGTGATGCGGTCCAGCCAGCCGCGCAGCACCTGGCCCCGGTCCAGCGCCGCGATGGCACTGCGCAGCAGCAGGGCGCCGGCATACAGCCACAACAGCTGGTAGAGGAACCACAGGTGGAACAGCGGCAGCGCGCCAAAGGTCCTGGGCATTTCCGGAGCGGCTGGCGGCGCGCCGTTGAACACCTTCTGCATGCCCAGTCCCCACACGAAGACGATGGCGACGAACACCAGTGGCCAGCCGACGACCAGCGGCACGGCGATGCGCTTGCCGCGGTTGAGCCAGAAGCCTGCGGTGCCCAGCTTCTTATGCTGCAGCCGCGCGAAGTAGCCGGCGATGAAGAAGAACAGCGTCATGCGGAAGCTGTGCGCGACGAAGGCCGTGTCGCCCAGGAAGGCACTGGGCGAGTTGTCGCTCATGGCCCATAGCCCCTTGGGGATGCCGGGGATGAAGGACATGCTGGCGTGGAAGGCCACGCCCAGCAAAAGGGCAAAGCTCCGCACTGCGTCGAGGGCGTGCAGCCTCTCGCCGTTGGGTTGTGAAGTCATGGTGTTTCCCTAGGAGGTGTGGATCGACCCCGCGCGGCCGAGCAGGCCGTCGCGGCGTCGCCAATCAAGGCGCAAAGCGGAGCCGTAGCCCGTGCTACGGCGAGCATTTGCAACGCCGAGTGGCGGCGTTGCGGTGGGATGAGCGGGCGTGAGGGGTTGGTTCATGCCTCCTCACAGGAAGTCGCGCCGACGCGCGGCGGTGAACAGGGGCAGGGACAGGGCGAGGACGGTGAGCGCCGCTTCAGCGGCGAGGAGCAGCCAGAACGTGCCGTTCCAGACGGGGGTGGCGGCGAGCATGTACTGCCCCACCTCGGGAATGCGGCCGACGCCCATCATGAAGAGCGAGACCGACATGTTCGTGAGGATGATGACGCCGCCCATGCCCGCCTCGGAGCTGATGTTCAGCGCGGCGCACAGCACCAGCGCGAAGTTCAGCAGCAGGAAGACGCACAGCAGCACGGCGTAGGGCAGCAGCCCGTCGGCGATGCCCGGCATGACGAGGATCAGCGCCACCGCGCCGGCGCTTAAGCCAGCCCACGGCAACAGGAAGCTGGCGAGCAGGCCCAGCAGCTTGGCGCGCACATAGTCGCCTGGCGACAGCGGCAGGCTCAGCACGAAAAGCAGCGAGCGCTCCTTGCGCTCGGAGGCGACGCCGAACAGCGCCAGCATGACGCCCAACGCAATGATCGCCGTCAGCCAGACGATGAAGCCGACGTTGAAGCCCACCTCGCCGCTGGCCGCGGTCAGCAGCCCGGCAAAGCCGGCAGCGGTGGCGCCGACGAGCAGCCAGCGGTAGACGTAGAGCTCCTTGGCAACGAGCTTGCGGGTGAGCAGCTTCATGACGGGTGTGCCTCTTGGGCTTGCCGGCTGTGCATGACGGTGGCGACGAAGACTTCTTCCAGGCTCATGCGGTGCACCTCTTGCACCGGTGCGCCGAGGCGGGCAAGGAAGTCGTCGTTGAAGCCGTCGATGGTCAGCGTGACGTTGGGGCCGTCGACGTCGCGGTGGACGATCTCTGGCAGACGCCAATCGGGCGCACCGTCCGGTAGCCGCAAACGCAGCGTGCGCCAGCGTTCGAGGAAGTCCTCCTTGTTGTTGGACGCCACGACACGGCCACGATCGATGAAGGTGATGCGGTCGGAAATGCGCTCCACGTCCAGCGTGTTGTGCGACGAGAACAGGATGGAGCGGCTGTCGTCGCGCAGCACGTCCATGAACTCGGTCAGCAGTTCCTGGCGGGCGACCGGGTCCATGCCCGAGGTGGGCTCGTCCAGCACCAGCAGGCGCGGGCGCCGCGCGAGCGCCAGCAGCAGCAGGGCCTTGGCCTGTTCGCCCGTGGACAGGCTCTTGGCCATCTGCCCCCCATGCAGGCCGAAGCGCTTCAACAGCGTGGCGGCGTAGGTTGCGTCCCAGCCGGGGTAGAGGGACGCGACGAAGTCCATGTGCCAGGCCAGCGTCGCCTGCGGCAGCAGCTTCATGTCGTCGCTGACGAAACCGACATCGGCTTTGGCGGCGGCCTGGTCTTGAGGCATGTCATGGCCGAGCAGTCGGATGCTGCCGGCGTCGGCCGTCAGCAGGCCCATCAGCAGCCGGATGGTGGTGCTCTTGCCGGCGCCGTTCGGGCCGACGAGCCCCATGATCTGGCCCTGCTCAAGGTCGAGGGACACGTTCTCCAGCGTGAAGAAGCGGAATGCCTTGCGCACGCCGTTCATCTCAATGGCTTTCGCGCTCATTTGTCGGGCTCCTGATTCAGCGCGTTGCGCAGTCGTTCGATCAAATCCGGCTCGGGCATGGCCAGCGACCTGGCAATCTCGCCAGCCGCGGCGAGGTGGGTATCGAGCTGGGCCAGGCGCATGTCCTTGGCCAGGCCTTGCGCGTCGGCCACGAACGAACCCTTGCCGTGGCGGGTGACGATGACGCCTTCGGATTCCAGGTCCAGGTAGGCGCGCTTGACGGTGATGACGCTGACGCGCAGATCCGCCGCCAGCGCGCGGATGGACGGCAGCTCCTGCCCGGCTGGCCAGTCCCCGGCGGCAACGCGCTGGCGGATCTGTTCGACGATCTGGAGGTACATCGGCCTCGCGTCGGTCTGCGAGATGAAGAGACTGCTGTGCATAATGTGTATACACAGAATATATGCGCAGTCCGGCGAATGCAAGCGGCGGAATGAAAAGAGCGGCCCGCGGGCCGCTCTTGCCGGTCGATTCAACCGCCGTCTAGAGCTTCAGCAGGGCTTCCAGATTCACGCGCAGCTTGAATTCCGCCGGTGCCAGGCTGGCCGAGATGGCCTGGGCGGCCAGTCGCGTATCGCGTGGCACGGGGTTGCTCAACGGGCTGCCGCTCTTGCCGATCAATGCAGCGACGAGAGGCTCATTGGCGCTGAAGCCGCGTTTGAAGACGAGCCCGACTTCGCCATTGGCCAAGCGCACGATGCTGCCGGGTGGGTACAGGCCCACGGTCTTGATCAGCGCCGCGCCGGCTTCGTCAGGCTGGCCGAGTTCGTCGAGGAAGACGGCGCGGGCGGCCGCGGCGCCGCTCATGGCCTGGCGGCTGCGGCGGGGCGACAAGCGCGCGCCGAAGAGATCGATGCGGCGCAGCAGTCGGGCCAGCTTCTCGCCATCGCTGCGGCTGCCGAGCGGGCCGGGCCCGGCCTCGTGATGGAGGCGCACGGCGGTCAGCCAGACGGGGTCGGCGACGCCGACCTGGGCCAGGCGCTGCGCAGCGCGGTCGCCGTGAGCGGCCAGGGCCTGGCGCTGGGCGGGCGTGGCGGCGTCGAGCTGGCTGGCCAAGCGGTCGTGGGCGGGGCCGGCGCCGTAGTTCATCGTCAGCGCGGCGCCCTGCAGCGCGCTGCGCAGTTCCGGTGCCAGTTGCATCTGCTGGGCGACCAGGTCGCAGAGCAGCAGCGTCAACAGCGCGTGACGGGCGCTGTAGTCGCCGAATTCCTGGCTGCTCTCGAAGATCAGCAGCATCAGGGTTGCGTCAGGGTGGGCGTGCAGGCGCTTCAGCGCGGTGTCGCGCAGCGCGGCCAGTCGGGCGGTGAAATCAACCGGATCGGCCTCGCGCAGCAGGCTGTGGGTGTGCAGCAGCAGGTTGGACCAGGCCTCGCGCGGGCCGAGTTCCACCTTGGTCGGGGCCAGAGTGTCGAGCCGGAAACTGCCGTCGGCTTTGACGATGTCGGACAGCGGCACGTCCTGCATGACCATGGTGTCCAGCCGATGGGCCAGCGCGCGCTGGTACTCCATGGTGTCTGCGGAGTTCACCCACGCGCCGCCATCGACGAGGCTGCGCACCAGCGGCGAGTCACGCAGCACCTGGCCGCGCGCGAACAGCAGCTTGCCGTTGGCGTCGAACAGGTCGTACGGCAGGGTCATGCCCAGGCGCAGCGTGCGGGTCGGTAGAGGGATGAGTTCAGAGGCCATGGATTGAGGCATTCTCAACGGCCTTCGGCTTCGGCAAGCCGATCTTGAGCGAGGACGAAGGGGTGGCTGCGTAGAATTCCCGGCCATCCGAGGAGCGCTGCGACGGGTTTTCTTGCCTGCCAGGCTCGGATTTCTGAAAACGGCGCTCATCGATCCTCTGCCTGAGCCCCATCGATGACCACGCCCCCTTCGCCTCCTGCACTGAAGCTCTCTGGCCTCGAGCCCGTTGCCATCGATGCCGGCAGCCTGTTCGTCAACATCGGCGAGCGCACCAACGTCACCGGCTCCAAGGCCTTCGCCCGCATGATCCTCGCGGGCCAGTTCGAACAGGCGCTGGCCGTGGCGCGCCAGCAGGTCGAGAACGGCGCCCAGGTCATCGACATCAACATGGACGAGGCCATGCTGGACAGCCAGGCGGCCATGGTGCGCTTCCTGAACCTGATCGCCGGCGAGCCCGAGATCGCGCGCGTGCCGATCATGATCGACTCGTCCAAGTGGAGCGTCATCGAGGCTGGCCTCAAGTGCATCCAGGGCAAGGGCATCGTCAACTCCATCAGCCTGAAGGAAGGCGAGGTTGAGTTCAAGCGCCAGGCCAAGCTGGTGAGGCGCTTCGGCGCGGCCGCGGTCGTGATGGCCTTCGACGAGAAAGGCCAGGCCGACACCTTCGCGCGCAAGACGGAGATCTGCGAGCGGGCCTACCGCTTCCTCGTCGACGAGGTGGACTTCCCGCCCGAGGACATCATCTTCGACCCCAATATCTTCGCCATCGCGACCGGCATCGAGGAGCACGACAACTACGCCGTGGACTTCATCGAAGCCACGCGCTGGATCAAGCAGAACCTGCCCGGCGCCAAGGTGTCAGGCGGCGTGTCCAACGTGTCTTTCAGCTTCCGTGGCAACGAGCCGGTGCGCGAGGCCATCCACACCGTCTTCCTGTACCACGCCATCCAGGCGGGCATGGACATGGGTATCGTCAATGCCGGCATGGTGGGCGTGTACGACGACCTTGATGCCGAGCTGCGCGAGCGCGTCGAAGACGTGGTGCTGAACCGCCGCGCGGATGCGGGCGAGCGCCTCATCGAGATCGCCGACCGCGCCAAGAGTGCCGGCAAGGACGATTCGGCCCGCCTGGCCTGGCGCGCCGGCGATGTGAACCAGCGGCTGTCGCACGCGCTGGTGCATGGCATCACCGACTTCATCACCGAAGACACCGAGGAAGCCTGGCAGGCCATCCTGGCCAAGGCCGGCCGGCCCCTGCACGTCATCGAAGGCCCGTTGATGGCCGGCATGAATGTCGTCGGCGACCTGTTCGGCCAGGGCAAGATGTTCCTGCCGCAGGTGGTGAAGAGCGCGCGCGTGATGAAGCAGGCCGTGGCCCACCTGCTGCCCTATATCGAGGAAGAAAAGCGGCTGCTGATCGAGGGCGGCGGCGACGCCAAGCCCAAGGGGAAGATCGTCATCGCCACCGTCAAGGGCGACGTGCACGACATCGGCAAGAACATCGTCACGGTGGTCTTGCAGTGCAACAACTACGAGGTCGTCAACATGGGCGTCATGGTGCCGGCCCAGGACATTCTGCGCAAAGCCAAGGAAGAGGGCGCGGACATCATCGGCCTGTCCGGGCTGATCACGCCGAGCCTGGAGGAGATGCAGCACGTCGCGGCCGAGATGCAGCGCGACGACTACTTCGCTTCGCGCCACATGCCGCTGCTGATCGGCGGCGCCACGACCAGCCGCGTGCACACGGCCGTCAAGATCTCGCCGCACTACGACGGCCCGGTGGTCTACGTGCCCGATGCGTCGCGCGCCGTGGGCGTGTGCACCGAGCTGCTCAGCGACGACCGCGCCGCGGCCTATATCGCAGAGCTGAAAGCCGACATCGAGAAGACCCGCGAACTGCATGCCAACAAGAAGCAGACGCCGCTGGTGACGCTGGCTGCCGCACGGGCCAACAAGGCCGTGCTGGACCTGAGCCGCGTCGCGCCCGCCCCGAAGTTCACCGGTCGTCGTGTGCTGAAGAACCTGGACCTTGCGGAACTGGCCCGCTACATCGACTGGGGCCCTTATTTCCAG
The DNA here is from genome assembly GCF_054049415.1 of Roseateles sp. P5_D6. NCBI lineage: Bacteria > Pseudomonadati > Pseudomonadota > Betaproteobacteria > Burkholderiales > Sphaerotilaceae > Roseateles > Roseateles sp. P5_D6. The sequence continues at coordinate 34,606 of NZ_JBFUMK010000004.1, read as the reverse complement.
ACCTGGGACCTGGCTGGCCCGTATCCGGCCATCCTTGATGACGCTGTCGTTGGCAGCGAGGCGCGCAAGGTGTTTGCCGATGCGCAGGCGATGCTGAAAAAGATCATCGACGGCCGCTGGCTGCAGGCGCATGCCGTCTTCGGCCTCTACCCGGCCGCGCGCGTCAACGAGGACGACATTGCCATTCGCAGCGAACCGCCCATGGTCTGGCACGGCCTGCGCATGCAGTCAGAGAGGCCCGTCGTCGAAGGAGTGAAGCGCCCCAACCGCTGCCTGTCCGATTTTGTTGCGGAAGAGGGCGACCACGTCGGCATGTTCGCCGTCACCGCGGGCCTGGGCGTCGACAAGAAGGAGGCGGACTTCCTCGCCACCCATGACGACTATTCGGCCATCATGCTCAAGGCCCTGGCCGACCGCCTGGCCGAGGCCGCCGCAGAGTGGCTGCACGAGCGTGTGCGGCGTGAGTTCTGGGGCTATGCGCCGGCCGAGTCGCTGAGCAATGCAGAGCTCGTGGCCGAGAAGTACGAAGGCATCCGCCCCGCGCCCGGCTATCCGGCCTGCCCCGACCACCTCTCCAAGCGCGACCTGTTTCGCGTGCTCGCGCCCGACGAGATCGGCATGGGCCTGACCGACAGCATGGCAATGACGCCAGCGGCCAGCGTCAGCGGCTTCTACCTGGCGCACCCTGACGCGGCGTACTTCAATGTCGGCCGCATCGGCGACGACCAGCTCGCCGACTGGGCCGTGCGCTGTGGCTTGGACGAGACCGAGGCGCGCCGCGCGCTGGCGCCGCTGTTGGGCTAGGTCGACACCCTGGGCCTGAAGCGGTTTCGTCCTACAGGGAGGGCCGCTGTAGGGGCGGCATGCTTCGGGTCATACCAACCACATCGGAGGCCCCATGTCGACCCCCATGAATTCCGTCAAGTCCACGCAGATCGTCGCCGGCGTCGCCGTCGTGCTGGCGCTGCTCGGTGGCGCCTATGCAGTGGGCCGGTCGCAGACGGTCACCAGTGAGCCGATTGCCGCGACGACACAGCAGCAGACCACCGCCGCACCGCAACGGCTGGCCAGTGCCGACCCGGTACGCCAGGCCCAGCCGGCGCCCGTGGTTGAAACCCAGGCCCCGCCCGCGCTGTGCGACAGCTGCGGCCGCGTGACCGACGTGCATACCGAGGCGCGCCGTGGCAAGGGCAGCGGCGTCGGTGCCGTGGGCGGCGCCGTCGTCGGCGGCCTGCTGGGCAATATGGTGGGTGGCGGCAACGGCAAGAAGCTCGCCACCGTGGCGGGCGCCGTGGGTGGCGGTTATGCCGGCAACGAGATCGAGAAGAACCAGAAGAGCTACAACGTCTGGATCGTGCAGGTGCGCGAGCGTGATGGCCGTCTGCGCCGCTTCGAGCGCAGCGCCGACCCGGGCCTGCGCGTCGGCGATGAGGTCAGGCTGACCGAGAACGGCTTCGTGCGCGCCTGACGCGACGCGAAGCCTGGGCAGGGCGGGTTCCAAGGAGTGATGCGATGAAGTTGCTGATTGCCACCGCGGCCCTGGCGGCCACCCTGTCCACTGCCGTGCGTGCCGAGGACAACCCCGCCCCGGTGCTGGCCATCCCGACGCAGGCTCAGCGCAACGCGCTCTGCGACGGCTGCTTGTGGGTGCAGGAAATCCACAGCGAGACCCGCAAGGGCAAGGGCAGCGGCCTGGGAGTCGTGGGTGGTGCCGTCATTGGCGGCCTGCTGGGCAACCAGGTGGGCGGCGGCACCGGCAAGAAGCTGGCGACCGTCGGCGGGGCTGCCGCTGGCGGCTATGCCGGTAATGAGGTCGAGAAGAACGCCAAGAAGTCCACCGTCTGGGTCGCGCAGGTCGTCGATCGCCACGGCCAGATGCACCGCGTCGAACTCGGCGCCGATCCCATGCTGAGGGCCGGCGACACGGTGCGCGAGCGGGACGGCCAGCTCGTCAGGCCCTGACGAGGCCCGCTACGACGCGTGCAACCGGTACTGATTGCGCCCCGCGCCCTTGGCGAGATACAGGGCCTGGTCGGCCCGGCCGAGCAATTCCTCGCCGCCGAGTTCGTCTCGCGGGTGAACGGCAATGCCGATGCTCGTCGCTATCGACAGTTCGCCGGCCGATGTGGCAAACGGCCGGTTGATGGCCTCGATGATCTTGCCGGCGACGATCTCGGCCTCGGTGGCAGCGCGCAGGCCTTCCAGCACGACGACGAATTCATCACCCGCCAGCCGGCCGACAAAGTCGGTGCCCCTGACCAGCTGCAGCAGCCGCCGCGCAAACTCGCGCAGCACCTCGTCGCCGACACCGTGGCCATGGCTGTCGTTGATGAGCTTGAACCGGTCGATGTCGAGGAACAGCAGCGCCGTGAAGCTCTGCGCCCGGTGGGCCCGCTTGATCACCGCGGCCAGCTGCTCGTTGAAGCTGTAGCGGTTGGGCAGCCCGGTGAGGGCGTCGGTGCGGGCCAGCTCGGCAAGCTGGCGCTCGAGCTGCCGGCGTTCGGTCACGTCCGTGCTGAGCGCATAGAGGCCGCGGACTGAGCCGTCCTCGGCGATGTCGGGCAGGTAGAGGTTGTGCAGCGAGCGGGCCGCGCCGGCCGCCGTGGATTCGACATGGAACTCGACACGCTCTCCGCCAAGCGCGCGCGCCAGGTGCTCGCGGCGCTGTTCGTACAGCGCCGCCGGCACGGCCTCCGCCACGGTCTTGCCGACGGTGGTGCGGTGATCCAGGCCTGTCCACTTGCTGAAGGTTTCGTTCAGGAACAGCAGGCGCTGGTCCTTGTCGATATAGGAAATCATCACCGGCAGGTTGTCGGCGATGTCACGCAACCGTTTCTCGCTTTCGGCCAGCTTTGCCTCGGCCTGGCGCCGCTCCGTGATGTCGAAGGAGACGGAATAGAAGCCCTGGACCTGGCCGGCCGCATCGACGTCGGGCACATAGCGTTGCGCGAAGTACAGGGTGCCATCGCCATGGGTCACGAAGGATTCGAACTGGCGGGGCTGCCCTTGCATCACGGCGTCGATATGGGGCTTGGCGATCTCCCACACCGCGTCTCCCCGGATCTCGCGGAAGGTCTGCCCCAGCAGCTCGGAGATGGGGCGCCGCAGCACGCGCTCGGCGGCCAGGTTGCCAAAGTCCGCGCGCAGGTCCTTGTCGAAGTGCGAGACCACAACGGGGATGTTGTCCGTGATGTCCTTCAGCCGATGTTCCGAAGCCTGGACGGCCAGCTCGGCGGCCTTGCGTTCGGTGATGTCCATCGACACCGAATAGAAGCCCACCACCGTGTCGAACGCGTCGCGCCTGGGTACATAGAGTTGATGGAAATGCCGCTGCGCCCCGGGCAGTGCCTGCGTGCTGTCGAACTCGACGGACTGACCCTGCAGCACAGCCTCGATGTGGGGTTGCAGTTGCCGCGCCCCGTCCTCGCCGCGCACGTCGCTGACATGCTTGCCGACAAGCGCTTCGGCCGGCACGCCGTAGATCCGCCCGGCCGTTGCATTGGCGAACACGATGCGGGCGCCGGCATCGAACTCGGTGATGAGCACGGGGACGTTGTCCGCAACGGCGCGCATGCGTTGCTCGGCTTCGCGCAGCTCGCCCGTGCGGCGCTGCAGGGCGATGGTCATGGCGTCAAAGCGGCGCTTGAGGGTGCCGAGCTCGTCCCGGGCCGTGCTGCCGAACAACGGCACCTGCTCGCCGCGCTCGAGGGCCTCGGTGGCCTGCGTGAGCAGGGCCAGCGGCCGCAGCACGCGGCGCACGCCAACACTGGCCAGCACGACCAGCAGCATGCTGAAGGCGACCACCGCGGCCATGGTGACCTGCTCGTGCACGTCCTCCGCGAGCCTGCGCGCGTCGCCAGCGTTGCGTGACCAGCGGAAGGCCGCGTCCGCCATGGCTTGGGTGTCGCCGAGCAGCAGCTCGAAGGCCTGGTCGTGGCGGCGGCGCTGGAAGTCGCTGTCTGGCGCGGCTGCCGTCTTCAGCGCGCGCTCAAAGAGAGCAGGCAGCCGGCCGGCCGCGTCTCTCAGCAACTCGACTTCGGCATGCGCCGATCCCTGAAGATCGGCGCCTGCCAGGTCACGCACGATGTTGGCGTGCCAGCTCTTCCATTCCGAGACCGAGAGCTCGTCGCGCTCGCGCTGGAACACGTAGGTCGCGCCGACCAGGCCCGCCACGTCGCGCGCCACCTGCTGCGCCCGTTGCTGCTGGGCTTCCGCGCGGCCTTCCAGCCGGGTGGCGGTCCACATCGCGACGATGGCCGACGTGCCCACCAGCGCGGCGACGGCCCCAGCGGCAATGAAGAGGGAGCGGATCTTCATGGTGGTGCAGGTCAGCGAGGCAGGCCGACGGCGTTGGGCAGCACGGCACGCAGCGGCGCGGCGTCGACCAAGGCGCGGTAATCGGCAGGCTTCCTGCCGGTGGCATAGCCCTCCCGCACCGCCCAGTTCGCCTGCGACTGCAGCGTGCGCAGCAAGGCCTCGTCCAGGGACAGCTCGGCGTGGGTGCGCTGCATCGACCAGCGCGCAAAGCCGGGCTCGACGCCCAGCCGGTTCACGAAGATGGCCTCGGCCCGGCGCGGCTGGGCGCGGATGAATTCGTTGGCGCGGTGGATGGCCTTGAGGAAGCGCTCCAGGTCGGGCCGCCGCGCCTTCAGGACGCTGGTCTGGACCACGAGGTTGAAGGTCTGCTTGTAGTCCCCGGATTCGCTCAGCACGACCCCGTCCGCGCGCGGGCTGTGCGCAGCCGCATAGGCAAAGGGCTGGAAGACGGCCACCGCATCCACCTGGCCGGCGGCCAGGGCGTCCAGCGCGCCCTCGGGCTGGACGGCGACCTGCAGGACGTTCTTGGGATCAACATCGTTGTTGAGCAGGAAAGTGTCCAGGAAGTATTGGGCCGAGGTGCCTTTGACGACGCCGACGCGCTTGCCGATGAGGTCGCGGGCGGCCTTGATGCCCGCGCTGCGGCGGGTGACCAGTTCGACGTCGCTGGATGTGCTGGAGAAGGTCGCGATGACGGAGAAATCGGTGCGCTCGAAGGATTCGAAGGCGATGGCGGTGTCGGCGGCCGTGCCGAGGTCGGCCTGGCCTTCGGCCATCAACTTCAGGCAGCGGCGGCCGCTGGGCGCCTCGATGGCCTTGACCGTCAGGCCTTCGGCCTCGAACAGCCCCTCGGACAGGGCCACCAGCACCGGCAGCGAATGCGGCGACCGGGACACCGCCACGGTCAGCGGCGCCGCGGTGACGGTACCTGCCAGCCATGCCACCAGCAATGCCAGCAGGCGTCGTGCGTTCAAGGCGAACCTCATCGTGTCAGCGTGACCGAGCCCGGGGCGAGTGACTGCAGCGGGCGGGCGTCGATCAGCTGCTGCATGGAAGGGACCGGTTCCGTCGCCTTGCCGTCCTGGCCCAGTTGCCAGCGGATCTGGCTGAGCATCGTCGCCGGCAGCGAGGTATGCAGGGCGAGCCGGTAGTCCTGTTCGGCCATCAGGCGCTGCGCCACCGCGGCGCTGACCTTCAGGTTGGCCGCCAGGATGGCCTGGGCCTCGTTGGGCGATTCGGCGATGAAGCGCTGGGCCTGCAGCAAGGCGCGCAGGACCTTCTCGAAACGCGGCCGGTCCCGTTCGACGGCGCGGGCCTGGGCCACGATGCAGAAGTGCTGGGTGTAGACATGGGCCGAGGGCAGGCGGACCGCATCGGCGCCAAGCCGCTCCTCGATGCGGGCCGCCTCCGGCTCCCACACGACGGCCGCGGCGACCTTGCCCTGCTGCACGAGATCGCCCAACGCGCCCGGCTCGGCGAAGCTCAGCTTGACGCGGTCGGGGTCGATGCCTTGATAGGTGAGCCAGCGGTCCAGGAAGTACTCGGCCGAGGTGCCCGCCACCGTGGCGATGCGCTTGCCGGCCATGTCCCGGCTCTCGCGCACGCCGGCGCGCCGGCTGGCGATGAGCTTGATCTGAGCGGTCGACTCGCCGATGGACGCCAGGATGGTGACGGCCGGTGTCTGCGCAGCCGTCATCGCGACGGCAAATTCGGCGCCCGCGGCGACTTCGGCGACGCCAGAGCGCAGCGCGGCCAGGCAGGCTTTGCCGCTGTTGCAGGGAATGCGTACGACGTCCAGCCCCTCGGCCTGGAACAGGTGCTGCTCGATGGCGACCAGCAGCGGCAGGGCGACCGGGCCGCTGGGCACGGCAATGCTGATCGTCGCGGCCTGCGACGGCACCGCGATCGCCGCCAGCAGCAGCGCGGTGGCCAGCCCGAGCGCCAGCCCGATGCGGCGGCGCATGGTCAGCCCGCCTGCCCGGGCAGCCCCCGGCGGAGCTGGATGGCTTCGGCGACATGGGCGCTGCCAATCGCCGCCGCTCCCGCCAGATCGGCCACCGTGCGGGCCACGCGCAGCACGCGGTGGAAGCTTCGCGCCGACCAGCCCAGGCGCTCGGCCGAGCGCTCCAGCAGGGCCTTGGCCGCGGGCTCCAGCACCGCATGTTCGGCCAGGTCCTGGGCCTGCAGCTGGGCGTTGGCCACGCCCTGGCGCGCTACGGCCCGCTCACGCGCTGCGGCGACCCGTTCCGCGACGACGGCGCTGGGCTCGCCCGGGGAGAGATCCTGCAGGTCGCGTGGCGGCACGGCAGCCACTTCGATGAGCAGGTCGAGCCGGTCGAGGAAGGGACCGCTGAGGCGGCCCTGGTAGCGTGAGACCTGGTCCGGCGAGCAGCGGCAGGCTTTCAGGGGGCTGCCCAGATGACCACAGGGGCAGGGGTTCATCGCGGCGACGAGCTGGAAGCGCGCCGGGAATTCGGCCTGGCGCGCGGCGCGCGAGATCAGGATGCGACCGGTCTCCAGCGGCTCGCGCAGGGCTTCCAGCGCGGCGCGGGGGAATTCAGGAAGTTCATCCAGGAAGAGCACACCGTGCTGGGCCAGCGAGATTTCGCCCGGCCGGGGCGGTGAGCCGCCGCCCACCAGCGCCACGCTCGACGCCGAGTGGTGGGGCGAGCGCAGCGGGCGCAGCCCCCAGCGCGCGATGTCGAACTGGCCGGCCAGGCTGAGCACGGCGGCGGATTCCAGCGCAGCCTCGTCATCCAGCGCCGGCAGCAGCGCGGACAGGCGTTGCGCCAGCATGGACTTGCCGGTGCCGGGCGGACCGACCATCAGCAGGCTGTGGCCGCCCGCCGCGGCGATCTCCAGCGCCCGCTTGGGGCCGGCCTGGCCCTTGATGTCGGCGAGATCGGGCAGGCCGCGTGCGGCCTCGCGGGTCAGGGCGATGGCGCGCGGCAGGGCTTCGCCGTCGGGCTGCAGGGCCGCCACCACGTCAAGAAGATGGCGGGCCTGCCGCACCACCAGGCCGTCGACGAGGGCCGCCTCGGCGGCGCTGGCCTCGGGGAGCAGCAGTTCTCGCTCGCCACCGTCCTGGCGCAGCGCCAGGGCCATGGCCAGGGCGCCGCGCACTGCGCGCACCTCGCCGGCCAGCGACAGTTCGCCCGCACACTCGAAACGCGCGAGCCTGGCGGCATCGATCTGGCCGTTCGCGGCGAGCAGGCCCAGTGCCATCGGCAAATCAAATCGGCCGCCTTCCTTGGGCAGGTCGGCCGGGGCCAGGTTCACCGTGATGCGCTTGTTCGCTGGGAATGACAGCCCGCTGTTCTGCAGCGCCGCGCGCACGCGCTCGCGGGCTTCCTTGACCTCGGTGTCTGCGAGCCCGACGACCGTGAACGACGGCAGGCCGTTGGCCAGATGGACTTCCACGGTGACCGGCGCGGCGGCGAGGCCATCGAGAGCGCGGCTGTAGACGGTGGCGAGACTCATTGAAGGTCGGCTGGCGGGGGTAGTTGACGCTGGCGGCTGCATTGATCGTGCCGGGGGCGGACGATCCCGGCATCAGTGCGGCTCCTGAGCCGGCGGGCCAGTCTAGCCGCCGGTCCGTCGCAGATCGGCCCGGTGCTTCTCCCAGGAATGCACCGTATAAGTGCCATCCAAACCGCACGAAGATCCAATTTGGTGCAAATGCCTGACTTGGGGGCGCGACCCGCCCAGATTCGTGCGGGGTGACAAGGTGTGACGCTTGGCACGGAAGCTGCAAATACCCCGCCGGATCGAAACCCCCCACTTTTTTACTCAGGAGCTCCCCGCCATGAAGTTGTCCCCTTCGCTGCTCGTTCTGGCACTGGCCGCGGCCGCTCTGCCTGCGTTTGCCGATGAGCCGGCGCCAGCGCCGGACCCGTTGTCGTTCAACGTCGGCGTCGTCAGCGAATACCGCTACCGCGGCATTTCCCAGTCGCGCCTGAAGCCGGCCCTGCAAGGCGGCCTGGACTACGCCGCGCCGAGCGGTTTCTACGTGGGCGCCTGGGCGTCGACGATCAAGTGGATCAAGGACGCGGGCGGCGACGGCCAGGTCGAGGTCGACCTGTACGGCGGCTACAAGACCGAAGTCGCCACGGGCCTGACGCTGGACGTCGGCGTGCTGCAGTACTACTACCCCAGCAACAAGCTGTCCACCAGCGCCAACACCTTCGAAATCTACGGCGCACTCAGCTACGGCCCCGTGACGGCGAAGTACTCCAACACCAACGGCACCAACCTGTTCGGCGTGCCGGGCACCAAGTACAGCGGCTACTTCGACGTGTCGGCCAATTTCGACCTGGGCGATGGCATGACGCTGACGCCGCACATCGGCCATCAGACGATGCGCCACGTGCCCGCCGGCTCCTACTCCGACTACTCGCTGACGCTGGCCAAGGACTTCTCCGGCCTGGTGCTGAGCGGCGCCGTGATCGGTACCGATGCCGACAAGAGCTTCTACGCCAGTCCCGCCAACGGCAAGTTCATGGGCAAGACCATGCTGGTTGTCGGCCTGAAGAAGACCTTCTGATTACTGGAGAGCGACATGAAATTGATCACTGCCGTCATCAAGCCCTTCAAGCTCGACGAGGTGCGTGAGGCCCTGAGCGCCATCGGCGTGCAGGGGCTGACGGTCACCGAAGTCAAAGGCTTCGGGCGCCAGAAGGGCCACACCGAGCTGTACCGCGGCGCCGAATACGTCGTCGACTTCCTGCCCAAGGTCAAGATCGAGGCCGCCGTGAACGACGACGTCGTCGAGCGCGTCATCGAGGCCATCGAGTCCTCCGCCCGCACCGGCAAGATCGGTGACGGCAAGATTTTCGTGTCGCCGCTGGATCAGGTCGTACGCATCCGCACCGGCGAAACCGGCAACGACGCGCTCTGAAGCGCGTCCATAACAACCGTTTGGAGATCACTCAAATGAAGAAACTCCTCGCCGGCCTTGCGCTTGCCGCCGGCCTGCTGGCGCCGGCCGCCTGGGCCCAGGAAGCTGCTTCGGCGCCTGCCGCCGCCGTGGCGGCCACGGCTGCTCCCGCAGCTTCCGCAGCCGATTCTGCCGCCTCCGCGCCGGCTGATGCAGCCTCTGCCCCGGCCGCTGCCGTGCCCAACAAGGGCGACACCGCCTGGATGCTGCTGTCCACGCTGCTCGTCATCATGATGACGGTGCCTGGCCTCGCGCTGTTCTACGGCGGCCTGGTGCGCAGCAAGAACATGCTGTCGGTGCTGATGCAGGTCATGGTCGGCTTCTCGCTGATCGTCGTGCTGTGGGTGCTGTACGGCTACAGCTTCGCGTTCACCGAGGGCAATGCCTTCATCGGTGGCACGGATCGCCTGTTCATGAAGGGCATCTGGGACAACGTCGCAGGCACCTTCGCCACCGGCGGCACCTTCAGCAAGGGTGTGCCGATGTACGAGATGGTGTTCGCCGTCTTCCAGGCCACCTTCGCCGGCATCACCGCCTGCCTGATCATTGGTGCCTTCGCCGAACGCATCAAGTTCTCGGCGGCCCTGGCCTTCCTGACGCTGTGGTTCACGTTCAGCTACCTGCCGATCGCCCACATGGTCTGGTTCTGGATGGGCCCGGATGCCTACTCCGCCAAGGAAGTCGCCGATGCGATGAACGCCAAGGCCGGCTATATCTGGCAAATGGGCGCGCTGGACTTCGCSGGCGGCACGGTGGTGCACATCAACGCCGCCGTTGCGGGCCTGGTGGGTGCCTTCATGATCGGCAAGCGCGTCGGCTACGGCAAGGAGCAGTTCACGCCGCACAGCCTGACGCTGACCATGGTCGGTGCCTCGCTGCTGTGGGTGGGCTGGTTCGGCTTCAACGCCGGCTCGGCACTGGAAGCCAACGGCTTCGCGGCTCTGGCCTTCATCAACACCTTCGCTGCCACGGCTGCCGCCGTGCTGGCCTGGTGCGTGGGTGAAGCGCTGCTCAAGGGCAAGGCCTCGATGCTGGGTGCTGCCTCGGGTGCCGTCGCCGGCCTCGTGGCCATCACGCCGGCCGCCGGCAACGTCGGTATCGGTGGCGGTCTCGTCATCGGCATCGTCGCCGGCTTCGCCTGCCTGTGGGGTGTGTCGGGCCTGAAGAAGCTGCTGGGTGCGGACGACTCGCTGGACGTCTTCGGCGTGCACGGTGTTGGCGGTATCGTCGGCGCGCTGCTGACCGGTGTGTTCGCCTCGCCCAACCTGGGTGGCCCCAGCGCCATGGGTGACTGGGTCACGGCGACCATGATCACGCCGGCCGACTTCTCGATCGGCGCGCAGTTCTGGATCCAGGCCAAGGCCGTCGGCATCACCATCGTCTGGTCGGGCATCGTCTCGCTGATCGCCTACAAGCTGGTCGATATGACCATCGGCCTGCGCGTCACCGAAGAGGAAGAGCGCGAAGGTCTGGACATCTCGTCGCACGGCGAGACGGCCTACCACAAGTGATCCCGGGGACCGGCGCCAAGCCGGCCCCTCTTTCACGCCAGGCCGCCCCTCGGGGCGGCTTTTTCTTGGCCCCTGCGGACCCGCCGTTATGCTGGCCCGTATGGATGTCATCACCCTCCTCGGGGCGGTGCTGGTCAACGCGCTGTTGATGAGCCTGGCGCTGGCCGTCGGCGTTGGGCTGCGCACCCGCAGCGGCTTGCAGGCCTGGCAGTTCATGCTCCTCGGCCAGGCATTCGGCTTCGGCCTGTTGATTGGCGCCACCTTTGGCGCACCGCGCCTGCTGGCGACGCTCGGGGTCATGGCGCTGAGCGGGTCGGCCTCGGCCACGGTGATCACGGCCTGTCGTTTCCTGGGGTTGAGGGCCTCACGGCGCTGGCTGCTGGGTGCGCCGCTGGGGCTGGGCGTCGTGCATGCCCTGGTCTTCAGCGACCTCGGCGTCGCCACCGGCCTGACCAACCTGACCATCGGCGCCCAGATCATCTGGGCCAGCGTGCTGCTGCTGCGCGGCGCGGGCGGCATGCGCTGGCGCTGGTTGTGCGGCGGCGCTGCGCTGGCCAACGGCGCGATGACGCTGGCCCGCGGCTGCCTGGCGCTGGGCTGGCCCGAGATCTATCCGCGCTTTCTCACGCCCAATCCGCTCAACATCGGCTCGATGATGCTGCTCAACGCCAGCCTCGTGCTCGGCACCATGGGCTTTTTGCTGGCTCATCGTGACGCGGCCGAGCAGGCCCTGGTGCGGCTGGCCTCGCTGGACACGTTGACCGGCCTGCTGAACCGCCGCGAATGGATGAACCGCGCCGGCCGGGCGCTGGGGATCGGCGCCACGAGGGAGGCGGCTCCCGTGCTGATGATGCTGGACCTGGATCACTTCAAGCGCGTCAACGACGAACGCGGCCACCCGGTCGGCGATGAGGTGCTCAAGCTCACCGGCGAGGTGCTGCGCGGCGAACTGCGCGCCAGCGACCTGGTCGGCCGCTACGGCGGCGAGGAGTTCTGCCTGCTGCTGCAGCACTGCGAGCCCGAGGCCTTCGGCCGGTTGGACTCGCGCCTGCACATGGCACTGACGCGACGCTGTGAGGCGAGCCTGGGCTTCATCGTCGACTTCAGTGCCGGCGCCGTGCGCGTCCAGCCCGGCGAGGCCCTGGCCGCTGCCATCAAGCGGGCCGACGATGAGCTCTACCGGGCCAAGCACGCCGGGCGCGGGCGCACCTCCTGCGCGGGCGGCGTCTTGTGATCCGTCCGGTCGCCCCCAGGTGGGTCGACCTGCAGAAGCTGCAAACGAACACCGCACGCCCGCTCATCTCGCCGCAACGCCGCCACTCGGCGTTGCAAAACTTGCCGTAGCCCCCAGCTACGGCGGCGTTTTGCGCCTTGATTGGCGACGCTGCGGCGGTCTGCTCGGCCGCGCAGAGTCCATTCACAGCTTCTGAGATCATTCGGCCATGGTTCCCCATCTGATCACCGCCCTCAACGGCCCCATCAATGAGCTGGAGGCCCGCATCCTGGAATCCATGCCGGCCACGGAACGCTGGTTCAGGCTGGAATGGATGGAGCACACGCCGACCTTCTACGCCTCGGTGGACCTGCGCAATGCCGGCTTCAAGCTGGCGCCGGTCGACACCAACCTCTTCCCCGGCGGCTTCAACCACCTCACGGCCCAGATGCTGCCCCAGGCCGTGCAGGCCGCCATGGCGGCCATCGAGAAGATCTGCCCCGAGGCGCGCAACCTGCTGGTCATTCCCGAGACCGGTGCGCAGTGCAGCTTCTACCTGGACAACCTCGCCACGCTGGCCCGCATCTTCACGCAGGCCGGCCTGAACGTGCGCTTCGGCACGCTGGACACCAGCGTCACCGAGCCCACCGAGCTGCGCATGCAAAACGGCGAGACCCTGGTCGTCGAGCCCCTGGTGCGCAAGCGTGGTCGGCTGATGCTCAAGGGCTTCGACCCCTGCACCATCCTGCTCAACAACGACCTCTCGGCCGGCACGCCGCCGCAGCTGATGGGCTTGCATGAGCAATACCTGCTGCCGCCGCTGCATGCCGGCTGGACGGTGCGGCGCAAGAGCCAGCATTTCCGCGCCTATGAGGAAGTGGCCAAGCGCTTCGGCAAGCTGCTCGGCATGGACCCCTGGCTGATCACGCCCATGTCCAGCAGCGTCGACCTGCACGGCAAGAAGGGCCTGGAGGCGCTGCAGACGGCGGCCGACGCCCAGCTGACCAAGGTGCGCCGCAAGTACAAGGAATACGGCATCAACGAGAAGCCCTTCGTCATCATCAAGAGCGACGTGGGCAGCTATGGCAAGGGCGTCATGACCGTGCGCGACGCCAAGGACATCGAGGGTCTGGCTGCAGCGCTGCCCGAGAACCTGGGCCAGGAGGTCATCGTGCAGGAGGGCGTGCCCACCCACGAGCGCGTGCACGAGGCCGTGGCCGAACCGGTCGTTTACATGATGGATCGCTACGTCGTCGGCGGCTACTACCGCGTGCATGCCCACCGCGGCATCGACGAGAGCCTCAATGCCCCGGGCGCCAGCTATGTGCCGCTGGCCTTCGCCGACTCACCTCATCTGCCGCGCCCCGGCGAGAAGCCTGGAGCGAGCGCGCCCAACCGCTTCTACATGTATGGCGTCATCGGCAGGCTGGCCATGCTGGCGGCCAGCTATGAGCTGGAGGCGACCGATCCGCAGGCGGAGGCGGAAGCCGCCTGAGCGGGCAACTTTCGGCAGGGCGCGGCCTTTGATCTAGGCTGGCGGTTTCGCGCAAACCGCTGCCCCAGATGAAGATCTACCGCCTCGCCGCCCTCGTTCTGTCCCTTCAGTTGGCCGGCCTTGCCGGTGCCGCCCCGCATTCCGGCCTCGACCTCACCGGCATCGACCGCGCCGTGCGCCCGCAGGACGACCTGTTCCGCGCCGGCAACGGCCATTGGCTGTCCACCACCGAGATCCCGGCCGACAAGTCCTCCTTCGGCATGGTGGCCCAGCTGCGCGACCTGTCCGACCAGCGCGTGCGCGCCCTCGTCGAGGGACCGGCCCAGGCCAAGCCCGGTTCGGCGGAACACAAGATCGGCGCCTATTACGCCAGCTTCATGGACACGGCTGCCATCGACAGGGCCGGCCTCGCGCCGATGAAGCCGGTGCTGGACGGCATTGCCGCCCTCCAGACCCGCCAACAGCTCGCCGCCTGGCTGGGGCGCCAAAACGGCGTCATCGACCAGCCGCTGACGATGGTCGTCGATGCCGACTTCAAGCAGCCCGGCATCAACCGCCTGACGCTGAACCAGACCGGCCTGGGCCTGCCGAACCGCGACTACTACCTGAAGGACGACGCCCGCATGGCCGCCGCCCGCACGGCCTACCAGACCTATCTGCAGGTGCTGGCCGGCGCGGCCGGTCTGCCGGAAGGCGCCGCTGCACGCGCTTACGCCTTCGAGCAGCGTCTGGCCGAAGCCCAGTGGCCGGCCGAGGAAAACCGCGACCCGCAGAAGATCTACAACCCGATGACGCCGGCGGAACTGGCCGCCAAGGCGCCGGGCCTGGACTGGGCGGCCCTGCTGGCGGCCGCCGGCGTGCCGGCGCCCGACCGTGTCATCGTGGCCCAGCCCAGCTATGCCGCGGCCGCCGCCCAACTGATGGCCGAGGCGCCGCTGGAGGATGTGCGCGCCTATCTCGCCCTGCGCGCGCTGGATCTGGGCGCCGATGTGCTGCCCCAGCCGCTGCGGGAGGCCCGCTTCGCCTTCCGTGGCACCGCGCTGAGCGGTGCCAAGACCGAGCAGCCACGCTGGCAGCAGGCCGTGGCCGACCTGAACAACGCGCTGGGCGAGGCGGTCGGCGAGGCCTATGTGAAGCGCAACTTCCAGGCCGCCGACAAGGCCCGCATGCTCAAGCTGGTCAACAACCTGATGGCCGCCTATGGCGAGTCCATCGACGGCCTGGGCTGGATGACGCCCGCCACCAAGGCCAAGGCCAAGGACAAGCTCTCCAAATACCTGGTCAAGATCGGCTACCCCGATGTCTGGCGCAGTTATGCCGCGCTGGACGTGAAGGTGGGAGATCCGCTGGGCAACCGCCAGCGCGCCGCGCAGTTCGAATGGCAGCGCCAGGTGGCCAAGGCCGGTAAGCCGGTCGACAAGCGCGAATGGGGCATGACGCCCCAGACCGTCAACGCCTACTACAACCCGACCTTCAACGAGATCGTCTTCCCGGCCGCCGTGCTGCAGCCGCCGCTGTACAACACCCGCGCCGACGACGCGGTCAACTACGGCGCCATCGGGGCCGTCATCGGCCACGAGATCAGCCATGGCTTCGACGACGAGGGCAGCCAGTTCGACGGCGACGGGGCGCTGGCCAACTGGTGGACCGATGCCGACCGCCAGGCTTTCGAGAAGGTCGGCGAGCGCCTGGTGGCCCAGTACGCCGCCTACGAGCCCATTGCGGGCAAGCATGTGAACGGCAAGCTGACGCTGGGCGAGAACATGGCCGACCTGTCCGGCCTGCAGATCGCCTACAAGGCCTATCTGCGCTCGCTGGGCGGCAAGCCGGCCCCGGTCATCGACGGCCTGACCGGCCCGCAGCGCTTCTTCATGGGTTGGTCGCAGGCCTGGCGGGAGAAGATGCGCGAGCCGCGCCGCCTGCAGCAACTGACGGCCGACCCGCACTCGCCGGCGGAATTCCGCGCCAATGGCGCCGCCGTCAACCACGACGGCTTCCACGAAGCCTTCAAGACCCAGGCCGGCGACAGGATGTTCAAGCCCGCGGAGGCGCGCATCCGCATCTGGTGAGAGGGTCGCCCGCGCTTACGCCTGCAGAGGGGCAGGCGTCAAGCCTCGGAACCATGGTTTTGCTGCGCTGCACAAAAACCCAAAACCGGGCGCAGAATCCCCTCTTTCGAACAACAAAAGCCACTGCTCAAGCCAGTGGCCTTCGCGAAGTGAGTTCTTCTCATGCGGCCCGCAGCCCCTCGGCGCTGGCGGGTCTGACCCTCGGGGCCCTCGGAGTGGTCTATGGCGACATCGGCACCAGCCCGCTGTATGCCCTCAAAGAAGTCTTCCATGGCGGTCATGTCAGCACGACGCCCGAGAACATCCTTGGCGTGCTGTCCCTGCTGTTCTGGACGCTGACCGTCGTCGTTTCGATCAAGTATGTGCTGCTGATCCTGCGCGCCGACAACAACGGTGAGGGCGGCCTCATCGCCATGCTGGCGCTGGCCACCAATGCCGTGAACGACAAGCCGCCGCTGCGCCGCACGCTGATGCTGGTCGGCCTGTTCGGCACGGCCATCTTCTTTGGCGACGCCGTCATCACGCCGGCCATGACGGTGCTGGGCGCCGTCGAGGGCATCGACGTCTATGAGCCGCATCTGCACGACGCCATCCTGCCGATCACGCTGATCGTCATGGTCGGCCTGTTCGCCGTGCAGCGCTTTGGCACCGGCGGCATCGGCAAGGCCTTCGGGCCCATCATGATGCTGTGGTTCCTGACGCTGGTGGCCCTGGGCCTGCCGCACATCTTCGAGAACCCGCGTGTGCTGGCGGCCGTCAATCCCGTCTATGCGCTGCACTTCTGCCTCGAATACCGCTGGGTCGCCTTTGTCGCCCTGGGCGCCGTCGTGCTCGTCGTCACGGGCGGCGAGGCTCTGTATGCCGACCTGGGCCATTTCGGCAAGAAGCCCATCCGCATCGCCTGGTATGGCGTCGTCATGCCGGCCCTGGTGATCAACTATTTCGGCCAGGGCGCCATGCTGCTGGACAACCCCGAAGGCGTGAAGAACCCTTTCTTCCTGCTGGCACCCGGCTGGGCCGAGATTCCCCTCTTCCTGCTTGCCACTGGCGCGGCCATCGTTGCGTCGCAGGCCCTGATCACGGCGGCCTTCTCGGTCACCAAGCAGGCCATCCAGCTCGGCATCCTGCCGCGGCTGCGCGTGCTGCACACCAGCGTGCGCGACATCGGCCAGATCTACGTGCCCTTCATCAACTGGGGCCTGTTCAGCCTGGTGATCCTGGCCGTCGTCTTCTTCGGCTCGTCCACCAAGCTGGCCGGGGCCTACGGCGTGGCCGTCACCATCGACATGACGATCACCACGGTGATGACCTTCTTCGTCATCCGCTACGGCTGGAAATACCCGCTGGCGCTGTGCATCGCGGCCACGGGCATCTTCTTCCTCATCGACGTCACCTTCCTCGCGTCCAACCTACTCAAGGTTGCCGCCGGCGGTTGGTTCCCGCTGTTGATCGGTATCGGCATGTTCACGCTGATGCTGACCTGGAAGCAGGGCCGCAAGCAGCTGTCCGACAAGCTGCGCGAGGACGCCATTGAGCTGGACACCTTCCTCGATGCCGTCTTCATCAACCCGCCGACCCGCGTGGCCGGCACGGCCGTCTTCCTGTCGTCCGAGAAGGGCTCCACGCCCAATGCGCTGCTGCACAACCTCAAGCACAACAAGGTGCTGCACGAGCAGAACGTCTTCGTCACCGTCAAGCACCATGAGGTGCCCTGGGTCGGCTTCGAGAAGCGCTGCGAGGTCGAGGCCCTGGGGCACTGCTGCTGGCAGGTGGCCCTGCACTTCGGCTTCAAGAACGAGCCCGACGTGCCCGAGGCCCTGGCCCTGCTGAAGAAGCATGGCGTGCAGCTCGACGAGATGGAGACCAGCTACTTCCTGAGCCGCGACATCGTCATCCCGACCATCGGCTCGGGCATGGCGCTGTGGCGCGAGAAGCTGTTCGCCAGCATGCACCGCAACGCGGCCGCCGCGGCCGACTTCCTGCACCTGCCAACCAACCGCATCGTCGAGCTGGGCAGCAAGGTCGAGATATAGGCCCACCCCCTACGCGCTTCGCGCGCCCCCTCAAGGGGGCACTGCCAGTGGCCCGGCAGAGCCGGTTCCACGGCAGTCGCGCGAGGGTGCGTCCGGCTGCGCCGGCCGCAGAGCGTCGAGCTTTAGCATCGCGGGCCTATGTCACTGCCCACCCCTGAACGTCGTCTTGGCGCGCGGCATGCCGGCGCGCTCTGCGTCGGCATGGTCGTCGGCGCGGGCATCTTCAAGACCTCGCCCATGGTGGCGCAGTCCCTGCCCGACGCGGGGCAGCTCTATCTGGCCTGGGCCCTGGGCGGCGTGCTGTCCTTTGTCGGCGCGCTGTGCTTTGCCGAGCTGGCTTCGGCATTCCCCGATGCCGGCGGCGACTATCACTTCCTGCGCCGGGCTTTTGGCCGGCGGCTGGGCTTCCTGTTCGCCTGGTCACGCTTCGCTGTCATCCACACCGGCTCGATGGCGCTGCTGGGTTTCGTCTTCGGCGACTATCTCGCGCAGGTGGTCGATCTGAGCCCCTGGCTGGGCACGCATGCCAGCGCATTGCTGGCCGCCGCGCTGATCGTGCTGCTGACCGGGTTGAACCTGCTGGGCGTGCGCGTGGGCCTGGGCACGCAGCTGGGCCTGACGACGCTGGTGATTGCCGGCCTGCTACTGCTTGGCTTCGCGGCCGGCGCGCAGCAGCTCGGCGGTCAGCCGCCCGCGACGCAAGGCGCGGCCACCCTGGAGACCAACTGGGGCACGGCCATGGTCTTCGTCTTCCTGGCCTATGGCGGCTGGAGCGACGCGGCGACGCTGTCGGCTGAAATGCGCGACGAGAAGCGCGGCATCGTCCGTGCGCTGCTGCTGGGCTTGAGCGTGGTGATGGTCCTCTACCTGCTCGCCAACTGGGCCTATGTGCGCGTGCTGGGCCTGCCCGGGCTGGCGCGCAGCGAGGCGCCGGCCGCCGAGCTGATGCGCCTTGCCCTTGGCCGTGGTGCCGAGTTGCTGATGGTGGGTGTGGTCACGTTGACCGCGCTGTCGGTCATGAACGCCATCCTGATCGCCGGCCCGCGCACCACCTATGCCGCGGCGCGCGATCTCGCGGCCGAGTGGCGGCTGGCGCACTGGAACGCGCGCCGCGGTACGCCCAGCGCGGCCGTCGTCGCGACATCGGCCGTGGCTCTGTTGCTCGTCGGCCTTGGCGACCTGACGCGTGGTGGTTTCTCGACCATGGTGGACTATCTGTCGCCGGTCTACTGGTTCTTCCTGGTGCTCAGCGGCCTGGCGCTGATCGTGCTGCGCCGCCGCGAGCCCGAGCGGCTGCGACCGTTTCGCGTGCCGCTGTACCCGTGGCTGCCGCTGCTGTTCAGCGCCTGCAGCAGCTATGTGCTGTGGTCCAGCCTGGTCTACGTGAAGGCCGGCGCCATCGTCGGCGTGGTCGTGCTGGCGGTGGGCGCGTTGCTGCTTTGGTGGCGAGGCACCTAGCCGCAGAGCAGCCGGCGCTCGATGCGCCCGTCATGCACATGCACGACCTCGCCCTTGGCCAGCGGCTGCCAGGCCTCGGCGTCATCGCCCAGCGGCTCCGACGCAATCGCCCAGCCGCCCGGCTGAGGCTTGAGATAGAGGCTGGGCGGCTTGTCGTCGCTGGCCCAGCGCACCGCCCACAGCTGCTCGCCATCGGCCAGTGCCGCCGAGAAGCGCAGCGGCGTGGTGATGCCGCGCGCCCCCATTTCGTCCACCGTGTCCAGCAGCACCTGGCGCGTTGCCGCCTCGACCGTCGCGCCGGCCTTCACGCGGCCCATGATGAGCAGGAAGAGCAGCTCCGAATCCGTCGCGCCGCGCTTCAGGTCGTAGAGCTCGTCGCTCAGCTGCGTCTCCATCACCCGGCGCAGGCGCGGGAAGTCGCCGATCTGGCCGTTGTGGATGAAGAGATAGCAGTCCAGATGAAAGGGATGGCAGTTCTGCCTGGACACGCCGCCCCCGGTCGCCGCCCGCACATGGGCCATGAAGAGGTGGGAGCGCACATTGGCGCACAGGGCCATCAGGTTGTCGTCGCTCCAGGCCGGCATCACCTCGCGGTAGACGCCCGGCGTGTCGCGCTCGCCATACCAGCCGATGCCGAAGCCGTCACCATTGGTGACCGACTTGGCCTCCGAAGCCTGCAGGCTCTGGCGCACCAGCGAATGGCGCGGCTTGCAGACCAGGTCTTCCAGAAAGATCGCGTCGCCCGAGTAGGCGAGGAAACGGCACATCGACAGATCTCCTCAGGTCACATCATGCCTCGGCTGTATTCGGGCCGAGCGCCGGGCCGCCCCAAGCCGGCCCGCCTGTGGCTGCACGCGGCTCGATGCCGCGGGCGGCCTCGTCCCCGCGGGGGACCGGTCCGGCGCGCCCGCGTCCAGCGGCGCGAGCCTGGCCGAGGGGCTCAACTTATGCTGGCCGCATGACACGCTTGCTGCAAGACTTTTCGCCCTCGACCGTTGTTGCCGGCTTCGTCGCGGTGCTGGTGGGCTACACCAGCTCGGTGGCCATCATCTTCCAGGCCACCGTGGCACTGGGCGCCACGCAGGCCCAGACCGCCTCCTGGCTGTGGGCCCTGGGCCTGGGCATGGGCGTCACCAGTATCGCCTTGAGCTTGTGGACCCGCCAGCCCGTGCTGACGGCCTGGTCCACACCGGGCGCCGCCCTGCTCGCGTCCACCTCGGGCCTGGACATGCCCGAGGCGGTGGGCGCCTTCATCGTCTGCGGCCTGCTCATTGCCTGGGCCGGCGCCAGTGGCTGGTTCGAGAGGCTGATGGACCGCATCCCCGTGGCCGTCGCCTCGGCGCTGCTGGCCGGCGTGCTGGCCCGTTTCGGCCTGGACGCGGTGACCAGCGCCAAGACCGCGCCGGAGCTCGTCCTGGCGATGGCCGCCGCCTATCTGCTGGGGCGGCGCCTGTGGCCGCGCTATGCCGTGCCCGGCGTGCTGATCGCCGGCGTCATCGTCGCCCTGGTCCAGGGTCGGCTCAGCTTCCTCGGCATCGACACGGGTCAGATCTTCGTCATGCCGGTCTGGACCGCGCCCGAGTTCACCTGGCATGCCGCCATCGGCGTGGCCCTGCCGCTGTTCATCGTCACCATGGCCTCGCAGAACCTGCCCGGTGTCGCGGCCCAGCGGGCCAGTGGCTATGCAACGCCGGTGTCCGCCTCCATCGCCGTGACCGGCGCGGCGACGACGCTGCTGGCGCCCTTCGGCGGCTATGCCTTCAACCTGGCCGCCATCACGGCCGCCATCTGCATGGGCCGTGAGGCGCATGAGGACCCGGCGCGGCGCTACACGGCGTCCATCGCCGCGGGCCTGTTCTATGTCCTCGTCGGCCTGGCGGGCGGCGCCGTCGCCATGCTGCTGGCCGCCTTCCCGCGCGAACTCGTCGCGGCCATCGCCGGCCTGGCCCTGCTGGGCACCATCGCCGGCGCGCTCGCCACGTCGCTGAAGGACGAGGCCCACCGCGACGCGGCCATCCTGACCTTCCTGGTCTGCCTGTCCGGCATCAGCGTCTTCGGCATCGGCGCGGCCTTCTGGGGTGTGGTGGCGGGCGGCATCGCGACGCTCGCCGCGACCTTCCGCCGCACTCGGCCTTAGGTGGGCGAGGCGGCCGGCCCTGTGCAACACTGGCCGGATTGCACAGGCCCCATCGATCATGAAGCTGCTCTTCGTTGCCGACCCCCTCGATACCTTCAAGACCTACAAGGACTCCACCTTCGCCATGATGCGCGAGGCCGCCCGGCGCGGCCACAGCATCGTCGCCTGCGAGGCCGGCCAGCTCGTCTGGCTGCGCGGCGGCCGCGTCACGGCGCGCGGCGCGCTGGAGATCGCGCTGACGGGCGATGCCGATGCCTGGTACACCGTCACGTCGACCGGTGATGTCGCGCTGGCCGACGTCGATGCCGTGCTGATGCGCAAGGACCCGCCCTTTGACAGCGAGTTCTTCTACGCCACCCACCTGCTCAGCCAGGCCGAGCGAGAGGGCGCCCGCGTCTTCAACCGGGCCAGCGCCCTGCGCGAGCACCCCGAGAAGCTGGCCATCCTCGAGTTCCCGCAGTTCATCTCGCCGACGCTCGTCACGCGCGACCCGGCCGAGATCCGCGCCTTCCATGCCGAGCAGCGCGACATCATCTTGAAGCCCCTGGACGGCATGGGCGGCATGGGCATCTTCCGCGTCAAGGAAGATGGCCTGAACCTTGGCAGCATCATCGAGACGCTGAACAAGGACGGCACGCAGACGGTCATGGTGCAGCGCTTCATCCCGGCCATCACGGAGGGCGACAAGCGCATCCTCATCATCGGCGGCAAGCCCGTGCCGCATTGCCTGGCGCGCATCCCGCAGGGCAACGAGGTGCGCGGCAACCTGGCCGCCGGCGGCAAGGGCGTGGCCCGCCCGCTGACCGCTCGCGACCGCGAGATCGCCGAATACCTCGGCCCCATCCTGGCCGCACGCGGCCTGCTGCTGGTGGGCCTGGACGTCATCGGCGAGAACGTCACCGAGATCAACGTGACCAGCCCGACCTGCTTCCAGGAGATCACGGACCAAAGCGGCTTCGACGTGGCCAAGATGTTCGTCGATGCGTTGGAAGAGGCCATGGCATGAGGCGCCGTGACTTCACCGCCTTCGGCCTGTCGGCCGTTGCGTTGCCGGCATTCGCCCAGGATGCGGGCTTCGGCAAGCTGACCGACAAGTTCCTAGAGGCACTGTGGCGCCAGGACCCCGATGCCGCCGTGGCCGCCGGGCGCTTCGAGTTCGCCCAGCAAGTCACTCTGCCGAGCAACGCCCAGCGCGAGCGCATGCGGGCCTTCCTGACGCAGTGGCAGGCCGAGTTCGAGCGCCAACCCGAGGCGGCGCTGAACACCAGCCAGCGTATGGATCGCGCGGTATTGATTGCCAAGATCCAGAGCGACCTCTGGCGACTGGACACGCTGCGCGAATGGTCCTGGAACCCTGCCGAGCACAACCCCGCGGCGCCCCTGGACCTGCTGCTCAACACCGACTACGCCCCGCTGGCCGCCCGCCTGGCGGCGCTGAAGCCGCGCATCGCAGCATTGCCCGCCTACTACCGCGCGGCGCGAACCAGCCTGGCCGGCGTCACGCGCGAGCACACTGAGCTGGCCATCCAGCAGGCACCGGGCGTGCTCAGCGTGCTCGACGACATTGCCAAGCGTGCGGCCGAAGCGGGCCAGGCCGTGGCCTTCAAAGCGCCGTTGAACCAGGCCCGCGCCGCGGTGAGCAGCTATGTGGGCCATCTGAAGCAACTGCTGCCTACGGCACGGCGGCCCTTCCGCCTCGGCGCGACGCTGTACGAGCCCAAGTTCGCCCACGACATCCAGTCGGCCCGCACAGCCCGCGAAACCTATGAGCTGGCCCAGCAACGCCGCGAGGAGGTGTTGGCCAGCATGCAGACTCAGGCGGCCGCGCTGTGGCCCACCGTCATCGGCAGCGAGGCGCCGCCCACCGACCGCTTTGCACTGATCGGCCGCGTTATCGCCAAGCTCAGTGAACGCCACGTCGCCCGCGAGCGCTTCGTCGACGAGATCCGTGCCCAGATCCCGCAGTTGGAAGCCTGGGTGCGCGAGCACGACCTGCTGAGCCAGGACGCCAGCAAACCCCTGGCTGTGCGCGAGACGCCCGAATACCAGCGCGGCGTGGCCGGCGCCAGCATCGAGGCGCCCGGCGCCTACCGGCCCCAGGACCGCACCTATTACAACGTCACGCCGCTGGACGACCTGACGCCCGAGCAGGCCGAGAGTTCACTGCGCGAATACAACCACTGGATCCTGCAGATCCTCAACATCCACGAGGCCATCCCCGGCCACTACACCCAGCTCGTGCACGCCAACCGCGCGCCGAGCAAGGTCAAAGCCCTGTTCGGCAACGGTGCGATGGTGGAAGGCTGGGCCGTCTATGGCGAGCGCATGATGATCGAGAGCGGCTACGGCGCCTCGCCCGAAATGACGCTGATGTACGGCAAATGGCATCTGCGCTCGGTCACCAACACCGTGCTCGACTACAGCGTGCACGTGCTCGGCATGACCGAGGCCGACGCGCTGGACCTGCTGACGCGCCAGGCCTTCCAGACCGAACGCGAGGCCAAGGAAAAGTGGCGCCGCGTGCAACTGAGCTCGGTGCAGCTGACCAGCTATTTCAGCGGCTACAGCGAGATCTTTTCGCTGCGCGAGGCACTCAAGGCCAAGTCAGGTGTCGCGGGCTTCAATCTCAAGGCCTTCCACGAGCAGTTCCTCAGCTATGGCAATGCGCCGGTGCGGCTGATTGCGGCCGACATGCTCAAAGCGTGAAGCGGTCATGCACTCGCGGCGCCGTCGCCGCGGGATCATCGTTGCGCCAGACCGGCCCCGGCGCGCCCGCGCGCCGCCAGCGCCGCGGCACGCGGTCGATGGCGATGAACCAGGCCGTCAACTCGCCGGCGGCATCGATGCGAAAGCGCAAGAAGCCCTTGTGGTCCTGCCCGTCGAGCGCCGAATAGGCGTTGTTGGTCAGCAGGCCCAGGCGACACATCAGTGCCAGA
Organism: Roseateles sp. P5_D6; assembly: GCF_054049415.1. Classification (NCBI taxonomy): domain Bacteria; kingdom Pseudomonadati; phylum Pseudomonadota; class Betaproteobacteria; order Burkholderiales; family Sphaerotilaceae; genus Roseateles; species Roseateles sp. P5_D6. The sequence goes on along the minus strand of NZ_JBFUMK010000004.1, from coordinate 10,501 downwards.
TAGCCGCCGAAAAGTGCCGAGCCCAGCACCGCGCCGCCAGCGAAGACGCCCGCGCCGACCAGCAGCGAATGCAGGATCAGCCCCAGCCACTGGTCGCGGCTGCCCAGGCCCGCCCACAGGCTGACGGCCTGGTGCATGAAGAACTCCAGGCTGAACACGGCCAGCACGTGCACGCCCGCATGCACGGCACCCATGCCCCAGGTGACGGCCCAGCGCTTGGTGCGACCGTCGTCGGGTGACAGCTCGTCCACGGCCTCGCGGCCCATGGTCATGCAGCCAAAGGCCATCAGCCCGTTGATCAGAAAGCCCAGCGGGCTGAACACCATCGCCTTGAGCCACAGCGCCAGCACGGCCAGGTAGTCGCCCGGCCCGTAGGCCCACAGCGGCTGGAAACCATCGGCCCGGAACGACCAGGAGAAGGGGCTGGAGTTCAGGTAGGCGTTGAACCAGTACAGCGCGCCCAGCAGCAGCGCAAAGCCCACGTTGCCGTTGCCGCCCTCCCGACGCGGCAGGAAGGCGAACAGATTGCGCCAGCCCCGCCCCCGCGACGCTTCGGCCGCCGGGTAGACGGTGGCTTCCTTGCGCTCGAAATGCACACCCCGGGCGCGCCGGCCCGTCAGGCCGACCTTGAGGGCCGGCGTCTCGGTGCGTGGCTCGGGCGGGATGCAGTCCTCGGTGTCGAAGGCCTGCAGCCGCACGGGCCGTGTGGTCGCCCTGGTGTGCGTCGGGTGGGTGAAGGCGCCGCCGCAGCCGCAGGTGACGAGGCGGCCGTCTCGGGCCAGATCTTGGGAGTCCCAACGCATGTAGTGGTGCAGGTCGCCGGCCAGGCGCAGCCGGATGCGACCGCGCAGCAGGCCTTCCAGGCGCTGGTAGCGCTTGGGGTGGCTCTCATCGGCGCCGTCGCCGATGGGCCGTGTCCAGTAGGGCTCGGGGTAGATGAGGATGACCTTGTCGCCCGGGCCGATGACGGCCGGCTTGCCATGGCCGCCGATGGCCAGGGTCTCGAACTGCTCGTACTGGTCGCGATCGATGTCGCGCGTCAGTGCAAAGTCCAGGGCCAGGGCCCACCAGCCGCCCGGCAGCTTGACGCAGAAATAGGACTGGCGCTGCGGGATGTCGGCGCCCAGCAGCGGTGCCGAGTCGTAGCCGCGCACGAAGTAACGGCTGAAGGTCGAGGCCGAGTCCATCCAGTCGTGGTTCTGCGGCACGGCCGCCAGCGTCAGCCGCCGGCCGCGCACCAGGGTGTCAGCGAAGTCGTTGCGCACCGCTTCGAACATCTCGACGAAGCGGTAGCGGTAGTCCTCGGTGCTGGCGGCCGGGTAGGCGAGGTCGCCACCGAAGAGCAGCAGCTGGCCTCTTGGGAGTGTCTGCAGGGTCTCGCCGTCGAGCGCCAGCTCGGGCGCCAGCGCGGCGCTCGCCACCGCATAGCTGGCGTTGCCGCCGTCACCGGTGTCGGCGATGAAATCAAACCAGAACGTACCGTCGGCCTCGGGCTGGCTGCGGTCGATGACCACCAGCGGTTGCGGCTGTGCCTCGCGGCCGTCGCGGTTGCGCAGCTGGTCCAGTGACGACAGCACCTGGTTGGCGGCCGTCCACAGCACGCTGGGTTGGTACCAGGCGACCGGATGGCGTTCGTGGGGTGGAACGGAGCGGCCGAGCTTGGGTGAAGGCATGGGGCGCGATGATCCTCGCGGCCCCGGCGGTGATCAAGGGGCGCGTGTGCGATGCCCCGCAGCCGCCTTGTACGCATTGATCTCGGCCGCCACCTCGGCGGGGTCGATGACGTCCGCCAGCCGGGCAAAGCCCTCCGGCGCCAGCGCCTCCACGCGGTCGAGGATGGCGTCCAGCCCTTCGCGGCGGTTCATCTCGACGATGCGGGCGCACATGGGCCGCCGTTCGTCCTCGTAGGCGGCCAGTGCCGTGTCGAGGTCGGCGTGCGTGCTCAGGGCCTCGGCCAGCGCCTTGGCATCCATGATGGCCTGGGTCGCGCCGTTGGAGCCGATCGGCACCATCGGGTGGGCTGCGTCACCCAGCAGCGTCGAGCGGCCGAGCTGCCAGCGTGGCAGCGGATCGCGATCCACCATGGGCCATTCCAGCATCTGCTCGGCGCGGCTGATGAGGCCAGGCACGTCCAGCCAGTCGAAGTGCCAGTGGCCGAAGGTGGGCAGCAGGTCGTCGAGATTGCCGGCGCGGCTCCAGTCGGCGCGGTCGGGGGCGGTCAGGCCGGGCGTGGGTTCCTGCACGCGGCGGTCGGCGATCCAGTTGATGAGCTGCAGCCCGTCGGCTCGCGGCGCGCCAATCGGGTAGACGACGAACTTAGCCTGGCTGTGGCCGGCCTGCACCATGGTGCGGCCGTCCAGGAAGGGCGGCGCCCAGGTCGTGCCACGCCACATCATGACGCCGCGCCAACAGGGCGCACCTTCGTCGGGTGCCAGGCGGCGGCGCAGGGCGGAGTGGATGCCGTCGGCGCCAATGACGAGATCGGCCGCCTGCTCGCGCGGGCCGTCCACGGTTGCGATCTCGGCAATGGCGCGGTCGCCTTCATCGCGCACGTTGACGACGCGCTGGCCGTCGAGCACCGTGACCTTGGCCGAGGCTTCGGCCCAGAGCCGCATCTGCAGCTCACCGCGATGGATGCTGAACTGCGGATGGCTGTAGCCGCCCTCCAGGCCGCGCGGGTCGCGGTAGATGGCCTGGCCGTGCTTGTTGGCGAAGACGAGGGCCGAGGTCTCGACGGCCATGCCGCGCAGCGCCGGCAGCAGGCCCAATTCGTCCAGCACGGCGACCGCATGCGGCAGCAGATTGATGCCCACGCCCAGCGGTTTAGGTTCCCGCACCGACTCCAGCACCGTCACGGCGTGGCCGCGTGCGTGCAGGGCCAGCGCGGCCGTCAGCCCGCCGATGCCACCGCCTGCGATCAGGATCTTCATGAGCTCAGGTTAACTCAGGGTAAGCGAGATAGTTGCAGTGAGCAACAAAAACTAAGCTGGATTGGTGAGCACGCCCGACGGCCCCAGCGCCATTCCTCCCGAAGGCCCGATGTTGCCTGTTCCCGGGCTGGATTACGGCCTGCTGGACGGCTTGCTGGGCTATGCACTGCGGCGCGCGCAGAACGCGCTCTACCTGGACTTCTACCGCGCCACCGCCGAGTGGGACATCAGCCCGCCACGCTTTGCCGCCCTGGTGCTGATCGCACGCAACCCCGGCCTGCGCCAGGGGCTGCTCGGCCAGGCCATGGGCCTGCACCGCAGCGGCGCGCTGCGCCTGACCGACTGGCTCACCGCCCAGGGCTGGGTCGAGCGCCGCGACGCGCCCGACGACGCGCGCAGCTGGGGCCTGCATCTGACGTCGGCCGGCAAAAGACTGCTGGCCAAGCTTGAAGCCGCCGTCGCCGAGCATGACCGTGCACTGGTCCGGGCCCTGGGCGACCAGGGGYCTGCACTGCAAACGGCCCTGGAGCGCCTCGCCCGCGTTGCCACTGCAGCGCCTATCAACTGACAACACGACCGGAGACAAGAGAAATGATGCAACGACGCCACCTGATGCTTTCCTTCGCGGCCTTGCCGCTCGCTGCGCGCGCGCAAGGCCAGCCGCCGCGCATCCTCGTCGGTTTCCCGGCCGGCGGCTCGGTGGACACGACGGCCCGCCGCTTCGCCGAATTCGGCCGCGGCAAGCTGGCCGAGACCATCCTCGTCGAGCAGAAGGTGGGCGCCGGTGGCCGCATCGCCATTGGCGCGTTGAAGGACGCGGCCCCCGACGGCCTGACGATGCTGCTCGGCCCTTCGTCCATGTTCACCGTCTACCCGCATGCCTACCGCAAGCTGGCCTACAACCCGGCGACCGACGTCATCCCGGTCTCGCCGCTGGCGCTGTCGACCTGCGGCTTCGGCGTCGGGCCTCAGGTGCCGGCCACCGTCAAGACACTGGCGCAACTGGCCGACTGGCTGAAGGCCAACCCCGACAAGGCCGCCTACGCCTCGCCCGCAGCGGGCGCCATGCCCCACTTCCTCGGCAACCAGTTCGAGCACGCGGCCGGCCTCAAGCTCACGCACGCGCCCTACCGTGGCGCGGCGCCCGGCATGCAGGACCTGATGGGCGGCCAGATTGCCGCGGGCTGCTTCTCCATCGGCGACTTCCTGCCCCACCTCGCCTCCGGCCGCGTGCGCCTGCTCGGCGTGACCGACAAGGCCCGCTCGCGCTTCGTGCCCGATGTGCCCACCTTTGAGGAGCAGGGCTTCAAGGGCATCGTTGGCGTCGAGACCTACGGCCTCTTTCTGCCGGCCAAGACGCCGCAGGCCACGGTCGACAAGCTGGCTGAGGTGGCCCGCGCCGCGGTGCGCGAGCCCGGCGTCATCGAGGCCCTGGCCAAGCTGGGCTTCGAGCCGCTGTCGCTGCCGCCGGCAGACTACGCCAAGCGCCTGGCCGCCGAACGCGAGTACTGGGGGCCGGTCGTCAAGGCTTCGGGGTTCTCGTCGGACGATTAGCATCGGCGCTCCACTCATGGAGCCTGAATGCCCTGGCGTCGACTGGCTGTTGGCCTCGCTGCTTGCCTTGCTGTTTGCCTGACCCTGAATGCGGCCCATGCGGCGACCGACGCCGCGCGGCTGCAGGCGTTGCTGACCGAACAGCAATACGCCGCGGTGAGCACCGATGTCGACGCATTGCTGCGCGCCAGGCAACCCGATGCCACCGAGCGCGGTGTCATCTACCAATGGCTGTTCGCCCGTGATGACGGGGCTGCCATCGATCGCCGCACGCGTCATGTGCTGACCACTTCCAACGTCGACGCCATCGACCTGCTCGCCGCCGGCCGCCTTGCGCTGGACCGGCGCGATTTCGAGCGCGCCAGGCAGTGCTTCGAGAAAGCCCTTGAGCGGGCAAAGCGGCCCGTCGACAAGGCGCAGGCCCTGCGCGGCCTGGGCCAGCGCCATTACCAGCTGCGTGAGTTCGACGCCTCGCTACAAAAGCTCGAAGCCGGCATCGCCGCCGAACGCACCGCCGACGGCCTGGCCGCGCTGGCCGACACGTTGATCCGGCTCGGCCGCACCGAAGACGCGATTGCTGCGGCCGAGGGCGCCGTCGCGCTGAACCGTCATCACGAAGCCGCCCACTACCTGCTCGGCAATGGCTATGTGCGCGAGAACTACAGCCAGCTCGCTGCTCGCCTGGGCGACGGCTTCGCGCCGCTGATGGCCGACGTGCGTCGCGCCTCCGACGCCTTCGAGAAGGGCGACTTCGACACGGCGCTGCTCATCAGCCTCGCCGTGCTGGAGCGTTGCCCGCAGCTCGGCCGGGCTCATGCCATCGCGGCCAAGGCGCTGGAGTCGCAACGCTTCGCCATTGATGTGCACCGCGCCGACTACGAGCGCCGCTTCAAGGCCCTGCCCATGCCCACCGTGCCGGGCATCGAGCGCTATGTACTGAACTGGAAAGAGCTGTCGCCGCGCCACCAGAAGCGTGTAGCACTGTCCGTCGCGCCGTGGAAGGCCTTCATCCCGGTGCTGGTGGAAGGGGGCGCTACCCACTTCATCAAGCCGATGTGGATGCGCCTGTCCGAGACGCCGCAGGCCCATGCGCTCAAGGATGCGCGCATCGACTACGACTCGCGCCTCTGGGACGACGTACGCGGCATGGGCGGGCACTTCACCGTCACCGGCATCGAAGACGTCGAGCGCAGCATCTTCGATCGCTACAACACTGTGCTGCACGAGCTGACCCACCAGGTCCATGGCGTGCTGACGGCCGACCAGGCGCGCAGCATCGAGACCCTCTACCAGCAGGCCAAGTCGCGTGACGCCAGGACACGCAACGGCTTCCTGTCGCGGTATGCCGGCGGCTCGGTGTGGGAGTATTTCGCCGAGGGCGCCAATGCCGCGGCCTCGCCACGGCGCGACGCGTATGACGGCCGCGAGATCGTGCGCGAGCGCCTCATCGAGATGGACCCGGCCCTGCGTGCCGAGATCCGGCGCTTCTTCGCCCAGCGCGACACGCGCGCCAGCTTGCCTGTGGCCCTGGTCAATGCCGGCAACCAGAAGCTGGAAGATGGCCAGCTGGCCGAGGCCAAGCCGCTGTTTGCGCGCGCTCTCAAGCTCGCGCCCACCGACGAGCGCGCGCTGACGGCCCAGCTCAATGCGCTGGCCATCGAGGGTGATGGCGCCGCCGTTGCTGAACTGGCGGCCCGCGCCCTGGCTGCTCATCCGCGCAGCGGTGCGCTGCGCGCGGGTGTCGCCGACGCCCTCTGGCATGGCGGCCGCCCACTGGCTGCCGAGGTTGTGCCTGGCCTGGGGCGCGATGTCGAGGCGCTGAAGGGCGAGGACCGCTTCCGCGTCGACCTCGCGCTGGGCGACTACTACCGGCGCCTCGGCGATGTGCCGCGGGCGCTGGCGGCCTATGAGGCCGTGCTGGCCTACCAGGGCGACCAGCCTGAGGCGCTGTGGGGCCGTGCCGCCACGCTGGCGCTGGGCAGTCGCTGGGACGACGCCTTCAAGCAGTACGAGGCCGTGTTGCGGCTGCGCACCGGCCTCGTGCCGCTGCGCCGCGATTACGCGCTGGACCTGCTGCGCGCCGGCCGAAAGGAGGCGGCGCGAGCGCAGATCAAGGAAGCGCTGATCCTCGACCCGACCGACCCCGACACGCTGGCGCTGAAGGGCTGGCTGGCCCTTCTCGATGGCGACGCCGATGCCGCACGCCGCGATGCCGAGGAAGCGCTGCGGCTGGGGCCGTGGAGCGATCTGGCCGTCATCGTCGAGGCCGCCGCACTGCAGGCCCTGGGGCAGGGCGAGGCGGCGCAGGTGACTCTCGCGCCGCTGAAGCAGCGCATCGCCGGCAACGCGCCGCCGCAATACGTCTACCGGCCCGAGAAGTCGGGCTGGTTCTCGGTGCATGAGCTGCCGGCCAGCGAGCGCCGTGTCATGGAGCTGTTCGTCAAGTGAGATTCATCAAGCGCCTGGAGGCGGCCCATCTGAATGGCCTCAGCGTGGCCCTGGGCGTGGCAGCCACGCATCTCGCCGTCGGCGCGCTGTTTGGCGAGACGGCGGGCCTGGCGGCCGTCGGTGGCGCCGTCTGCGCCAGCCTGACCGATCTGCCCAACCCGCCCCAGCGCGTGCTGCCGCGCGTGTTGCCGGCAGCGGCCGCCGCGGCGCTCGTGACGCTGCTGGTCGGACTGACGGACCACTCGCTCGCGTTGACCGTCGCCCTGATCGCCGTCGTCACCTTCCTGTCGTTGATGGCCCTGGCCTGGGGCCTGCGTGCCGGGCCGCTGTCGTTCGCACCGGTGCTGGCCATGGTCTTCGCGATGGCCTGGGACCGCACGGCCGGCGCCACGTCGCCGCTGGAGCACGCGCTCTGGGTGGGCCTGGGCGGCTGCGTTTATGCCGGCTGGGCGCGCGGCAGCGCGGTCGTGCTGCGCCACCGGCTGCGCGAGTTGGCACTGGCTACGGCACTGCGCGCCACCGAGAAGCGGCTGCGTTCGCGTGCCCAGCGCATTGCCGGCGCGGTGGGCGGCGCCGAGGCGAACATCCGTGCCTCCATTGCCGATGATGTGCTGCTCGCCGATGCATTGCAGGCCGCGCGCGACCAGGTTTTTTCCGCACGGCGCTCACCGCGCAGCCGCCGCCAGACCGACCTCGTGCTTGGCCTCATCGAGCTGCGCGACCTGCTGCTGGCCAGCCGGCTGGACACGGAGCTGCTGGGCCAGGACTTCCCAGGCCGCCAGTGGCGCGCCGCGCTGGCCGACGCGCTGCGCCACCTCGCCGACGTGCTCGCAGCCCTGGCCGACACCGTGGCCTATGGCGCACCCTTGCCCGAGGTGTCTGCCGACGCCTGGCGGGCGCAGTTGGCGGCGCGGCTGGCCGATGTCAGCGCGCCGGCTGGCGACTCGCGCACCCATCTCGCGTCCGCGCTGGCGTCGCGCGTCGGCCACATGCTGGACGACGTCAGCGCCATGGTGGCCCGCCAGACTGCCGCGGACAACCCCGACAGCCCCTGGACACCCGAGCGCCTCGCGCCCTTCGTGTCGCCCGAGGGCTGGCCGCTGGCGGCGCTGAAACCTCATCTGAACCTGCAATCCGGCGTCATGCGCCATGCGCTGCGCTCGGCGCTGGCGCTGTCGTTCGCCTATGCGCTGGGTGCGGCCCTGCCCTGGGCGGCTCACCCCTTCTGGTTGATGCTCAGCGTGGCCGTTGTGCTGCGCGGCAACCTGGAGCAGACGCTGTCGCGCCGCAACGAACGCATCATCGGCACCGTGCAGGGCTGCCTGCTGGTGCTGCTGCTGGCGCACGTGAGCTGGACGCCGCTGCTGAGCCTGTGCTTCATCGCGGCCGTGGGCACGGCCCATGCCTATGTGAACCGCCGCTACCGTGTCGCCGCGACGGCCGCGACGTTGATGGCCCTGCTGCAGCCGCTGATGCTGGCGCCCGGCAGCGACCCCTTTATCGCTGAACGCCTGGCCGACACCGTCATCGGCGCGGGCCTGGCATGGCTGTTCAGCTTCGTGCTGCCGTCATGGGAGCGCGCCGCGGTGCCGAGGTTGGGGGCGCAGTTGCGCGGTGCGCTGGCACGGCATTCGGCCAACATGCTGCGCTGGATGCCGAGTGCCGAAGAACAGACCGCCCAGCGCCTGTCGCGCCAGCAGGCGTACACGGCGTTGGCCGCTCTTGCCGCGGCCGCCCAGCGCACGCGTGTCGAGCCGGAGCGCGTGCGCCTGCCGGAGGCCGAGATCGAGTCGGCCTTGAGCCATGGTTATCGACTGATGGCGCTGCTCGGCGCGGTGCAGCACCAGGTGCAGCGCCGCACGGCCCGGCTGGACGCCGCCAAGGCCGAGACCGCACTGCCGCTGGCGCGCAAAGCCTGTGTGGATGTGCTCAAGGGCGAGCCGATGACGGGCACCGATCCGGCGGAGACGCCCGATGGAGACGCGGGCGCCTGGCCCGAGCATCTCGGCCAGCAGGACCTGACGCCCTGGCTGCTGCGCCGGCTCAGGCTGTGCCGCCTTGAAGCGCGCGAATTCGTCGCCGCACTGACCCGACTTCAAACCCCTGCAGGAGAACCGAAATGAGCATCCAGACCCGCGCCGCCGTCGCCTGGAAGGCCGGCCAACCGCTGAGCATCGAAACCCTGGACCTGGAAGGCCCGCGCGACGGCGAGGTGCTGGTTGAGGTCAAGGCCACCGGCATCTGCCACACCGATGACTTCACGCTGTCGGGCGCCGACCCCGAAGGCCTGTTCCCGGCCGTGCTCGGCCACGAGGGCGCGGGCGTCGTGCTGGAGAGCAAGGTGCCCTGGTTGAAGCCGGGTGACCATGTCATTCCTCTGTACACGCCCGAATGCCGCGAGTGCAAGTTCTGCCTGAGCCGCAAGACGAATCTCTGCCAGGCGATCCGCTCGACGCAGGGCAAAGGGCTGATGCCCAACGGCACGTCGCGCTTCTCGCTGAACGGCGAGCCGATCTTTCACTACATGGGCACCAGCACGTTCGCGAACCACATCGTCGTGCCCGGCATTGCGCTGGCCAAGATCCGGCCCGATGCGCCCTTCGACAAGGTCTGCTACATCGGCTGCGGCGTGACGACCGGCGTGGGTGCCGTGCTGTTCACGGCCAAGGTGGAGGCGGGCGCCAACGTGGTGGTCTTCGGCCTCGGCGGCATCGGCCTGAACGTCATCCAGGGCGCCAAGATGGTGGGCGCCGGCAAGATCATCGGCGTGGACATCAACCCGGCGCGCGAGGCGATGGCGCGGCAGTTCGGCATGACGGACTTCGTGAACCCGAAGGACGTGGCCAACGTGGTCGATCACATCGTGCAACTGACCGATGGCGGTGCCGACTATTCGTTCGAATGCGTCGGCAATGTGCAGTTGATGCGCCAGGCGCTGGAATGCACGCACAAGGGCTGGGGGCGCAGCATCATCATCGGCGTGGCACCTGCTGGCGCTGAGATTTCAACGCGGCCGTTCCAGTTGGTGACGGGGCGGAAGTGGGAGGGCTCGGCCTTTGGTGGCGCTCGGGGGCGGACGGATGTGCCGAAGATCGTCGACTGGTACATGGAAGGCAAGGTGCGGATCGATGAGCTGATCACGCACAAGTTGCCGCTGGAGAGGATCAACGAGGGGTTTGAGTTGATGCGAAGAGGAGAGAGCATTCGCTCGGTGGTGGAGTTTTGAGGAGGCCTTTGCCCAGTACCTCATGACTCGGTGCAGTGAGCCGGGAGTCCGCCCCGGCAGGGCGGGTAACTTTTCTCTGACGCGCTGTTTGGACCGGAGACATGGGTAACACCCGTGCCAGGACATGGGTAACACCTTCTCAAGTGTCCACCGGCTGCTCGTGCAGGTCGAACTGCGTGAAGCGCTGATGACAGAAGTACACGTCGTACACGCTGTCGCATTCGGAGCTGGGGCGGATGCCGATGGGCAGTCCCTTCAACGCGCTGGACACATGCAGTCGGCGGCCCTGGAAGTGAAGGAAGCCGTTCCAGCCGACGTTAACGACGCAGTCGGCGCAGTCGGT